>NZ_KB913013.1:1843693-2143693 GCF_000383955.1 Rudanella lutea DSM 19387 | reverse complement strand
CACCTCCGCCGACCCGACGGCCGTGATTGGGATGGGATGTTGCACGTCGACCCGACGGGTAAGCAAAAGGGCCTGGCTATTTTGTTTAATCCACTCAAAGAACCCATTACCCGCACTATTCAGCTGCCTTTGTATTACACCGGCCTGATGGGAAAAGCCCGGATTCGGGTGGGCGAGGGGAAGCCCCGTTTGTATTCACTCAACGGGCAGCACGAAGCTACCGTTACGCTCGAAATGGCCCCCGAAAGCATGACATGGCTACTGATCGACTGAGGCCGGTTTGCCGGTGATCTCGAACGAAAAATTACCCGTAGCTACGTGGTTATGGGTGTCGTACACGTTGACGAAAAGCCGGTAAGCGCCCGGTTGCGTAGGGAGCCGAAACGAAACCGCCGATTGGTTGGACGTCACGAACAGCCCTTCCAGGGCCGGGCGTGGCGTGCCAATGTAGTCGGCTGTGCGGAGGGCGCGGGGCTTTATTTCCCACAAATACGTTAGGCTGTCGCCCTCGGCATCGGTAGCCATCACCTGCCCCCGGTGCAGGCCGTCTCCGGTCTTTCGTGACCCGGTCAGGAAAGACCGGATAGCGAAAGATTGGTGGGTAGTGGGTTGGCCATCAATCAGCAATCCCCGAATCGACGGGGCCTGGTTAGCTGGTGATCGGCCGCTCCAAAGCTCCTGCATAAGCCCCACGAGGGGTGTTTCCCGACCTTTGTCATCAAACACACTAAACCACGTGTGCGACTCCTCCTGTTTGGTGCCCCAGTAAAAGAGGTAGGCCCCCAGGCAGTTGGCCGGTCTTGAACCGATGTATGCGGGGTAGAACCGACGCACGAAGTCGGCTTTCTGGTCGCTGCTGGGTTCAATCGGGGCCGACCAGGGCGTAGTCGTGGTTTCCCAATACGCCTGAGCGCCGTATTCCGAAATGATGTAAGGCCCTTTCCAGCCGCCTTCGCTGAAAAACTCGCTCAGCTGACTCGTGAGCGCGTACGCATTGACCGACAAGACATCGACCGCCGGGCACCGCTGCGCCACCAGCCAGATAGCCCGTTTGCTGTCGGGCGAGATAGCCGTGCTCACGGGATGGTCGGGGTCGAGGTCGTGCACCAGTTTGGCCAGCCGGTTCACCTCGTCGTAAACCTTGAAATTGTCGGCGTTCTGCGCCCACTCGTTACCCACACACCAGAGCAGGAGAGCCGGGTGATTGCGGTATTTGAGTACGGTTTTGCGGATGCGTTCATACTGCCGGTCCACAGCCGCCTGATCATCGTAATCGAAGCCTTCGATTTCGCGCTCAACCCACAGGCCAAACATGACCGTAAGCCCCAGCCGGTGCGCTTCGTCGAGCAGTTGGCCCGCGTCGATGTCGTCCCAGATTCGGATGGAGTTACCGCCCGCGGCTTTGAGCCGGTCGTAGTACATAATACCGCCGGCTCCTTCGATAAAATACGGTTTGCCGTACCGCAGCAACTGGTAGGTTTTTCCGTCGTACCCGATTGAGGTAGGCTTGTTAGACTGGCCTGAGGTAGGTTGGCCCGATTGGCTACTGGTACAGCCGGGAAGTAGCCAGCTACTCAGCAGCGTCAGCAGCAACAGGGTAGCAAAACGCATGAGTCAATGAGAATAGCGATCCTGATTAATTGACCCTCGGCACCGGTCATCGTCACTTTTTGGGAGTAAAGTTGTAAGCATTCCGCATAATTGTGTAAAAATAGGCTGGCTGGGTAGGTTGGAGGTTTCCGGGTGGGCGTGTCAAACGTGAGTAAACAATGCCGGGGCTTCGCTACTTTTGTAGCCAGAAGAACATGGCAACATTACAGGAGCGTATTAAGGAAGAAATTGTTCTCCGGCGAGGACAGGTAAAAGAGCGCCATTGGCGGCAAACCGGCTTGCCCGAAGAAGCGGCCCGTGAGGGTATTTCGGCCGAAGATTTTCGGCGACTGGTCAACGAAGTGAGTCGGCAAATCAACTTCGAAAAGCTAGCTGATCTACGCCGTCGGCTCGAAGATGCGCTGTCGGCCCCACCGCAGTACCAATTACATCAGACTCAGACCGACGATTTTGTGGCCGAGGCCGAACGGATGGGCCTGAGTAATTCTTTTGTGCGCGACCGCTGGATTCCGCAACTGATTGCCGACCTCAAACAAACAGCCCCGGTTGCACCGGAGGCCGTAACCCCGCCCCCGGCGGCACCACCTGTTCCCGAAACGCCGGCATCCCCACCGACCGCTCCGCCCATTCAAGCGCCTGACCTTGGCCCGGCGCCCCGACCGACCGCGGCCCGACCGATCGCGGCCCGTCCCGATGATGCGGCTGCCGTGCGCGCACGGGTCAAAACAATTCTGGATGAGTACGAGGGACATATTACGGCCCGGGAGCTGCGGTTGTTGTTTCGGGCCATGCCGACCGACGAAAACGTGCTGTCGGAAGAGGTGTTGGCGTACTTGTCGGCCAACTTTTACGCGTCGGTGAGCGAGCCCGTCGGTAACAACCTCACCGAAAAGATACTCTCGACCGATTGGCGGCACCTGAGCTGGTGGGACAAAGAACCCGAGCCCGCTCCAGCCCCCGTTGTTGAGCCTGTTCGGGCGTATGTACCCCCGACACCACCCCCTCAGCGCCCCGCGCCAACGCCCCCCCCGGCACCGCCCCAGAGTTCGCTCTCGTCTAATGCGGGTGTTTGGGGCGCCGTGTTTGCCGTATCTGTACTGCTTATTTTGTACCTGCTGATTAAGCCAAATGCGAAAAACAAAAATACCGAAACCGACGAAGACCGCCCGGACCGTTCGGAACAGGTTGAAGAGACGCCTGCCCCAAAACGCAAGCGCGAAAAAGCAAAACGAACTTCCGAACCGGTAACCTCCAGCGAAAGCGAGGCTACCGACGAGCCCGCGCGTGAACCCAGGACGGTCCCTGAACCTACCTCGACCGAGAAGCCGGTGGTTGAAGAGAGCAAACCTGACAAAAAGTACGATCAGGTGCTGGCAACGACGGGCGACTTTGGTGAGCGCCCGGCTCGTTTGGGCCGTAAGTGGGGCCTTTGGCGCGACAATGACTGGATGATTTTTCCGATCTACGACGATATCACCGTTTTCCGCGACGGTCGGGCTACCGTTGTGCGCAACGGCCGCACCTACGACATCGACGAGAAAGGTAATCCGGTTGAGTAAGCCCGGTTGGGCGCGTGTCAGGGCGTGCGTACCGTAAGGTTGCGGAAGGCGAGCCAGTTGCCTTTGGCAAATACCCCCACGCCGTTCCCCCGCACCACCCGGTTCAGAAACGGGCTACCGGGTAGCTCTTTGTCATTGACAAATACATGCAGCCGGTTGCCCCGTCGCCATACCGTGATTCGGTTACGCCCTTTCTGTATCGGAAACCGAACACTGGCGAGCCGGTCGGTGGTCGAGGCCGCGTCGGGTTTACCATCGACAATCTGTTGCACAGTTACCCGGTTTTTACCGTCGAGCCACACCCGGCTGTAATTGAGTGAGTCGGCCACGCCGAATAGCAGACCACCGTTGGGGTACGTATCGGCGCGGGGCAACAGGTCGAGTTGCACCATAAATGTATCAATGCGGGGCAAATCGAACCGGTTGGCGAGCTGAATCCAGGCGCGGGCCATTTGGCTGCTGTCGGCCCCCCTGCGTTCCAACTGGTAGCCTACCGGGCCGGGCGTGTAGGTAAAGCCCCCGCGCAGGCCAACGGGCCACCGGTTGGGGTTGGCTTCAGTAAAGGTTTCGCGAAATACGAGCCCCTCGGGGGCTTTCCAGGGGAGCATCGGGCTGGTTTCTACTGCTACCCAGGCACTACTGGCTGATTCAACGGTTTTCGACTGGGCGAGGGCCAGGCCCGGCAGCCAAACGAGCAGAATGAATAAAAGTCGGATCACGGGTGGTATTTGATTTAGTAGCTACGTTCACGTATGCTCCTCAAAACCGGGCGCGTACCTGGGCTATTAGTACCCCGTTTTGCCAACCCGGTGCCCACGATACAGTCGAGGCTTTTCGGACCGCACGTTGGTCGCGCAGGCCGCGTATAAGCGTGAGCGTCACGTCGGTAGCCCAGATTAGGGCAGCCACTCGCGTGGCCAGGTAATATCGTTGGTGATACGTGTTGGCGGTTTGGTAGAAGGGTTCGCCTTCGGTCGGGTTTTTCTGGCGGGTGTACTCGTCGTACCACGCCCGTGCGAGTCGGCGCTGATTGAGCCCGTACAGCAGGGCACCGTAAAAGCTGGCGGTCACCAGCGGCCGGGCTCCCACCCGAACTTTGGGCTTGCCGGTTTCGCCCCGGTGTACAAACATATTGCCCACACCGGGCAGCACAGCCGACAGGGCCGCCCAGCCGGGGCCAATGGGCCAGCGGCTTTTATCGTTCAGAAGTGGATATAGGGCAATGGCTTCGGGGGCTTCCTGCACAATAGGGCCCGGCAGCGCGAGGGGGCGGGCCAGTACGCGCACCTGTACGTCGGATTTGATGCGGTGGCCCTCGTCGTAGAGGTACCACACGATACGGCGGTTGGGTCCTACGGGCACATCGCGGCCGTAATCGCCGTAGAGGTAGGCTGCCGTGGGTTTGAGTTGCCCACCAAAACGGGCCTCCACTTCGATCCAGACCGAATCGGCGGGTTCGAGGAGGTTATACCAGATTTCGAGTCGGGTAGGGTCGGGCATGCGGAGCCGAACATCGCTCACGAGCTGCGCCATACAAAAACCCGGAAATAACCATAGAAAGAGTAAAACGTGTTTCATCCGCAACAACCATAGAAACCATACCTGTTTGCTACCCGTTGCCTGCTACTGAATGGTGATGGTTCGGCTCGTCCGAAAAACGTCGTTACAGCTGTTGGCAATAACGATGGAAACGGTGTACGTGCCGGGTTTTGCGTAGCGGTGGTACACCGGATTGCCCACGCGCGTACGCCCATCGCCCAAATCCCAACCCACGGAGCCAATGTCGCCCCGCGGGTTGGTCAATGAGAATTCAACTTCCAAAAGATCTTGTTTGAAGCGAATGCCTGCTTCGGGTGCCTGACACTTCGGAAAGTCGAACCGCCGTAAATCGTACGGTTCACAGGCCGCAAAAAGGCACAATATGAAGCATAGAGGGCCAATTCGTTTGATCATCATTCATATGGGTAGAGTCTGCAAACATACACCAGAGCCACCCACAGGCGGCCCTAACTGTCGTGCAGTCAGATAATAAGACGAGTTGCCGGGGGGGAAGTATCGCATAAGCCGTCTTTTTTTGTAGTTTAGATGATTCATGGATACCAAACGGTAGACCGGTGTGTGCCACACAGCCGCCATACAGCCAGGTATCAAACAGCCAACAGCATTCGTTGTGAACACGCCCTCATCAACATTGCCAACTCAAACCGCCCTTGCCACGCAGCCCGCTACGTTCGACGTTCGTCAGACGGTCGATCAGCTCAATTTGATTGGACTGACCGTCGACAAAGACGGTACGCTTAGCTACGCCAATCCGTACACCTATCGCGTAACGGCATGGCAACCCGACGACATCATCGGTCGTAATTTTTTTGATGTGTTTGTGCCACCCGCCGACCGCGCCAAACTCGAAGGAGAATTCGAGGAGGCCCTCCGGCGCGGGGGCTTCGTAGAACAGCGAGAAATCGACCTGCTGGCCCGTAGTGGGGCCGTCAGGAACGTACTCTTAAACTCGTTTATCGTCAATCACAGGGCCGGTGAACTGGCTTCGTTTACCATTATTGGCGAAGACATCACCACAAAAAAACGCGTCGCGTCGGCACTGTCGTTTTCAAACGCGCAGCTACAGGATCTGGTCGATAACACCTCCGATCTGATTCAGCTCGTCACGCTCGACGGCAAGTTCATGTTTGTGAACCGCGCCTGGCGTGAGGTGCTCGGATTCGGCTCCGACGAGGTGGCCTCCCTAACCCTTCGCGATGTCCTGCATCCCGATTACGCCGATGTGACGATGCAACGGCTTGGGCGGATACAGGACGGGGAGAAACTGCCTTACTTCGAAACGGTTTTCCGCAGCAAGGCCGGCAAAACCATCTTTGTGTCGGGCAGCGTCAACTGTCGCTACGACAACGGCCGGCCGACGGCCTTCCGTTGTATCCTGCACGATACAACGAGCAAAATTCGGGCCGAAAAAGCCCAGAAGCTGTACTACAGCATTGCCAACTGGACGATCAATACCCGAGACCTCGACGACCTGTACGGCAAAATTCACGAGGAACTGGGTAACATTATCGACGCCCGTAACTTCTTTATTGCCCTCTACGATGGCTCGAAGCGTTACCTCTACTTCCCGTATTACGTGGATGAGTACTTCGGCGGACACCTTCGGTTTACCAAGCGCCGACTGGGCAACGGCCTCACCGAGTACGCTATCCGGGCCAATAAAGCCTTGTTTCTGTACGAGAAGGATATTCGGCAAATGGCTGACCAACACCAGCTTGACCTCTACGGGCAGCTTCAGCCGAAGGTGATGCTTACGGCTCCGCTGCGCGTGGGTGAGCAGGTGACGGGTATTATCGGCGTAAAATCGTACACCGATGAGCGTACCTACGGCCCCCGCGATCTGGAGTTGCTGGAGTTTATTTCGGGGCAGGTGGCCTTGGCTATTGCCCGCAAACAGGACGAAGCTGCTCTGAACAAACAGACGGCCCGGCTCAACGCAATTGTTGAAAGTAGTACGTACCTGATCTGGTCGGTCAACAAAAGTTTGCAGCTGACCTCCTTCAACAAGAATTATACCAGCCTCATCGAACGTAACGTGGGCGAGCGCCCGACCATGCTGGGCAGTGCGCCCAATTTGGGCTGGCGGATGATCGGGACCGAAAACCGCCGGGTTCTGGAAGAGAAGTACCGGCAGGCGTTTCGGGGGGTGCCCCAAACGTTTGAAATGCGGATTGGCGGTGAGGGAACCGGCACGGCCGAAACCTGGCTCGACTTCCAGCTCAACCCGATTCTGTTGTCGGGTGGGGTGATTGAGGAGGTATCAGGCATTGCGCGCGACATTACCAACCGCAAGCGGGCCGAAATTGCGACCCAGCAGAGCGAAGAGAAGTTCCGGGGTATTTTTGAAAACCTCCAGGACATTTACTGCCGCGTGGACCGCAACGGGCATATTACCATGATCAGCCCGTCGGTGTACAAGCGTATGGGCTACACGCCCGAAGAAGTGCTCGGGCAGGACGTAACCCAGTACTTTGTCGACAAGAGCATTATTCACAAGGCTATGTTGCGGCTGGTGCGCAACCGGAGCCTCCGCAATTTTGAGGTGACCCTCCGGCGGAAAGACGGCACCGAGCGGCAGTTTATGTTCAACATGCTCCTGCTGAAAGACGATGCCGGGCATCATTCGGTGGTGGCTGTACTGGCCCGCGATATTACCGAACTGAAACGGCAGGCCGCCGAACTGGTGAAGGCTAAAGAAGAGGCCGAACGCTCGCTCAAGGTGAAAGAGCGTTTTCTGGCCAATATGAGCCACGAAATCCGGACGCCCATGAACGGCGTAATCGGGATGATTGACCTGCTCAACGATACGCCCCTCGACGTGGAACAGCGCGACTACGTGCGGACCATCAAGCGGTCGAGCGAAACGTTGCTGAATATTCTGAACGATATTCTGGACCTCTCGAAGATTGAAGCCGGTAAAATGGTGCTGCACGAAGCGCCCATTGCCCTGCGGGAGGTGTTCGACAAACTAATTGCCTTGTTTGGGCAGCAGGCGGCCTCGAAAAATAACCAGCTCACTTACCGCCTGGCCGACGACCTGCCGACGTTCGTGATTGCCGATCAGACGCGCCTGTTGCAGATTCTGTCGAACCTGACCTCCAACGCTATCAAGTTTACCGAAAACGGCGAAGTGACCGTAACGGCTTCGCTGGTGGGCAAAAAAGGGAAGTTCAACCGGATTCGGGTAGATGTGCGCGACTCGGGTATCGGGATTTCGCCCGAGAATATCAAGTTGCTGTTCAACTCCTTCAGTCAGGTCGACGAGTCGTCACGCAAGTCGTTTGGCGGCACGGGTCTGGGGCTAGCTATTTCTAAGGAGTTGGCCCTGCTGATGAAAGGCGAGGTAGGCGTGGAGTCGATGGTAGGGAAGGGGAGTACGTTCTGGTTTGTGATCGAACTGAAAGAAACGGCCATCAGCCCCACCCAGCAGGCAAGCGAAAATACGGAGGTTACCCTCATCGATTTCTTCAAAACTACGCACCCGCAGGTGTTGCTCGTAGACGACAATACTACCAACCGGAAAGTAGCGAGCGAGATTCTGCGGAAGGCGGGGTGCTTGGTGACTACGGCCGCAAGCGGACCCGAAGCGATTGAAATTGTAAAGGGAAGACGAGCGCAACCGGGCGAAGCGTCGTCGGATACCGCTTCGCTGCCGTTACCGCCTTTTGATGTCATTTTTATGGACATCCAGATGCCCGATATGGACGGCGTAGAAACGACTCGCCACCTGCACGAGCTATTCGGCAACGACCTGCCGCCCATTGTAGCCATGACGGCCTACTCCATGCGCGAAGACCGGGAGCGGTTCCTTAGCCAGGGGCTCGATGACTACATTGCCAAGCCGATTCGGGCGCAGAGCCTGATTGCGAAGGTGAAAGAGCTGGTAGATGCCGCCAGTACCAAGCGTGAGGCCCAGCAGCTACAGCTCCGGCAACAGCAGATTGCCCAGCAAACGGCCCAGATACAGGCCCCGCTGCCGCCCGTGATTGATGAGGAGATTGTGTCGCAGTTGCGCGATCTGGGTGGTCAGGAACTGGTGGATGAGATTATGGGTGAGTTTGTGACCGAGGCTACCGAGTTGGTCAACGGGGCCAACGATGCCTTTGCGCTCGGCGACATTCCGACGGTGAAGAGTCACCTGCACACGCTCAAAGGCAGTGCGGGCACTATTGGCGTGTCGCGGGTGGCTCACATTGCCCGCGAGGCCGAGGGTAAGCTCAAATTAAGCGATACCAGCCACCTGGCCGAAGAGCTTCAGGCGCTGACCAGAGCCTTTGAGGAGTTTTTGCTGACGCGTAAGGGGTGAAACATAATGCACAATGTGTAATGTATAATGCGTAAAAAACCAGACGCTGTACACGGCATATTGTGCATTACTCTTTTGTAAGGTCATGACCCAATCGCGCATTCGATGGTGAACAGGGCTACCGAGTCGGCTACGAGGGTAACCGGTGGCGCGGTGGGCTGCTGGGCCTGAGCGGTGAGGGTAAAGAGGAGCAGGAGAATGGAAGGTAGCGTTCGTTGCATGGTTTTGGTGGCTAGATTATTCCACTAACTTTCATAATTGATGTAAAAGTCAACTTTTTCCTTTAGATGGTTAAGCAAAAAGTTTTGATTAGTCAGGTTTTCGTTTGGCGACCCAAGTCTACATACCGAAACCCCGGCGGGCTTCTTCTAAAAGGCGAGAGTTAAGCAAAGGGCTAGCCCCTTCTTTTCATCATAAATTCAAGGCGGGCTAGCTCTTACGAAACTACCCCGCCTTGGCATAATCAGTTTATGGAAACTTACAGCTTAGTCAGTATCTGTTTCAGCTTAGAAATGTCCTCCGGTAATGTTGAATTTTCCAGGCGAGAAATTTCATGCTCCATAATTCCCACTATAAAGTCCTTTTTAAAGTCCCCATTCACACGTATTTCTTTCCTATTTTGAAGACTATTTTTAATCGCTGCTATTGCTTTTTGATTTGATACAAGTCGTTGTTCTGCATCATGTAGTACAAGGCGCGTTTCTTGTTCAAGGCGCGTCTGGTCAATGTGACCATTGAGTTTAGATAACCCTTTAGCAAGGGTACTGAAATCTAATGTTTTAGACATTCGTAGCTGGTCAACATAGTAATAGATTAAATCATAATCTGTTTGATTTAACAGGTTATACTGATTTAGCATTACCCGTGCATAGCGCTGTTGAAACAAAGGAATGACCTTATCACCTTTATGTTGATCCAAAAAGGCAGTGTACCGCTTATGGGCTTCCTCTACAGATATAGCTGGCTGACTATTCTCAAGAGGAATGGGTATTGTTGCAATTTCTGACAAGTGCTCTTGTAACGCTTCATTCTCCAAAGCAGCAACCTTCATTTGAGCAGCAGAGAGCTTAGAATTAGAAGGGTTGACTCCCGGAAGATTTAAAGGAATCGCATCAGCTACGAGTGGTTTGTTCGATGTTATCCCTGAAGAAAACCTATCACTTGAAACGTTTTCTTGCTCAGTAATCCCACAGCTTGATAATGTGAGGGCAACACAGCTAATTATTATGTACTTTTTCATGATAAGTCAGTTTAGCTTGGATTAATGGATGAATTACAGCCAGCAGCATACTGGACTTCAGCAATAGTAACGTAGTACGATACTGTAGATGAATACACCCCGTTTATATAGTAAGCGTAGGTTACTAATGCTAATCCTGATGTCCGTGCGCAGCAGTCTGTATCTTCGACGACCCACTTGATTATTGCTACACCCGCAAGCGTACCATCATCAAAATGTCCTGTTCCTGTACATTCGTTTGCTTTCCCAAAACTTGTAGTTATACCCATAACTAAAGCTAGCCCTACTAAGAAGGCTCTCGCAATTTTTGTGTAAATGATTTGCATTAGTGGATAGAATATTTGTGTGAAGAATGGCATCTAACGCTCCCTCTCCAGAGTTCAAGGAGGTTAGATCTTCTCAAATGTAAAACATATTTATAGTTTTGTTAAAACATATGTATACTTTGATTGTCAATCTATTAAACGGCTGCTTTTTATTTGTATAATACTGTTGCTCATAGTGTTCAGGGCTTTTGTAGTCCAGCGACGACCGGGCTGCCTACGTACCTAATTGTAGTAACCTTCAATGTAGGCTAACACTTCGGTTCGGACATCTTCAGCACTCAAAAATACTCCGTCTTTGAGCAATTCAGCTTTTAGACGGCCCCATAGTGACTCAGCGTAAGCATTGTCATATGGATCGTCTGCCCAGATACAGGCCCCGCTGCCGCCCGTGATTGATGAGGAGATTGTGTCGCAGTTGCGCGATCTGGGTGGTCAGGAACTGGTGGATGAGATTATGGGTGAGTTTGTGACGGAGGCTACCGAGTTGGTCAACGGGGCCAACGATGCCTTTGCGCTCGGCGACATTCCGACGGTGAAGAGTCACCTGCACACGCTCAAAGGCAGTGCGGGCACTATTGGCGTGTCGCGGGTGGCTCACATTGCCCGCGAGGCCGAGGGTAAGCTCAAATTAAGCGATACCAGCCACCTGGCCGAAGAGCTTCAGGCGCTGACCAGAGCCTTTGAGGAGTTTTTGCTGACGCGTAAGGGGTAATGAGGAATGCACAGTGTGTAATGTATGATGCGTAAAGATTATGACCAAAGCCCACATTAACCCGATGCCGGGGTTCTTCGATCGGTACATTAAGCTGGCACCTGATGGGGAACTGAACGATGCGTTGGCGGCCGGTGCCCGGCTCGAAACGCTATTGCCTGCCCAAACGCTCGAAAACCTGGGCGATTACCGGTACGCACCCGGTAAATGGACGGTCAAAGATATTGTTCAGCACCTGATTGATACCGAGCGGATTATGGCGTACCGAGCCTTACGGTTTGCTCGCAACGATCAAACCCGGTTGCCAGGCTTTGAAGAAGACGATTTTGCGCAGTACGCCCAGGCGTCGCGCCGGTCGCTGACCGATCTGTACGACGAATACGCGCTGCAACGGCAGTCGACACGGGCGTTATTTCGGAGTTTCGATGCCGGGATGCTACAGCGTACGGGCATCTGTTTCAACCAGACTATCTCGGTTCTGGCGTTAGGGTTTGTGCTGGTTGGCCACCCAATACACCACGCCCGGGTGATTCAGGAGCGGTATGTGCCGGGTGTACAAAAATAGCCGGTTGCCGCACGGGTTCTTATCCGTGCGGCAACCGGCCAAAAACTCGTCAGTGA
This sequence comes from Rudanella lutea DSM 19387, assembly GCF_000383955.1. NCBI lineage: Bacteria > Pseudomonadati > Bacteroidota > Cytophagia > Cytophagales > Cytophagaceae > Rudanella > Rudanella lutea. The sequence continues at coordinate 2,131,758 of NZ_KB913013.1, read as the reverse complement.
TTAATCGCGAACCGGAAACTGTTGCAACTGTTCATCGAGCGTCACAATGGCTTCCTGAAGTTGCGTAGAGTCGGGCGAAAGAGTCAGATAAAACGCTTGCTGATCGGTCGGTTGCCAGCCGGGCTGAGCCTCGTGCGAGAGCTTGAGCCGTAAGTCGTACCCATCGGTACCGCCCGAAAAATCGCTGAAACTGATTTCGGGTTCCACAAACGTAATCCGGCGGGATTGGTGCTGATGGGCCGCTACCGACGACATCCAGTCGCGGAGAAGTTCGAGCTCCCAGGTCGAGAGCACAGGTACCGCCTGCGACCATTCGTGGTTCTGGTGCCGGGTTCGGATGTGTACCAGCAAGCCGTTGCGCTCCAGAAACCGGGGCGAATCGCTGTATTCGTAGTCTAATACAGCCAGTTCAAATGAGCCCGTGGGGCCGGTGAGTGTCATAGGTTTCATACGGAAAGAGAGGTAGGTTACACGATGAATGAGCAGGGCAATACGATAAGATAAGGGCCGCCTGCTCGGAGCCCCACCGCGCTTCAGAAGATAGTGCAGATTAAAATCTGTCGACTGGAATAGTAAATATACGGAATAACTTCCTGATTTTCTGTGAGCGTCACATTAAATTTTGCCCATCCGGAGTGGGTGTAACGGAGACCGCTAAACGCCCGTAATTTTTTACGTTAAGCGATTTATCCGTAATTTCACACCGAATCAATTGCCAACTCCGGTTTCCCCATGTCAGCCAAGCGCGTTCTGATTGCCGAAGACAGTTCTGTCATTCAAAACTTAGCTCGTAAAATTTTAGAGTTCCAGAATTACGACATCACCTCGGTCAAAAATGGCGAGCAGGTGCTTCAGATTCTGGCCAAGGAAGACTTTAACATCCTGTTGCTGGACATTAACATGCCCGTTATGGATGGTATGGAATGCGTGCGGCAGGTGCGGGCGTTGTCCGACAAAACCAAAGCCGACGTACCCATTGTGGCCATTACCGGCAACGCCAAAAATTACACCGAAGAAGAATTCAAAACGGCTGGTTTCAACGATGTCCTCGTTAAGCCTCTCAACTTTGACCGGTTGGTAGAGGTGGTGAATCAGCTAACGGATAAGTAATAAAGTAGTTAGGAGGTAGTAGTGAGGAGTGAGGAGTTGCTGACGCGTAAGCAGTATTGGGCGTCAGCAACTCCTCACTCCTCACTACTACCTCCTGTCTCCTCCTTCTTTATGCTCATCACCCTCCTCGGAACGGGCACATCGTCGGGTGTGCCGATGATTGGTTGTACGTGTGCTGTATGCCGGTCGCTCGACTTCCGCGACAAGCGTCTGCGTACATCGGCCCATATCGCGGTGGAGGGAAAGAGCCTGTTGATCGACACCGGCCCCGATCTGCGGCAACAGGTACTCCGGCTGGGCCTGACCCAGCTCGACGCCGTCCTGTTTACCCACGAGCACAAAGACCATACGGCCGGTATGGACGAGGTGCGGGCGTTTAACTTCCGGCAGGGCGAAGAAATTCCGGTGTACGCCCGCGAACAGGTGCTCAATCAGCTCCGGCGCGAATTTGCCTACGTCTTTGCCGATTTTAAGTACCCCGGCGTGCCGCGCGTACAAACCCACGAAATCACCAACGAACCTTTCGAAGCCGCTGGCATTCGGATTACACCGATTGAGGTGTGGCACCATAAATTGCCGGTTTATGGGTTCCGAATCGGGGATTTCACGTATCTCACCGACCTGAACGGTATTACCGACGATGAGCTAGACAAAGTGCGCGGTACCCGTGTGCTGGTGCTCGACGCCCTCCGGCGGGAGCCACATCTGTCGCATTTTACGCTTCAGCAAGCCATCGACCTCGTCGAGCGCGTGCGCCCCGAGCGAACCTACCTGACGCACATCAGCCACCAAATGGGCCTTCACCGCGAGGTGGAGAAAGAGCTGCCGCCCTACATCCGGCTGGGGTATGATGGCTTGCAGATAAGGGTTTAGTTTTTGGTTTTTAGTTCCTGGTTTTTGTAAGTCGTTGTGCTGTCGGTTATTATCTGGTAAAAACGATAAATGATTTCACCAGACACCTGCACAGACGTTGCCCCCCTTTTCCCTTTCCTCCTTCCTCCCCCTTCCAAACCCTTTTCCTCAACAGTCCGTTTACCGGGTATGACAACCACCCGCATAAAACCCACCCGTGCTTTTACCGCTGAATGGCTCGAACGGTACCGACAAATAGGTGACCCTCCGGCCGATGCTGTCGTGTCCGAAGTGGTGGCGCAGGGCGGTCGCGAGGGAGTGAGCCAACTGATGCGTTGGCTGGGTAATACGAGCCAACTGGCCCCCACCGATCAGCTGCCTGTCGTACAACAGTTTTTTGCCGATCACGGCACCATGCCCGTCTGGGCCGACACGGCTCGTATGCAGCGGGGAATGGCCTTTTTCAAAAAGCACGAAGGGGCCATTGGGTTGGCGTTGGGGACGCTGTCGTTGCCGTACACCTATCTGGGCGCCAATGGCGTGCAGGTGCTCTGGCTCACCGAACGGATCAAAACCGATACGGCCCGCCGGTTGCAGGAAACCGGCGAATGGGTATTTGCCGTGAACAATCCCAAAAACTGGGTATCGTCAGCGGGCACTCCGTCGGCCATTTTGTACACCCTCAAAATTCGGCTCATTCACGCGGCTTCGCGCTGGTTTGCCGGGCATACTGGTCGTTGGAATGATGCCTGGGGAACGCCTATCTGTCAGGAAGATATGGTGGGTACCATTGGGGCGTTTGGGTACATCGTGCTGCGCGGATTGCGCAAGATGGGTGTCTCCATGACCGATCAGGAAGAAGAAGACTATCTGCACCATATCAACGTAGTGGGCCATTTCAACGGGGTAGCCTATGAGCTGTTACCTCAGAATATGCGGGAGGCCTACCATCTGGATGCATTGATCGCACGTCGACAGTTTGCTCCGTCCGAAGCGGGTCGGGGGCTCACCAAATCGTTGCTCGAAGCCATTGTTACCATCAGTGGGAATCCGGCAGCCCGGAACCTGGCAGCCGCTCAAATGCGTTTCTTCCTGGGCGACGCCCATGCCGATGCGCTGGGACTGCCGGCGGTGCCGCTCGAACAGGGGCTCATCAACGTGGTGAATCGGCTGCCTATTTTTCCAAAATTGATAACCAAGTAGTTTTTAGTTTACAGGTTTGGGTTAGCTGCCGCGAGGGGGCCAACGTCAAGCCCTGCAACGGACCCAAGGGCCCGGAGAGGGACCTGGTAGCTCTACGGGTTAAACTGAAAACGGAAGACGTTTATGCAACAATTTGAACCCATTGCGGCACTGGCTACGGCCCCCGGTATTGGTGCGATTGCCGTGGTGCGGGTGTCGGGCGAAGGGACTATCGAGATCACCAACCGAATTTTCAAGGGGAAAGACCTGAGCACCCAACCGAGCCATACGGCACATTTCGGTACGCTCCGGCAACCCGACGGCACTATCATCGACGAGGTGCTGGTGACGGTATTTCGGGCGCCTACGTCGTTCACTAAAGAAGACGTAGTCGAGATTTCGTGTCACGGTTCTGATTATATCATCCGGCAGATTCTGACCCGGCTCACCCGCGAGGGCGTTCGGCTGGCGCGGCCCGGTGAGTTTACGCAGCGGGCCTTCCTGAACGGTCAATTTGATCTGGTACAGGCCGAAGCTGTGGCCGACCTGATTGCGGCCGACTCCGAAGCGAGTCACCGCTCGGCCCTGAGTCAGCTGCGGGGTGGTTTCTCCCGAAAACTAAAGGACCTGCGGCAGCAACTCATCGATTTTGTGGCTCTGGTGGAGCTGGAGCTGGATTTTGGCGAAGAGGATGTCCAGTTTGCCCGGCGCGACCAACTGCGTAGCCTGATGGTGGATGTCCGGCGGGTGCTGCACCCCTTGATCGAGTCGTTTTCGGTAGGAAATGCGGTGAAAAACGGCGTGCCTACGGTGATTGTGGGTAAGCCCAACGCGGGCAAATCGACCCTGCTCAACGCCTTGCTGGACGAAGAAAAAGCGATTGTGTCGGATATTCCGGGTACTACCCGCGACGTAATCGAAGACGAACTGTTTATCGACGGAATCCGGTTCCGGCTTATCGACACGGCGGGTCTGCGGCACACCACCGACACCATCGAGGCTATTGGTGTGGAGCGCACCCGGCAGCAGATGGAGAAGGCTTCGGTGGTGGTGTACCTCTTCGACGGGGCCGAGACTACCCCCGGCGAACTGCGCCGGACCATGGCCGAGCTGGAGGAAGCTGGTAAGCCCTATCTGTTGGTGGGCAACAAGGCCGACCTTACGCTTGATTCGGGTCGGCAAACCCTCGACGATATTGCCGGAAAAGGGAAAATAATCTGGATTTCGGCCCGCGACCAGCGTATCGACGACCTCAAAGCCGCTCTTTCGCTGCGCGTTCGTACCGACTCGGCCGTGCAGACCGACGGTGCATTGATCACCAACGCCCGGCACCTCGAACACCTCACCGCTACCGACGACGCGCTTGCCCGCGCAATCAACGGCCTCGATGCGGGCGTGACCGCCGATTGGCTCGCTATGGATCTGCGCGTAGCCCTGCGCCACCTCGGCGAACTGACTGGTGAAATCACGACCGACGACCTGCTCGACTCTATTTTTGGCCGGTTCTGTATTGGTAAATAGTGGTTTTAGGCACTGCCTGGATTTTTGGAAATACGCTATATTTTCTATTCGGGTATGGTGGGTTTCGTTTAATGTACTAATATTATACCCTATGAGGTATAATATCGGATCTTGTGTCGCTTTATATACCTTATCGGGTATATTATGAAAACAGCAATAAGCTATTTTGTAAAGGAGCGCCGAAAACTATTTAAGCTGACACAGGAAGACCTGGCTCAGAAAGCGGGTGTTGGGCTACGCTTCGTGCGTGATCTGGAGCAGGGGAAGGCCAGTTTACGTCTCGATAAAGTCAATCAGGTATTGGGTTTATTCAACCATGAGGTGGGGCCGGTGCCAACTCGGTCTTCATTCGAATCAGAAAAGGAAATACCATGAGGCAGGCCAATGTGTACGTATTCAATCCGCCTATATTGGCGGGCCAACTGAAAGAAGCCGATGAAGGATACGTGTTTACATACGATGCCGACTATCTGGTAAGTGATGGTGCCATGCCTGTAAGTTTGACTTTACCACTTGCCGGTACGCCTTATCGTAGCACGATATTGTTTCCATTTTTCGATGGTTTGATTCCGGAAGGGTGGTTACTTGATATTGCTGAACAGAACTGGAAGTTACGGCCTAATGACCGTTTCGGTCTGCTGTTGGCCTGCTGTCGCGATTGTGTTGGAGCTGTAAGTATTGTTTCTGTTACCAGTGAGCCATGACACGTTGCTTAGCCTGTTACGAGCCGTTGGCTGTTGATGAAACTGATTTTCATGCAAAATGCAGTCGGAAAATGTTTGGCACTATACAGGTCCCTCTGTTGCCGTATTCGCTGGATACAATGCATGAACTAGCGGCAGAGATTGTTCGGCAGCGTGTAACCGTAACGGGCGTACAGCCAAAATTATCGCTTGATCTGCAACGACAGAAAGGGGTAGATCGCCTGACGTTGGTGGGACTTTGGGGGCAGTTTATTCTCAAGCCGCCCTACATCCCTTACCCGGAAATGCCCGAAGTCGAAGATCTGACTATGCATTTGGCGGCCCACTTTGGTATTGAGACTGTGCCCCACGCGTTAATTCGGCTACAGACGGGAGAGCTGGCTTACCTGACCCGTCGTATCGACCGCGATAGGAAAGGCCGTAAGTATGCTATGGAAGATTTCTGTCAGTTGGCTGAAAAAATTACCGCTGATAAGTATAAGGGTTCTATGGAACTTGTTGGACGATTGGTAAAGAAACACAGTACACAGGCTGGATTAGATGCGCTGACGTTGTTTGAGGTGACGGTGTTTTGCTTTCTAACGGGCAATGCCGATATGCATTTGAAAAATTTTTCGCTTTGGCAGAAAAATGGTTTTATAGCCCTTACGCCAGCCTACGATCTGTTGGCTACAAAGTTACTGTTGCCATCTGACTCCGAAGAACTTGCTTTGTCGATGAATGGGCGAAAGAGCCGTTTTCAACTAAGCGACTGGCACGCCTTTGCCAATTATCTATGCCTCACTGAACGGCAGCAGAGTAACATTTTTGCGCGCTTCGAAAAACGCATCCCCGAAAGTTTTGAGTGGATAGATAAAAGTTTTCTTAGTGCCCAAATGAAAACAGCCTATAAGGACTTGCTCCGCGACCGGGCCGGCCGTTTGGGGCTTACCGCATAACCCCCCTTTTTACCTTGCCTATCGGGTTTCCGACATGAGCCGGATGTTGGTCATCACGAAGCCACTTTGGGGGTGTGTCGGCTTACGCGAAAGGCTGAAGTGGAGGTTCTGAGGGGGCACCTCGTAGGTGATCTGGCGAGTCAGAAAACGGAGCGCGAGCTTGATAGCTTCCAGGGTAATGGCCTCGCCCGGGTACCGGTGCCCGCCCAGATAATCGCCCCCTCCGGGCGGAGTCAGATTGAACGGGGTAGGGGCATATTCGGCAAACTCCTGCCACGCCCCGGTCATGGGCGCAACGGGGTAATTCCGGCGTACCTCGTCGGCAAACCAACCCAATTCTGTATCAGTAGCGGTTTGTAGGCGTTGTCGCCAGGTCGGGTGTTCGTGCAGGGCGAGAGCTGCAAACGTGATATACCACGAGATAGCCACCGTGGGCCGCATCAGGTTGATCAGCTCAACCCCGGCGAGTTGTGCAGGCAGATGCCGCATCTTACCCTGTTCATTCGGTTCGCGGTGGGTAGCTATCCGGTGCGCGGGCGAGTCGGTAGCTACCAGCTGATTGCCCTTTCGAACCTGCTCAACAAAATGCCGGGCCCAGCGCTCGGTTTGGTAGCGTGCCCACCGCCCACGCAGGTGACGGAGCCCTACGCCCCCAAACGCATCAATCATCCGGGCCATGTCGCGGCTTCGGCGAGCCACCTCGCGGTTGGGCAGCGGAATCCCGACCCAATCGCAGGCTGCCCGACAAAGTAACTGCTGGGTTTCTTGCATCAGAACCACAGGTTCGTGGGTACGAGCCCAGCGTTTGGTAGCCGTTTGCCAACCGTCGGCCATGTGTTTCAGGAGCACCCGGATACTGTCAGGGGCCAGAATCGCCATGAACAACTGTTTGCGCTGCCGGTGCTGCTCATCGTCGAGCGTCGGGGCACTTTGTTCGCCCAGCAGGGGATGCTGGATGGCACCTTTCCGGACGAACCGGGAGGTGTCGTAACACAGGCGCGTACCCTCTTCGCCCGTCGGGTAGATGGCGGGTTGGAACAGGAAACGGATGCTGAACACATCGGAATGATGGTGTTGGCAGCGCTTTTGGATAAACCGAAAGCCGTCGCGGATCAGAGCTATTGAACTATCAATGCTCTTTTCACGGGGAATCGTTGCCATGGGCTGTATGGAAACTGAGCGTCGTTTTTGGAAAGAGAGGCCGCCGGGGCCGGGTGGCAACCGGTGGCTATTTGTTTAACTGATCTATAGAGTGAATCGGTACTAAAAAAGACATTAGCTGAGCCAACGGTCCCACGGGATAGGAAAATACAGAACAATGTTTAACCATTTGTTAGCCAGCTAGTTGTCAAGATAGAGTATTTGGAATGCTCCGTACTGGACATTCGGAGTCGATTGTTGGTCGGCTGCTAAAACGGCGCAGAGGCCGGACCGTTGCCTCATTCGGGCATTGGGGTTGTGTGTGATTGGACGTCGGTGGGCGGTTGTTTGCTATGAACGGGCGGGCTTCGGAGTCAGCTTTACAACCGTTCGATGCACTTACTTTTTCACCTTACGTAAATCGAAAGACGTCATGACAACAATGGACGAATTCATGGAGCACACCATTCAGGATCTGTACTCCGCCGAACAGCAGGCACTGGAAGCCATGCCCCAATTGGCCGAGCGGGTTCAAAACGACAAGCTTCGGCAGGCATTTACCACCCACATGCGCGAAACGGAGCAGCAGCTTCAACGACTGGAGCAGATTGCCCAGCAGTTGGGTATCGAGCCTGAGGGCGAGGTGTGCCTGGCCATGCAGGGACTCATTGAAGAGGCACAGGACCTGATTGATCAGCTCGAAGATGGCGAACTGGCCGATGCCGCCATTATTGGCGCTGCCCAGAAAATGGAGCATTACGAAATAGCCAGCTACGGCACCGCCCGGACCCTGGCGCAGCAAGCCGGGCAGCAGCAGGTTGCCGAACTACTGGAGCAAACGCTCAACGAAGAGAAAGCAACCGACGAAAAGCTGACGGTGATTGCTACGAGTGGGGTGAACCAGCAGGCCGCCCAGAAATAGTTATCCGGTTGGTTGGGCAGGGGGCTCGCTCAAATACGGCCGCCCACCCAACCAACCGGGCCCTTTTAGACCACATCTATGCACACACACGTACCGACCTTCGCTACCAACGCTCAGCCACTGGCGTTGTGGGGTGGCCTCGAATGCACCGTCAATCGGGTAGGCGACCAGTATGGCGATCAGGTTGTCCGAACCGGGCATCACGACCGACTCGACGATCTGGGGAAACTGGCCGATCTGGGTCTCCGTACGTTGCGCTACCCCATCTTGTGGGAACGCACCGCCCCGCACCACCCCGACCAACCCGACTGGCGCTGGGCCGACCAACGGTTGCACCGCTTGCGCAAGCTCCGGATTCGGCCCATTGTAGGGCTGGTGCATCACGGCTGCGGGCCCCGGTACGCTACGTTTGAACAGACGGCGTTTGAACGGCACCTGCCCCGGTACGCCCGGCAAGTAGCCGAACGGTATCCGTGGGTAGATGCGTACACACCCATCAATGAGCCGCTGACAACGGCCCGGTTTTCGGGGCTTTACGGATTTTGGTATCCGCACGGGCAGTCGGATCGGCTGTTTGTCGATCTGTTGCTGCGGCAGTGCCGGGCCACGGTGCGGGCCATGCGCGAAATTCGGCAGGTACGGCCCGATGCCCAACTGGTGCAGACCGACGATCTCGGCTACACGCACGCTTCGCCCGCGTTTGGGTATCAGGCCGATTTTGAGAACGAACGGCGTTGGCTGGCGTGGGATTTGCTGAGTGGCCGCGTCACCCCCGGCCATGCGCTGTGGAATTACCTCCGCCGGTCGGGGGCAACGGAAGGGCACCTTTGGTTCCATGTCGAAAATCCCTGCCCACCCTCAGTAATTGGGGTCAACCATTACGTGACGAGTGAGCGCTACCTGTTTCCCGACCGCAACTCACCTACTGGCTACGGTGATACCGAGGTGGTTCGGGCCGCCCCTGAGCAACGCCTGGGTCTTGGCAATCTGTTGGTACAGGCGTGGGAGCGGTACCAACGCCCTATAGCCGTAACGGAGGCTCATCTGGGCTGCACCGTCGATGAACAGATGCGTTGGCTGGCCGAAAGCTGGCAACAGGCCGAGTGGGCCCGTCGGCAGGGAGCCGATATACGGGCCGTGACCGCCTGGGCTTTGTTTGGCCTCTACGACTGGCATTGCCTGCTTACCCGCTGCGAAAACCGCTACGAACCGGGTGTTTTCCATGTGGCCGATGGCCAACCGCAACACACCGACCTGAGCCGTATGGTGCAGCAACTGGCCCAAGGTACTCCCGTCGAACAACTGGCCCCCGCTGGTCTGGGCTGGTGGCAGGTCGAAGAAATTGAGAGTCTGATTTGAAACCGAAACTGATCTATGAACGAGCAACTTGAAGTCGTTGCCGAGGGCGGTGGTCGGTGGGAAGAAAAACAGGCCGACGAATGGCTATTCGGTCAAACAACCGACCGCCGTCAAATTGGCGTGAGCTTTTTGGCCGATGGCCGGGCGCAGGTTATGGTGTGGGCACCCCGTGCCCGTTGGGTCGATTTGGCCATTGAAGGAAACCCCGATTCCCTGCCCCTCGATAAAGAAAAGTTTGGGTACTGGTGCCTCACTACCGATCAGCTCCGACCCGGCGACCGCTATCGGTTTGTGCTGCACGGCCCCGAAGGCACTCCGCCCCTGTACCGACCCGACCCGGCTTCGCTGGCGCAGCCCGAGGGGGTACACGGCCCCTCGCAGGCGGTAGATACCCGTCAGTTTTACTGGGAAGATGCCTGTTGGGTCAATCCGCCCCTGTCGTCGTACCTGATCTACGAAATTCATACGGGCACGTTTACGCCCGAAGGCACGTTTGCAGGCATCGAGCAAAAACTCGATTACCTCAAAGCGTTGGGTGTCAATGCGATTGAGATTATGCCGATTGCTGAGTTTCCGGGTAATCGTAATTGGGGCTACGATGGCGTGCTGGGCTTCGCAGCGCATCATGCCTACGGGGGGGCTAAGGCCCTGCACCATCTGGTCAATGCCTGCCACTACCGGGGAATGGCCGTGGTACTCGACGTAGTGTACAACCATTTCGGGCCGGAGGGCAATTACCTCGATGACTTTGGCCCGTACCTCACCGATCAGTACCAGACGCCCTGGGGTAAGGCCGTTAATTTCGACGATGCCTGGTGCGATGGGGTCCGGCGGTATGTGATCGAAAATGCACTTATGTGGCTGCGCGATTTTCATATCGACGCCCTGCGGCTTGATGCCGTGCACGCGATTAAAGACTTTGGCCCGGTGCATATTCTGCGCGAACTCCGGCAGCATGTCGATGCGCTCACGGCTAGTACCGGCCGCACCCATTACCTGATTGTAGAGAGCGATCTCAACGACCCCCGTGTGATTAGCCCATTGGCTGAGCAGGGCTACGGAATGGATGCGCAGTGGGTCGACGAGTTTCATCACGCCCTGCGCGTAACCGGGGGCGGGGAGCGAACCGGCTACTACGCCGATTTTCAGAAAATTTATCACCTCTCCAAATCATATATTGACGCCTACGCCTACGACGGGCAGTTTTCGGCGGTGCGACAAAAGCGGTTTGGCCTCCGGGCCGACCGTAACCCAGGCCATCAGTTTATCGTGTTTTCGCAAAATCACGATCAGGTTGGCAACCGAAAAGGTGGCGAACGGTCGAGTCAGTTGTTTAGCTTCGACATGCTCAAACTGATGGCCGGGGCCGTGCTGGTGAGTCCGTTTATCCCGATGCTGTTTATGGGCGAGGAATGGGGCGAAACAAATCCGTTCTTCTACTTCGTGCACCACTCTGATCCGGCGCTTATTCGGGCCGTGCAGGAGGGGCGCCAGAAAGAGTTTGAGGCTTTTTACGATGGCGGTCAGATGCCCGACCCCCAAAGCCAGAGCACGTTTCGGCAGAGCAGCCTACAGTGGAGCCTGCCTACGCAGGAGCCGCACCAGACCCTACTGCGGTATTATCAGTGCCTCATTGCTATTCGGAAACAACTGCCGGCTCTGCATCACCTGAGTCGGCGGCATTTGCGGGCCATGCCCGACGAGGCCAATCAGACCCTGGTGTTGCACCGCTGGCATACCGAGACCCACGTGCTCTGTCTGATGAATTTCTCGAAGGAGATCCGTTTGATTGCGCTGCCCGATGGCGAGCACCGCTGGCAAAAACTATTCGACTCATCGGCCGAGGAGTGGCAGGGGCTGGACCAAGCCGGTCCGAGTCCCTCGCCCGAGAGCGTGGTTTCGGGCGAGGCAATACCCGTGCGGCCTGAGTCGATGGTACTCTACGGCCGGGGTCATGAGCGGTTGCATCTGGCGATGCACACTTTCTATAGCTACTCAACACGATGAACTTTACGCTCAGAATCTGGCGACAGAAAAACGCCAATACCCCCGGCAAATTTGTGTCGTACGCCGTGAACGATGTTTCGGCGGATATGTCGTTTCTGGAAACCCTCGATGTACTCAACGGGGCGCTTATCCGGCGGGGCGAAGACATCATTGCTTTCGATCACGACTGCCGCGAGGGCATCTGTGGTTCCTGCTCGCTCTACGTCAACGGTCGGCCGCACGGCCCCCAAACGGGTGGCGCGGTATGTATGCTGCATATGCGCTCGTTTCTCGACGACAGCACCATTGTGGTCGAACCCTGGCGGGCGCGGGCTTTCCCGATCATCAAAGACTTATCGACCGACCGCACGGCCTTCGACCGGATTGTGCAGGCGGGTGGGTACATCTCCGTGGGTACGGGCTCGGCCCCCGACGCCAACGAGATCGCCATTCCACGCGAAACCCAGGAGGCTTCGATGGATGCGGCTGCCTGTATTGCCTGTGGGGCCTGTGTGGCGGCCTGTAAAAACGCGTCGGCCATGCTGTTTGTGGGAGCGCAGGTGACCAAGTTTGCCTTATTGCCACAGGGGCAACCCGAACGCAAAAAACGGGCTGAGCGCATGGTGGCGCAGATGGACGCCGAGGGCTTCGGGGCGTGTTCGTTTACGGGTGCCTGCTCGGTAGAGTGCCCGGCTTCGATTCCGCTCGATGTGATTACCCGCCTGAACCGCGAGTACCTTGGGGCTAAGCTTACCTCCGAAAACGAGACCTAAACACCAGCCGCGACCACCATTCGGATTTCGCCAAACGACACCGAATTGTTTAGCCCAGCTCTGATTTCGCTTGTTTTCAACCCCTGGTTAGCTCGTACAAACGCCCGAATCCGGTCGATGGTGTCGGCCGCAACGAGCGACTCCACCGGCACCTGACCGGCTTTAATCGCCTGAGTGAGGTGGGTTTCGATAGTCGAGAGCGACAGCCCCCGTTTATCGGCAATGGCCTGGGGCGACAACCCGGTGAGTAACAGGCGGATGGTGGTTTCGTGCGTGGGCTCTTTATCGGCTTTGGCTGGTTTGGTGCCTGAGCGGGTTGTGCCTGTGCCACTCCGGTACGCGTCCAGAATCCGCATAATATCGGGGCCGATTTGCTTTACCTTGGTTTTGCCAAATCCTTTGATAGCCAGCAGCTCGGCCGTCGAGTTGGGTCGGGTTTTTACCAGTTCCACAATGGTCTTGGTAGGTAGCACCATGTAGCCGGTGGTGTTATGTTCGGCGGCCATTTCATCGCGCCAGCGCACCAGGGCCTTGTACAGATCGTCGCGGTTGCTGCCGCCCGATTCGGTAGCTTTTTCGAGCCGTTTGCGACTGGGTTTGAAGTCTAGTTCGGCATGGTTGCGGGCTTGCAGGTACCCGAGCGCATCGAACCCCTCGGCACACCGCTCAAAGCACTTCAGCTTCACAAACAGTTCGCGCTCCAGCTCGTCCATCACGTCGAGCAGAGCCTCCCGCACGGCTTTGTTGTCGGAGTCGGTCGGGGCCTGTTCGAGAGCCGGGAGCAGGTCGTTGGCCAGTAGCGGACCGAAGTAAGCGGCCGCCTTGCGTACCCGTTCCTGAAGCGCCTCGTTGGCTTCGGGGAGGGGTTCTTGTGCAAAATAATGGGGGAGTTGCTGCGCAAACCGGCGGCCAATGTCGCGGGCTTTGGGGCGTAGTTCGTTTTCGAGCGCTTCGAGGGCGGGCGCGAGTTCGTCGGAGAAACTGGCTCCGTGGGTGTTTACCTCGCGCCGACACCGGTACAGAAGCGTACTGGCATGTTCAAACGAAAAGAGCTCGTCCAGCAGTGTTTCCTGATTGAGCCGCTTGGCCTCGTGCAGGTGTTGCTCGGTGGGCGTTTGCTGCTGCACCTGTTCGTGAAAAACCTCCAGCGTTTGCTCAGTTTTGATGCTGCTCGACGGAATCGGCGTGCGGAGAACCAGCCCGTCGAGGGTTTTGCAGCGGCTCAGGGCCACGTACACCTGCCCGTGCGCAAAAGCCGCCGACGCATCGATAATGGCCCGCTCAAACGTAAGGCCCTGACTTTTGTGAATCGTGATGGCCCACGCCAGCCGGAGCGGGTATTGCGTAAAGGTGCCGATGACCTCGGCCGTAATTTCCTTGGTTGCCGGGTCGAGGGTGTAGCGAATGTTTTGCCACTCGGCAGGCGTCACCATGATAGTATCGCCGTCGGCCTGCCCCTCCACATAAATCACCCCGTCTTCCTCATCAATGCGGAGTACCCGCCCAATTTTGCCGTTGTAGTACAGTTTCTCGCGGGAGATGTCGTTTTTGATAAACATCACCTGCGCGCCCACTTTGAGCGTCAGCTCCGACTCAGTAGGGTAGGCCGAAGCCGGAAAATCGCCCGTGGTGGTGGCTTCAAACGCGTACTCCTGCCCCGGCAGTTCGGCGAGCCGGGTGCTGTTGATCTGTTGGGCCGTGTTGTTGTGGGTCGAGAGGGTAATGTAGCCCGCGTCGTCGGCCGGGCGGAAATCGGCAATGTACCGTTGGTTGAGGTCGGCCAACTGGGCGGAACTGATGGTTTTTTCCCGGATGGCGTTGAGCAGGGTGATAAACCGCTCGTCGGCTTGCCGGTAAATATGGGTCAGCTCGATACTCACGTACGGAATTTCGCGCAGGGCCCGGCTCCCGAAAAAGTAGCCCGTGTCGTAATAGGGGCGGAGCAAGGCCCAGTCGTCGTCGCGGATTACGGGCGGTAGCTGCTGCATATCGCCGATCATGAGCAGTTGGACCCCACCAAACGGTACGTTGGGGTTGCGGTACCGGCGCAGCACCTCATCAATTCCGTCTAGCACATCGGCCCGTACCATACTGATTTCGTCGATAATCAGGAGGTCGAGGGTGCGCAGCAGCCTGATTTTGTCGCGGTTGAATTTGCGGCCCTCGCGGGTGGTAGCACCGGGCGTGAGTGGCCCAAACGGCAGCTGAAACAGCGAGTGAATGGTAACACCCCCCGCGTTGATAGCGGCTACACCCGTTGGCGCCACAACGGCCAATCGCTTCACAGCCGCCCCTTTGATCTGGTGCAGGAACGTGGTTTTACCCGTGCCGGCTTTGCCCGTCAGAAACACGTTGTGGCGGGTATGAAGCACAAAATCAGTGGCAAGCAGGAGTTTTTCGTTGACGGGGGCAGGCATTCGTTTGGGTGTTCTGGAGGTACAGGTTTGCTATCGGCCGGGGGGCGCGCCGGAGTCATGCCCGATAAGACGAGCGGCAACCGGCGGAGTAACTTCGGGCACAAAGTACAAACAAAGAACACCAATCGGGAAACTTACGATCGCTGATTATCCGATAATCGACCCGCTCACCCGTCGATGCGCCGGAAAAATTCATCGCGGTAGGTATCGCCCACCGGAATAACGGCCTTACCAATGTATATCCGGTTGCGTTCGATGGATTCGATCCGGTTGAGGGCAACAATGTATGATTTGTGCACCCGTACAAACCGGCTCACCGGCAGTTTCTCTTCCAGATGCTTGAGGGTCTGTAACGTCAGCAGGCGGGTCGGATCGGGCTTGCCGGGTGGGGGTGGCAGAAAGAGCGACACGTAATCTTTCAGCCCCTCGGCATACAAAATGTCGGTCAGGTCGACGCGCTGGAGCCGGTATTCGGTTTTAACAAAAATAAAGTCGGGGTCCGGCGAGACGCGTTCGGCCCATTCATGGGCGTGCGACACGGCAGCCCCTGCCCCGGTAGGTAGTCCTCCTCCGGTGGGTGTGGTGGGGTTTGGCTGGGCAATCAGTTTTTGCACCGCCCGGTAAAACCGATCGAATGAAATGGGCTTGAGCAGATAATCGACTACATCGTGTTCGTACCCATCGAGGGCATACTCGGCATAGGCCGTGGTCAGAATAACCCGGCAACGGCTGCCCCGGATGATGTTCAGAAACTGAATCCCCGTGAGTTCGGGCATCTGAATATCCAGCAAAATAAGATCGACCTCGCCCGCCTGTACACGTTGCAGGGCCGCAATGGGGCTGGTTGTGGTGCCGGTAAGGGTCAGAAAAGGGACTTTGCCGACATAATCGCTCAGGATCGTGAGGGCCAGCGGTTCGTCGTCGACAATGAGGGTACGGAACATAGGGAAAAGGGGCTTACAGGCTTATTTCGAGCCGACAGACAAACGTCTGCGCGTCTTCGTGGATGTGGAGTTGGTGCCGGTTGGGGTACAACAAAGCTAACCGACGGCGCACGTTGGGCAAGCCTATGCCGCCGGTCGCGTCTTTCTGATGATGGCCTTTTTTGTTGGTAACCTCGGCCTGTAACTGCCCCTGCCGCACACTCAACCGAATAACGAGGGGGTGGTTGGGGTCGGTGAGGTTGCCGTGTTTAAAGGCATTTTCCACGAGTGAAATAAGCAGCATTGGCTCAATGCGGTATAAATCGGTGTTCCCATCGACCACAAACTGGACCTGTGCGTTGGGAACCCGCAGAGTTTCCAGATCGACCAGGTTGCGTAGGTACTCAATCTCCCGGCTGAGGATTACTTTCTGGGGTGGAGAGGCATCTCCGCCCGGTCCGCCCGTGCTTTCGTAAAGCATGTAGCGCATCAGCTCCGACAGTTTCAGAATGGCCCCCGGTGCGGCATCTGACTTGGTGTAGGCCAGGGCGTAAATATTGTTGAGCGTGTTGAACAGAAAGTGCGGGTTGATCTGCGATTTAAGGAAAGCCAGCTCGGCGGTTGTTTTCTCGCTTACCAACGCCCGGCGCTCCTGTTGCAGCACAATCCAGTCTTCGATTAGCTTAAACAGAACACCCAGCCCCACGCTTGCCAAAGCGTAGTATCGGTTATCGCTCAAATAATAACTGGCTGTCAGGTCGGTAGGGTCGTAATTGACTGACCCGAACAAGAGCCGGGTTAACTGCTGCTCAACCAGATAGCGCACGCCAACAAAAAAGAACAAGGCCAAAATCGACCCCAGCCCGGTTTGTACATACTGCTGCCTGTCGAGAAACCGGTTCAGCACTACGACGTGCTCAAACCAGGCCGTGAGCAGAAAAACAAGCACAAAGGTGGATCCAAACAGGCTGAACTCGATTCGGTCGCGGTTGGGGTTGATGAGGTCGAGCGAGAGGGGTAGCAAAAATAGACCCAGGTACAGCAGGTTACGGAGAAGGGGGCGGCTAAGTTGGCGATTGAACGTCATGGCATGGGCGGAGCGTGTACGCGGTTTTGGTTACGCTGCAAAAGTGCTCGGTAGGGTGCATACGCCCAAACCGGTTCGACCAACGCCCTTTTTTTGCCGACCAACAGGCTTGGGCTCTGCAACGGGCGTTTGCCGACAAAACGGCCCGGTTGGTCGAGTTGATGAAGCGCTGCGAAATGGGCTCCCGCACCTTTGTCCCATCAATCAACCGAACACAACACAACCGTATGAAACCGCTATTCGCCCTGCTCGTTCTCCTGTTTACAAGATTACCAACCACCGTTGGCCAGCCCCTCGACGTACTCATGGTGGGTACGTCGCACAATTACGGCAAAAAGCAAGTTGAGAAATTCGATAGTCTGATTCGGCAGATTGCCACGTTCAAGCCTGACGCCCTGTACGGCGAGTTTTTGTCGGCCGCCGACTACGACGCCCTGACGAATTACTGGAACAAAGCCAATGTAGAACGACGGTTGGCCTACGTCCGGCAGACGGCTTACCCGGCGCCTAAAAACCCGGACCAGTTTATCCGCGAAACCCGCCGGTTACTGCGTAAGCAACCCCAACTTCATCAGGAGCGTATGAAACTGGCGCGGGTGCTGTACCTCAATCGGGATATGGCCAACGCCCGCTACCACCTGTACCGGCTCGATAAGGCCCGCCCACAGTTCGGGCCCGACGAGGTAGCCGCCTACCGCGCTATTTTGGGCGAGCCCGATTCGCTATACACTAATCGCTCCAGCGAATACCATAATGTGGTGTTTCCGCTGATGGATGCACTTGGTATTGATGAACTGGGGGCGATGGACAGCCAACGACACGACCTTGCCTGGCAGGCCGCCTGGGACCGCGTCGACACGCTTTACCGGGCCTGGACCGACCACCTGACCGACAGTACCTCGACGGAGGCCCGCCGGTTTACCGCGCTGATGAATCGCGTTCGTACCTTATTGCAGGCTGAGAGCCAGGCCGAAAAGGCGGGTCAGTCAACCTGGTTTTTCAACTCACCTGCGGGCGATGAAATGCTCAATATCGTGAATTTCTACGGGGCACACCGCCTGTTTGGCGCTACGGGCTTTCCGCAAAAAGAGGTCGAGGCCATGCTGGCCCAGTGGCAAAATCGAAACGACGATATGGTGCGCAATACCGTAGAACGGGCCCGGCAGAGGGGTGCCAAACGCGTAGTTGTTTTCGTCGGGGCCAATCACCGCAAAATCATGGTCGATGGGTTCCGGGCCACCCCCGGCGTCACC
This sequence comes from Rudanella lutea DSM 19387, assembly GCF_000383955.1. Taxonomy (NCBI): domain Bacteria; kingdom Pseudomonadati; phylum Bacteroidota; class Cytophagia; order Cytophagales; family Cytophagaceae; genus Rudanella; species Rudanella lutea. Next base: position 2,113,591 of record NZ_KB913013.1, on the reverse strand, counting down.
GTGGTCGAATTAAATTCTTTGTGAAGCGTGCAACCCGCCCGCATCCCTTTTGCATCTGGAACGTAAAACGGGTTCGGAGCTTTTCCTGAACCCCTAAACAATCGCCTGAAAAACCATGAAACCATTCCTTCTCTTCTGCGCTGCCGCCCTTACTTCGCTCACGACTGCGACCGCCCAAACCGCCCATACGTCGCCTAGCGAAGCGCCCTACAAACCCCGCATCATCAAAGATTTTGGTTTTTATATCGGTATCAACGGCGTGAGTGGTGCCGGAGCCGATGCCTTTCAGCTACGTCCGCTCGGGTCGCGGTTTGTGGCCCTGTCGTGGCGTCGGCAACTGCCCCTGAGCAACCGGCCCGATGGCCCCCGCATTGGTGTCGGGCCCGAAATTGCCTGGAACAACTTCATGTTCGAGCGGGATCAGCGGCTGGTATCAACCGTAAACCCGGCAACGGGTCGGCAGGAGTCGGTGCTGGTGGGCGATAACCGCGATCTGAAACGGACTAAACTGACCACGTTTCAGGGTAATATTCCGGTACTGCTCATGTTTGGCCCGTCTGATCGAGTAACCTTTGGGGTAGGAGCGTACGCCGGTATCCGGCTCGACAGCTATACGAAAGTAAAACCCGACGGTGGTGAGACTACCCGTAATCACGGCGGATACAACACCACCTCGCTACGGTGGGGACTCACGGCCGAAGCCGCCTGGGGCGAAGACACCGGCCTGTTTGTCCGCTACGAACCATCTACCATGCTTTTCCGCGATGGCCAGGGACCCAAAGTAAACGTTTGGTCGGTTGGTATCCGGTTGTAAGCGGGTGCAGCCTCCCCAATTGAAGCGCAATCAGCTTCAATTGGGGAGGAAAACGTAACAACTCAACGACCATTACCCAGTAATCAGAGTAGTTCTATAGATATTTCGAAGTCGTATTCTACCGTTCAGCACGAATTTTTATCAGTTCGTGCAACTTTCTGTTTCGGGCGCGCATCTCTGTAGTGACCTTTACGTCCATCAGCCGCACTTCTGACGTAATCCGAGCCCCCAAAAATCCCCAAATCCGCTTATCCACCCGATCCGACCGCTTGTGTAAGAAAAGGTACTTTGTAATGCCAGCTACCTACCTTTGCATTGTACTTCTTGCTTGAACAGGACAACAACAGCAATAATCGTCATGAAATCCGTTACACTTTCCCTTCTGCTTTTGCTCCTCAGCGCCTGTATAGTCGCTTTCGGACAATCGCCAACCAAACACACCATCAACGGTCAGGTAAAAACTGCCGCTGGCCAGCCGCTTGAGTTCGTAACCATGCTGCTGGTACAAGCATCTGACTCGACCAAACTCGTAAAGGGAGCTATCAGTGATGCCAAGGGCGCGTACACCTTCGAAAACGTAACGCCGGGTCAGTACCGGATCGGGGCGCAGCAGGTGGGTTTTGCCAAAACGTATAGTAAACCGTTCGCTGTCGACGCCACGCAGTCGTCGGTGGCTGGCCCTGAGCTGACCCTCGCCGAGGAGTCGAAAAACCTGAGCGAAGTAAAGGTGGTTGCCAAGAAGCCGTTCATCGAGCAGCAGGTCGACCGGACGGTGGTTAACGTGGAAAACAGCATCGTATCGAGCGGCAACACGGCCCTAGAGGTGCTCGAAAAGGCGCCCGGTGTCACCATTGACCGCCAGAATGATCAGATTCAGCTGAAAGGAAAGGCGGGCGTTATTGTGATGATCGACGGTAAGCAGACCTACCTCTCGGTACAGGAAGTATCAAACCTGCTGAAAAACACGCCGAGCGATAACATCGAGAAAATCGAGATTATCACGAACCCCGGTTCTAAATACGATGCGTCGGGCAATTCGGGTATTATCAACATCAAGATGAAGCGCGACAAGAATTTCGGAACAAACGGCACGGCGATTCTGGGCGCGGGTGTAGGTCGGTTCGAGAAAACCAACGCCAGCATCAACCTCAACCACCGTCAGGGCAAAATGACCTCGTTTGGTAGCGTGAACGCCCGGTACGGCCGCTCGTTTCAGATGAACGACATCAGCCGCGTGATTCCGTTGCAGGGGCAAACGTCGTACTTCGACCAAAATTCGTACCGGGTCAACTTCTCACGCAACGTCAATTTCCGGGCGGGCTTTGATTACAACCTGACGCGCAAAAGCACCGTTGGCGCTGTTCTGACGGGTTTCTCGAACCTTTGGGCGCAACCCAACGGCATCAATACGAGCTATATCAGCAACGCCAACCGTGAGGTAACCCTGGTGCCGACTACCAACATCCGGTCGGAAAATCGCTGGAACAACATCACCGGTAACGTCAACTACAAGTATGATTTCAACGGGAAAGGGCGTGAACTGACCGCCGACGCCGACTACTCACGCTTCAACGCTGACAACCTCAACGATATGACCACCCGGTTTTACAATGCCGCCGGGGCGGAGGTGCAGGGAGCGCAGCGGTTTCGTAACCCGATGATGGCCGAAATCAATATCTGGGCCGCTAAAGCCGATTACGTACACCCGACGAAGAAAGGCAAAATCGAAGCCGGGGTGAAAAGCAGCCTTGTTAGTACCGACAACGATATGCGCTACTTCGACATTATCGACAACCGCGAGGTGGTGAATACCAACCAGACCAACCGGTTCCAGTACAACGAAAACATCAACGCGGCTTACACCAACTTTGCGACCAGGCTGAACAAGAAAACGAACCTGCAGGCAGGCCTTCGGATGGAGCATACGCACTCAGAAGGTAAGTCGGTGACGCTGAACCAAACGGTTACCCGCGATTATGTCAACCTGTTCCCAACGGTACACGTATCGCGGCAGCTCGACACCAACCACGTCCTGAACGTATCGTACAGCCGCCGAATTGACCGGCCGAGCTACCAGGACCTGAACCCGTTTAAGTTCTACCTCGACAAGTACACGTATCAGGAGGGTAACCCCTACCTGCGCCCGCAGCTGACGCACTCGGTTGAGATGACCCACGTGTACAAGAGCGCGTTCTCGACTACGCTTGGCTACAGCCGCACCAACGACGTGATTTTCCGCGAGGTGCCCGGCCAAAACCCCGCCGACTCGACCACGTTTGTGATGACCCAGAACATGCGCTTGCAGCAGAACGTAAACCTGACCCTGAGCTTCCCGGTTCAGGTGCGGAAGTGGTGGATGATGCAGAACAACATCACGGCGCTGTACAACAACATCGACGCCGAGTACCGGGGCGCGAACCTGAACGTGAAAGTGTTGACGTACAACCTCTACACCTCGAACAACTTCACCCTCGGTAAAGGCTTCAGTGCCGAACTGGCAGGCTGGTTCAATTCAGCAGGGGTGTACGGTATCATCAAAACCCAGCCGATGGGCGCATTCAGCCTTGGGGTGCAGAAGCGGGTACTCGACGGAAAAGGTACGCTCCGGGTCAACGTAAACGACCCCTTCTGGATTAACAAATTCCGGGGCTCGGCGCAGTATCAGGACATCAACCTCAAAATGCAGTCGCGGTGGGAGAGCCGTCAGGTACGGGCTACGTTTACCTACCGATTTGGCAACCAGAACGTAAAAGCGGCTCGTCAGCGGCAGTCGGCCACCTCGGCAGAACAAAACCGCGTACAGAGCAACAACTAAAATATCAGGCGTGCGTGAGTCGGTTACCCGACCGGCTCACCACCCAACCGATTCATTGAACAGGATTGACTTTAGGTTAAGAATACAAGTAGAAAGCCGCCCTCGATTTGAAGAGCGGCTTTTTTGTGTACTGGCGTTAGATAAGTTCATGATGACAGGTTGGCTAAAAAAAGTTTTTGACAGGATTACAGGATAATCAGGATTTATTCAAGCCCAAAAAATCTTGTCTATCCTGTAATCCTCCGGGCCGCCGGGCGGTCAGAAAAAGAAACCTGTTCTACACCCTTCTCGATCAAATGGTGCCCGGAACGGCTTTTTCGTAGTATCTTGTGTTTTGATTTGTATGAAACGCCTGCTAACACTCCTTTTCATCGGCTTGCCGTACTGGGTCAGCGCCCAGTCAGACGAGTATGACCCGTATCGTCTGTACACGCCGACTCAGTTGCAGGAAGACCTCGCCGTGTTGCAGCGGGCCTTTGTGCAGCTGCATCCGGGTCTGTACCGGTACACCTCGCCCGATAGTCTTAATCTGGCGTATCGGCAGGCCGTAGCCCAGATCGACCGGTCGATGCACGACGTTGAGTTTGGGTTGTTGCTGCGTCCGTACATCGGGCGGGTGCGGTGCGCCCACACAGGGCTGTCTATCTCTAAAGAGCGCCAGCGGTACCTGCGCCAACTCCGGCAGCCTCCGCTACCGCTGTCGCTGCTGGTGCGGGGCGACAAGCTGTTTGTGGCCACGCAACCCATGCAGGCCACGGGTGTGTCGGCTTTTGAAGAAATTGCCGCCCTCGACGGCCGCCCGGCTACCGAACTGATCCGTCAGTTTCGGCCTATGGTTTGGGGCGACGGCTACACCCAAACTGCCAGCGACGGCATGTTGTCGATGCTGATGCCGGCCTTGTACCGGGCGGCTTACGGGTATCAGGATACCCTCACCGTTCAACTCACCGACTCGACCGGCCGTTTGCGCAAAGTGGCCCTGCCCACGCGGGGTGTCTCGGCCCGTCGGTTGGCCCGCTATGCCAAAGCCGATACCGTTCGGCGGCAACGGTCGGCCCTGCCTACCCGCACGGTTCTTAACCGACGCGGCATTCGCCTGTCGGTGGTGCGCGAAGATTCGGCCATTGCCGTGCTCAAAATTGACCGGTTTGCCGATGGTCCCATGCGCCGAGCGTTTGCGGCCGCTTTCAAGGAAATAAAACGCCGGGAAATTCGGCAACTGATTGTCGATGTCCGCGGCAATCTCGGGGGCAGTGCCCAAACCTGCCGCGATCTGGTGCGGTACGTAGCTACGCAGCCGTTTGTGTTCTGGGATTCAACAGTGGCCAACGCCCGTACGGCCCGTATTCCGGGGGTTAAAACCTGGCTCAGCAGCCCGTTTGCGTACATCGATCTGCGGTTTCGGCTCCGGCGCGACGACCACGGCAATCTCCAGTTACCCACGTACCGCAAAACCGTTCGACCCTACGAAAATCGGCGGTTTACGGGGCCGGTTTATATCCTGACGGACGGACTCTCGTTTTCGGCAGGATCTATTTTCCCGGCTTTGGCCCGGCAATACAACCCCAACGTCCGGATTGTCGGGCGCGAAACGGGGGGCGGGGCCTACGGGTGCAATGCCGGTCAAAGCATTTTTGTGCAGTTGCCCAATACCCGAATGGTGGTCAAAATACCGGCATACAGGATTCGGCTTCCCTTGCCCGGCCGCGATCAGGGCCGGGGCGTTATGCCCGACTATCCCGTTGCTTACTCGCTCGACGATCTGCGGCAGGGCCGCGACCGCGATCTCGAAACGGCCCGGCAACTCATGTCGCGCGACCGGGCAACGTCCAATGCCTTGTCTAACTCCCGGTAAGAATGGGCTGTAATGCAGTAATACATTGTTTACTTTGCTCCAATCAAGGACCAAGTATTCTGTGGGTTGTGTCTCCAACTAATACATGTAGGCTGTTACTCATTATTTGGCTAAGTGTGTATGCAAGCGCACGTTCCATTAAATTTTTGTGAATGAACTCTAAGCACTTTAGTAGTTGCTTTTGGGTTACCGTTTACTAACTCATAAGTAATCGATTTTTGAATTTCTTGTACATTTGTAGCGGACTAAACAACCCCGCTGGCGGACTAAACAACCACAAATTATGTTTGCCAAGCGTTCATTTACCCATTTGATGGGGAACTTACTGATGCTGACCCTTATTGGGATCACTATCCTCTCTTGCGAACTGCATCTCGAAACGGTCGATAGTAGGGGAAATATCAACCCCGAAGACCGTTATGTTACGATGAGCGGCCTCCGCGTTAGAATTCCAGCCAATGTTTCACAGGATATTTTTGGTCAAAAGTTTGATAAATACATGGCTTATTTTGACCAACACGTTTTGAGCAAAACGGATCCGGGAGGGCGGGTAGCTGCTCAGGATAAAGCCGACTGGGGTCTACTTACCTTAGATGAAATCCTTCAGGAAATTCGAAGAATAGCTGCAAAGTACCCCGATTTGCGCCAACGGCCCCTGAAATCGAGCGACCTTGCCCGTATCCGTAAGGATTTTCCGGATTTAAAGAACGAAGAAGATATAGATAAGTATGGTCAAGTCGTTTACGATTACTATTCAGACCTAATTAAGATCGAAATTGCTCCTGAACTGGCCAAAAAGATGAAGGCGAGAAAGGGGGCACGAATGGCACTGGAATTTGGAGAACCTAATGACTTTGAAAACGCTTTAACGGCCTGGAACCCAACATCAGGCTGGAGCGTATCAGTGGCTCGGACCGATGCAACTAATATGGTCGATGCTCTTTTTGGGCCTAATGGTAACGGAGATAGGCATAATGCAAATGCCTTTAAACATGCAGTCTGGAATGCTATGGGGGTGCAGGAGATCATTACCCGGCGAGGAAATAAATGGGTAGCTTTGGATAAAATGCGGCAGTTTGCTACTGCTCACGAACTGAAAAACATCAACTGCCAAAGTTGTCCAACGCAAACTTTTAACGGCAGTTTCTTCAATGATTTAGGTACCTACTTTGCATGGAATTTTGATAGTTGGTTTGTTAGTGGCAGTTTGCCAACATCAGGATCAGAGGGAGACGATGCTGCTATGGATTTGCATAATAATTTAGTTGGACGAACTTATATGTATCAGATGGTACGAACAGGTTTGTTCGGAATAGTTACGTATAACCCCAGCGATGACGCTATTCGTGACTATTTTAAATCCTACGTTTGTTTTCATCTGCGCCAACAGTACGCAAGTGGTACTTTAAGTTATTACAATGGTAATTTGGGCAGTCTTGGAGGGATGAACTACCACAATGACACAAGTAGCTTTTTAATCGCATTACCAACTTCCAATCCTGATGGGAGTGCTTATATAGGTCGAACGGCTGATGTTTCAATCAACTGTAATTAGGTATAGCGCATGAAGAAATTTCTCGCACTCGCTTTGTATTGGGCAATAATTATTGCCTGTGCAGGATGTAAGAACCCAGGTGTGGCCACTCAGGTTTCTTATGCAGAAGTTATACTCTCCGATTTCTCTAAAGTTGAAACGTACGAACTTACTGCACCAAAGAAGGAAGGCCCTTCAACGGCTGTACTCTTGAAAATAACAGGGAATATTACGCAGGAAGTAACGTTTAAGTTTTACGAAAAGGCCCCATCAGGTTCAAACGTACTGATCTTTACCAGAGTGTTTCCAAAAGGGAGCTATGATGGTAATACCGACTATCGGTCGGATTATTACAACAATAAAAATGTCATCATGGAAATTAGGCCCACTATACCCATGACAGGTAGTCTCAAAATCAAATGGGGTATTGTTTGAGTTTTGTAAAAACGCACTACCTTTTTGCACGCATTCTTCGTAAAGCCCCTACCTCTGGAGTAGGGGCTTTTGTTTTAATTAATACACCACTCAGGGCTGCGTGATACGTAAATTGCATCCGGTTTTTGGTTTTGTGGACATACTGTTGACCGTCGCGCACAGAACCGAACCCCGAATCTATACACCCTATATGTGGTATCACCTCACTAATCCCGACCTGATTGATTCGCCTGCCCTGCTCGTACATGCCGGGACCGTGGCCGACAATATTCAGAAGACGATTCACATAGCCGCTGCGGGTGGGTCCGAAGGGGGAGCGGCCCGGCTGCGCCCACACGTGAAAACGCACAAAATGCGCGCCGTAACCGATCAGTTACTGGCCGCTGGCATCCGGCAGTTTAAATGTGCGACGCTCAAAGAAGCCCGGATGCTGGCCGAAGCGGGTGCTCTCGATATTTTGCTGGCCTATCCCGTGGTTGGGCCCAAAGCCGAAGGACTCCGTCAACTGGCCGACGCGTTTCCGACGGTTCGGTGGGCCTGCCTGACCGATTCAGAAGCGGGGGCGCGGCACCTCTCGGCGGTGTTTGCCGATGCCCCGCGCCCGGTTGATGTCTGGATTGATCTGAACGTAGGCATGGGCCGTACCGGTATCGACCCGGTGGTCGCACCCGTTTTGGCCAACCTCATAGGTCAGTTGCCGGGCGTACAGGTAGCGGGTCTGCACGCGTACGATGGCCACATCCGCGATACGGACTTTGCCGTACGCTGTACCCGCGCCGATGCGTCGTTTGCACTGGCGAAAGCGGTGCAGCAACAGATTGTAGAAGCACAGGGCGTTGAATTACCCATTGTGGTGGGCGGTACACCCAGTTTTCCGGCCCACGCCCGGCGCACCGACCCCACCATGCAGCTGAGCCCCGGCACGTTTGTATTCTGGGATGCCGGGTACGGACAGGCTTTGCCCGATTTGCCCTACGAGGTAGCGGCCGTGCTGCTCACGCGTGTGATTTCGGTTATCGACGACCAAACCCTGTGCATCGACCTCGGTCATAAATCGGTAGCGGCCGAAAACCCGTTTCCGAGGGTGCTCTTCCCCGACCACCCCGATGCCGAGCCGATTGGCCAAAGCGAAGAGCATCTGGTGGTGCGGGTATCCAATGCCCGCGCGCACCAACCCGGCGACGTATGGTACGGGATTCCGATCCATATTTGCCCGACCGTGAATCTGTACGATGCCGTGCAGGTAGTTGAGCACGGGCAGGTGGTTGATGAATGGCCCGTAACAGCCCGCGGCCACTAAATAGTGGGCAGTAGGCAGCGAAAAAGTAGGCAGTGAACAGTAGGGAAAGCTGACGTAAGAATTTATTAACTGCCAACTGCCAACTGCCAACTATGTTTACAATAGACGCCCACCTCGACATCTCGCTCAATGCTATTGAATGGAATCGTGATTATCGGTATCCGGTAGCCGCCATTCGGGCGTCGGAGCAGGGGATGGACGACAAAATTGATCGGGGCCGCGGGGTGGTGTCACTGCCCGAATTGCGCCGGGGTGGCATTGGGCTTGTCGTAGCTACGCAGATTGCCCGGTTCAACGGAACAGACTACACCGCAGCCTCATCGACACTCACGGGTGCCATGCGACCCGGAGCAGGCTGGAGCTCACCCGAGCAGGCCTGGGCCATGACACAGGCGCAACGGGCCTGGTACGAAGCGATGGAAGACGACGATTCGGCCGGGTTTCCGCAAATGCGCCAAATTCGCGACCGGGCCGGGCTGGAGGCCCATCTGGCACTCTGGCAGGATACGTCGATCCCGAATGAACAAAAGCCGGTGGGCTATATTCTGAGTCTTGAAGGGGCCGATTCGCTGGTGCGGTTGTCGTATCTGGAACGGGCCTATGGGTACGGATTGCGGGCATTGGGCCCGGCGCATTACGGACCCGGCCGCTACGCACCGGGTACGGGTATGAGTGGCCCGCTGACGGCCCTTGGCCGAGACTTGCTCCGCGAAATGGACAACCTGAATATGGTACTCGACGTAACCCACCTGACCGACGAGGGCTTCGACGAGGCTCTGGCGTTGTACAAGGGCCGGGTGTGGGCGAGCCACCATAACTGCCGGGCGTTGGTGCCGCATCAGCGTCAGCTTACCGATGAGCAGATTCGGCGGCTGGTTGAGCGCGACGCCGTGATTGGCGGGTGTCTGGATGCCTGGATGATGAAACCCGGCCTTACGCAGCGGCAAAGCAACCCCGCCGATTTTGGGGTGTACCTCGACACGCTGATCGACCATTACGATCACATTTGCCAGTTGGCTGGTAACGCCCGGCATATTGCCATCGGCTCCGACCTCGACGGTACGTTTGGCACCGAGCAATCGCCTGTTGATCTGGATACCATTGCCGACCTGGCCCGGCTGCCGGAGCTATTAGCCCGGCGTGGTTTTTCGCCCGCCGACATCGACGGGGTCATGTACGGCAACTGGCTGCGGTTTCTGCGCGAAGCGTGGGCGTAAATCAGAAGGTAACTTTGTGGTAGATGTCCTTCATTGACAGTTCTACATCACCCAGTTTGATAATGTCCTCCAGCGAATCGTAATCATCGTTGAGCCAATGATGCACGTCGCCGTTTTTGGTGTAAACCGAAACGTACGGCAAATATTGCTCTACGTAAATGATGTACTGAACCGATGGGAGTTGCTTGTAGCAACGGAGTTTCAGGTTACGGTCCTGTTTCTGGGTCGAGTCGGAAAAGACCTCTACCAGAATATACGGGTTTTTTATGCCCGCTTCCTGCCCTTTTCGGGGATACAGGTCGCTGGGGGCGTTCATAACTACCAAATCGGGCTTGACGGCCATTTGACAGGGCTCCACATACACCGTTCGGTTGCTACCCATAACCCGGATATCCGGGTAGTCGTAATAAATTGATCGTAGTGTGCCTGCCAGATTGGCGACGATGAGTTCGTGAAAGTCGGTTGCCATTTTTATTCGAGCGCGGAGGTGGCCGTCCAGATATTCAATATCGTATTCCATTGGCGAATGCTCTTCGCCAATTTCGGACGCCACCTCCCAATACTCGTCCAGTGAGACAGGTAGCAAAACCTCGGCTTCGGTTTGAAGCCGTTCCACGATTTGTCCAGACAGACTGAGCGTTGCATTAACCATACTGACGCTATTTTTTTATCAAGTTAGGACAAAAGGCGTGAAAAGGCAACCTCAGTTGAACCCCATAGCCTGCCGCACGCGCTCGATGGTTTGGCGGGCTACCGCACGGGCTTTTTCTTCGCCAGCCCGCAGTTCCTTCTCCAGTTCATCGGGGTTTTCCATGTAAAAACTGAACCGCTCGCGCTCGGTGGCGTAGGTGCTCAGGATTAGCTCGTACAGCTCCTTTTTGGCGTGCCCGTATCCATAGCCACCCTTTTCATAGTTCTGGCGCATTTGGGCCGTTTGCTCCTCAGACGCAATGAGGCTGTATAGCTGAAACGTGATGTCGGTATCGGGGTTTTTGGGTTCTTCCAGCGGGGTCGAGTCCGACTTGATCTTCTTGATAACCTTGTACAGATCGTTTGCTGGCTGGAAAATGTCGATGTAGTTACCGTACGACTTGCTCATCTTGGCCCCGTCGATGCCCGGAATCGTCATGATTCGCTCGTCGATACGGGCTTCGGGCAAGACAAACACATCCTGTGTTGGGTCGCCGTTGTTGTAAGCCCGATTCACGGCCGAAGCAATATCGCGGGTCATTTCGAGGTGTTGCCGCTGATCTTTCCCGACGGGCACCAGATTGGCGTCGTAGAGCAAAATGTCGGCGGCCTGCAATACCGGATACGTAAACAGACCCGCGTTCACGACGGAGGTGCCCAGCTTATCGGCCTTGTCTTTGTACGAGGTCGCATTCTGGAGCATCGGCATGGGCGTGAAGCAGTTCAGATACCACGCCAGTTCGGTATGCTCGGGCACCCTTGACTGCCGCCAGAGAGTGTTATGTTGGGTGTCGTACCCGAAGGCGAGCCACGTAGCCGCAATAGCCCGCACGTATTCCCGGCGGGTTTCGCCTTCTTTGAGGGTGGTGAGCGAGTGCAGGTCGGCAATGAACAGAAACGACTCGTTGCCCGGTTCCTGCGATAGTTTGATGGCGGGGACAATGGCCCCCAGAATGTTACCCAGATGCGGCCGGCCGCTGGATTGGATACCTGTTAGGATTCTCATTTTTTAAGGAGATAGGAGTGAGGAGTGAGGAGTGAGGAGTTACTGACGCATCTGAAATGCTTGCGTCAGCAACTCCTCACTCCTCACTCCTCACTCCTCACAACTATTTTCCTTGTGCCCCCACAACGGCGATAGCCACCATGTTGACGATTTCGCGCTCCGACGAGCCCAGCTGCAATACGTGTACCGGTTTGCGGATACCCAGCAGAATGGGGCCAATGGCGTCGGCACCACCTACTTCCGACATCAGGTTGTAGGCAATATTGCTGGCCGACAGGTTGGGGAAAATGAGCGTGTTGGCCCCTTCCTCAATCAGCTTGCTGAACGGATGGTTCTGCTTCAGCAACTCCGTGTTGAAGGCCAGGTGGGCCTGAATTTCTCCGTCCACAATCATGTCGGGGTTGCGCTGATGCAGCATCTCGACGGCCCGGTTCATTTTTTCGGCGTCTTCGCCTTTGGCACTGCCAAAGTTAGAGTACGTAACCAGCGCAATGCGGGGCTTAATGTTAAACTGCTCCACGGCTTTGGCGGTCAGCTCCGTGATTTCGACAATCTCCTCAGCCGTTGGGTTGAAGTTCACCGTCGTGTCGGAGAAGAACAGCGGCCCCCGTTTGGTGAGCAGAATGTACATACCGGCTACCTTTTTTACGCCCGGCTCGCGCCCAATCACCTGAAGGGCCGGCCGGATCGTGTCGGGGTAGTTGCGGGTCAGACCCGAAATAAGGGCATCGGCTTCGCCCGACTCCACCATCATGGCCCCGAAGTAATTCCGGTAATACATCAGCTTGCGGGCTTCACGGGCGTTGACTCCCTTGCGCTGACGACGCTCGAAATACAAATCGGCAAACTTCTGGATCAGGGCATCCTGCTCGGGGGCGCGTGGGTCCAGAATCGGCGTATCTCCGAGGTCGATGTTGTTTTGCTCAATCATCTGCCGAATCATGGCCGTTTCACCCAACAGAATGGGGTAGGCAATGCCCTCGTCGCGTACTTGCTGAGCCGCCTTGAGCACTTTCAGGTTTTCGGCATCGGCAAATACCACCCGCTTGGGGTTCGACTTGGCCTTGTTGATGATCACCCGCGAGATCCGGTTGTCCTGTCCCAGTCGGCGGGCCAGTTGGCTTTCGTAGGCTTCCCAGTCGGTAATTGGCTCTTTGGCCACACCCGATTCCATAGCCGCGCGGGCTACCGCCGGAGCTACCGTACTGAGCAGGCGTGGGTCTACGGGTTTCGGGATGATGTACGTCCGGCCAAACATCAGATTGTCGGTGCTGTAGGCCATGTTGACCAGATCGGGCACCGGCTTTTTCGCCAGATCGGCCAGGGCCAGCGTGGCCGCCAGTTTCATGGCTTCGTTGATCTCGGTAGCCCGCACGTCGAGGGCACCCCGGAAAATGTACGGGAAACCGAGTACGTTGTTTACCTGGTTGGGGTAGTCCGAGCGGCCGGTCGCCATGATGATGTCGGGCCGGGCGGCCAGCGCTTCTTCGTAGCTGATTTCGGGCGTGGGGTTGGCCATGGCAAACACAATCGGGTTCGCGGCCATGCTCTGCACCATCGCCTGACTCACTACGTTGCCTTTCGACAGACCAATGAATACGTCGGCACCCACGAAGGCTTCTTCCAGCGAGTGCAAATCGCGTGAGGTGGCAAACAGAGCCTTGCGCTCGTCGAGGTCGGTGCGGTCGGCGCGGATCGGGCCTTTTGAGTCGCACATCACAATGTTCTGCACATTCGCCCCGAGGGCCACGTACAGTTTGGTACACGAGATGGCCGACGCCCCCGCGCCATTGACCACGATTTTGACTTCGTCGATCTTTTTACCCACAATTTCGAGGGCGTTCAACAGGGCGGCTCCTGAGATAATAGCCGTACCGTGCTGATCGTCGTGCATGACCGGAATGTTCAGCTCTTTCTTCAGCCGTTCTTCAATTTCGAAGCATTCCGGGGCCTTGATATCTTCGAGGTTAACACCGCCGAAAGTGGGCTCCAGAATCTTGACGGTCCGCACAAATTCGTCGACGTCTTTGGTGTTCAACTCAATATCGAACACGTCAATATCCGCGTAGATTTTAAACAGCAGGCCCTTTCCTTCCATAACCGGCTTGCCGGCTTCGGGGCCAATATCACCCAGGCCGAGTACCGCGGTTCCGTTTGAAATCACGGCTACCAGGTTGCCTTTGGTGGTGTATTTGTACACATCTTCGGGGTTGGCGGCAATAGCCAGGCAGGGTTCAGCCACACCGGGCGAGTATGCGAGGGTCAGGTCGCGCTGGGTGCTGTATTCTTTTGATGGAATGACCTCCAGCTTGCCGGGCCGGCCTTTTGCGTGGTATTCGAGGGCGTCTTCGCGCCGTATCTTTTGTTGCATATGATCGGTTTCTGAGGGGTCTTGTTAAGAGTGCGAAGGTACGGAAGTACGGCGAAATGGTCGTGAAAGTCTTTATTTTTGTCCCATGCGATTGTCTATTTTGTGTCTGTTAACAGGCGTTCTGGCTGCTTGTGAATCGGCTCCGTCTACGCACTCCTACGCGCCTGGTATCGAGACGGCCGCTACCCCCGACGCCTTTGCCGCGCCCCCGTCGTCGGTGTCTGTAGCGGCTCCGGCGGGCATGGTACTGGTGCCCGGTGGCGTTACCCAGATCGGGTCGGCCGAAGGTTTAGACGCCGAAAAACCGGTTATCTGGGCCCGAATCGCTCCGTTTTTTATCGACGCATCGCCCGTAACGGTGGCTCAGTTTCGTGCTTTTGTGCAGGCAACGGGTTATAAGACCCAGGCTGAGACCTTTGGCGATGGTGGCGTATTCAGCGAAGAAAACCGGGGCTGGACACTCGTGAAAGGCGCGTGCTGGCACCACCCGCAGGGCCCCGACGCCCCCCCGGCCCCCGACAACCACCCGGTAACGCAGGTATCGTGGAATGATGCCAATGCCTACGCAATCTGGGCCAAAAAGCGGCTCCCCTCCGAGCTGGAGTGGGAACACGCAGCCCGCAACGGCCGCAACGATCAAACGCTGTACCCGTTTGGCAACGACCTCGTGGAAAACGGAAAGCCCCGTGCCAACACCTGGAATGGCATTTTCCCCGAGAAAAACGCTAATACCGATGGGTTCAGGACGACGTCGCCCGTGGGCTATTTCGGCAAAACGCCCCTGGGCCTTACCGATATGACCGGCAACGTGTGGGAGTGGTGCGCCGACTGGCGGATGAATTACGGGGATCTGGTGGCCGGAAAACCCGCCCCCACTACCGGCGACGAAAAAGCCATGCGGGGCGGTTCGTTTCTGTGCGAGCCAAGCTGGTGCCACGGCTACCGGGTATCGGGCCGGTCGTTTAGCACGCCCGAAACGGGTCTGATGCACGTTGGCTTTCGGTGCGTACGCTCAGTGCAGTAGGTTGACTTTTGTTTGATAACTTCCCAAACACGAAAAGCGGGCAATTGCCCGCTTTTCGTGTTTGGAGAATGTCTTATTTCGATAGATCCTCGACCGAGAACCGCTCAATGAATGGCTCCAGAAAGTCAGTGTTCGACGGCATGTCCAGATAGTGCTTAATGCTATTCACCTGCCAGGTAGTAAACCAGCCTTTGAGGGTAGGTACGCAGGTAATATCGACAAAGTGCGAGTCCAGATAATACAGGCTCCGCATCTCGGTGTTGCTGGTAACAGTTGTCAGAAGCGTCCCTTCTTTGTACGTGAGGCTCAGTTGCTCCTGTATATCCATCGATTGAAAGTCGGTCGTCAGCATTGTAGTAAGCGGATTCTATGATGAAGTTTCTTTTGTGTCTGTTTCGAGACTGCCTACAAAAGCTGTCTCCCTGTGGTTTTGTTAACGCATATTTACAGAAAAAAGATTGAAGTATTTGCAAGTTTTTACAGAGAAATATTCAAAATAACTTATAACTATTTATTTAGTTGTGATAATTGACCTTCAAAAGGCCGGTTTTTGCAGAAATAGGCTATAAAAATAAGAAAACGACAAGGAGTTAAATTTTTCTAATCTTAGCCAGTGGAACGGCTAAACGCAGGGACAGAAAGCCTGATGAACCGACCTCGTTAGGGTCTGAATAATCCGGCCACATTGTCCGAAAAAAGAAGGGACGACCGCCCGGCGATCGTCCCTTGTGATTCTGTTACGGAGAAGTAAAATTCTTATCGGTTAATCAGTAGCCGGTTAGTTAGCTTCCGGCGGCCCGTTTCCACCGCAACAATGTAGGTACCGGCTGGTAGCTCGCGTACGCTTATGCGGTAGGTGTTGGTCTGTAATCGCTCGACGGGTACGAAAAGCGGCCGGCCTGTCATGTCCACTACCTGAACTGACTGTACACCGCCCGGCCCAAACAGCTCCGACTCGATCAGCACATCGTCGACGGCTGGGTTGGGGTACAAACCGAACGTGACGAGTGGCTCTTCGTTGGCGGCCACAATCTGACGGAACATCGGAGCGGGCTCAAAATTCCGGAGCAGTACACTGTTGGCCGTAGCCGTGGTTTCGCCGAGCCAATCGGTGAGGAGGGCCGAATACACCTGCCGGAAATCCATCTGCATCTTAATCGAGTTACCTTCCAGATCGGTTAGCGACGGGTTCTTACCTACAAACTGGGTTTTGATGCCTTCGCCCGCAAAAACAAAAACGGGTGCAGCTATACCGTGGTCGGTGCCCCGCGCACTATTCGACCCGGCCCGGCGGCCAAACTCCGAAAAAGTCATACCGGCCACCCGTTTGTCGATGCCCATCATCTTGAGGTCGGTCATAAACGCCCGGATACCATCGGATACCATCTTGAGCAGGTTGGCGTGTGCCCCGATGCTCGTGTCGGTGGCATCGGTCTGGGTCGCGTGCGTGTCGAACCCACCGATGGAAACATAATACACCTTGGTCCGTAAACCGCCGTGGATCAGCCGGGCCACAATCTTGAGCTGATCGGCCAGCGAGTTGCTCGTGGGGTAAGTGGCCATGTTTTTGCCCTTGCCAGCAGCCGCTTTGATTTGCCCGGCATACTGTACCGACGATACCTGTTGCTGCCGGATAAAGGCAATGCTTCGTCCGGCGGGGGTATTGGCCGTTGCGCCGGGGTCAATGGCGGCTTTATCGCCCACGAGTGTGGCAAACGTATCGGGGTTCTGAATGGCAATCGCCATCGACTGCGAGGGTCCCAGCAACGAGGTCGACGTGATGTAGCTGATCTGTACGGCGAGCGGATCGGGCATGGCCGTGCTGGGGTATTTGTCGGGATAACCCGGAAACTCGGTGTCGAGGTACCGCCCAAGCCAGCCTGTGGTGAGGGTTTGGTTACTGTTGGCCGCCGTAAACCAGATGTCGCTGGCCCGGAAGTGCGACTGCGAGGGTGAGGGGTACGAAACCGAGTGCACAATCGACATTTTTCCCTCGTTAAACAGGTCGCGCATACCGGTCATGGCCGGGTGCAGGCCCGTTGTAAGGGTATTGGTGAGCCGCAGTACTTTATCTTCTTTGATGGCAATATTGCTCCGAAGGTTATTGTAGGCGCTCATCTGGTCGAGCGGAATCACGGTATTGAGGCCGTCGTTGCCGCCGTTGAGCTGTACCAACACCAGCACCCGGTCGTTGGCGTCGGCCACCGAAGCGAGCGCATCGAGGAACGCCGTTTGACCGTAAGCGCGGGCGCTGTACCCACCGAGTACAACCGGAGTCATGGCTCCGGCAGCAGCGTATTGTATAAAATCGCGACGTTTCATGTTTTCAGGGAACAACGAACAGTGAGCAACGAACAGTGAACAGCGAACAGTGAGCAGTGAACAATGAACAACGAACAGATGGTTGTCAGTGTAAGCTATTGTAGATCGTTACCTGCTCGTTGTTGGTTGTTCATTGTTGGTTGTCAGTTGTCACCTGCTCGTTGTTGGTTGTTAGTTGATAGTTGTTCATTGTTTAGGACATTTGGAACTCGGCCATGCGGTACATGAACAGAAAGAGGTTGTCGAGTTTGATCTTGACACTCATGCGCTTGGCGTTGGTAGGGCTCTGCGCATAATCATTCCATTCGGCAGGCCATTCGTAGCGCGGCAAGCCCGGCACCAGCACCTGATCAATCAGGAAATCTTTCTGCGATTGGGCCAGGGGGACGGCAAAGACCAGATCGGTCAGCTCGTCCATCATCTGCACGGGGTCGCCGGGGTTGCTCAGGGCTCTGACTACTTCAACCGAGTCGAGGCCATACGTAACGTTGTTGTAGCGAATTTGCCCCCGTATGAACTGATCGGTAAACAGCGAGCGCAACGCCAGCGTGTTGGCACTGATCCAGATGCGGTCGAGGCCGGTATCGTAGTAAGGCGGGTAGCCGAATACGGTCGGTTGTTCGTACACGTCCATCTGTTGCTCGCGGGCGCGGGTCCGCAGGTAGTCGCCCAACTGATTGAACGCGGTAGTGCCGTGTTCGGGCGTTTTGAGGCCCGCAAACCGAAACTGCCCCACCAGCAATTCGAGTGGCGACCGGATGATGGCTCCCCGAACGCTTTCGTCGTAGAAATGGTCGCTCGTAAACAGGGTTGTGAGTACGGGTTTGAGTTCGTATTTGTTGTCTCGGTAAATTTTGGCCAGGGGCTCAATAACGTTTGTTTCGACGGCTGGGGTAATCTCGGTGCAGACAAAAAAGCGGTACAGTTTACGAACCAGAAACCGGGCCGTTTCGGGTTGCCGCAGAATCATGTCGACCATGTCGGCCAGTTCTTCGTCGCCTGCGGTGTTCCCGGTACGACCTTTGACCACGTAGTTGCCGTACGCGGCCGAAAACTGTTTGTTGCCCGTATCGTGCTGATTGGACCGAAACGCAACCGTGATGTCGGCACTGGTTGTACTGCGGAAACCCGTATCGGCCCAGCCGGTGAGCACGCGGGTGGCCGCTTTCACGTCGTCTTCGGTGTATTGCCCCCCAAGTCCGATTGTAAACAGCTCCTGTAATTCACGCCCGTAATTTTCGTTGGGCTTGTTGGCTACGTTGACATTGCCGTTGAGGTACCGCAACATGGCCGGGTCTTTGGTCATGTCGATCACAAACTGCCGGAAATTGCCCATCGCATACTGCCGAATGAGCACCAGCTGCCGGTACAGGTAGCGGGCATCCGACACGGTGGCGTAGGTCGACACGAAATGGTTCTGCCAGAACAGGGTCAGCTTTTCGCGGGCCGAGGCTCCTTCGTTGATCATCAGGCCCAGCCACCAATTTTTAAGGGCTGTTTGGTGGGCCGTTTGCAGGTCGTTGTTAAACGGCAGATCGACAAAGGTTTTCCCCGTCGTGGTGTCGATGGGGGGCGTGGGCGTAGGCTGATCGGCCAGCAGCAGGGCGACGGCTGCTGCGGGTTTAAGACCCGTAAACTGCCGGAGTTGAGCCGCCGTTGGGCCAAAGGTAGCCCGTCGGAGCAGATGGGCTGCCTGTGTCCTCGTCAGCGATTGAGTGTAAGTAGATAACCAGGGCATAGAATTGCACTAAAACGCGATCAATTTAGATTGACAGCAAGATAGGCAAAACCGTTGCGTCTAAATGACTATAAATCAGTAAGTTAACATTTACAAATAGGCATGCATTGATATGTGTGCCCTGTAAGTGAATGGTTGTTTGGTAAGCGCCGACAAAGTGCGTAAATCTGACGTGCGGGTAGGGAAGGGAGTCGGTTATTCCCAGATCACGACTTCGTCGCGTTCGTACCAATGCTCCGGGTGCGGGCCGTAATGAGCCTCTACCACGTTGCGTTTGGTTTTCATGGTGGGGGTGAGCATGTTGTTGTCGACCGTCCAGGTATCACGGACCACCACCACTTTTTTGACCCGCTCGTACGCGTGCAGTCGGGGGTTCAGGGTATTCATAGTGGCCGACAAACTCTCGGTTACCTGCTCACGGTTGACCGAGCGACCCAGCTCCGACAAGACCACCAGCGCAACCGGCTGGGGGAGGTGCTGCCCGGCCACGCAGATTTGCTCAATGAGGTTGTTGTCCGAAAAGCCAAACTCAATTTGGGCGGGGGCCACGTACTCGCCCTTGGTGGTTTTGTACATCTCTTTCACCCGGCCCGTAATTTTCAGGAAGCCTTCGGCGTCTACTTCGCCCACATCGCCGGTGTAGAGCCAGCCATCGCGCAGGGTTTGGGCGGTCAGTTCAGGTTCGCGGTAGTAGCCGAGCATGTTCCAGGGCGAGCGCATGGCGATTTCGCCCGTTACGGGGTCGATTTTAACCTCGACGCCGGGATAAAGTTTGCCCACGGTGCCGTCTTTTACCTGATTGGGTGGCATCATAGACACGGCCCCCAGATTTTCGGTCATGCCGTAGGCTTCCTGAATCACGATCCCCAGCGCGCGGAACCACCGGATAAGCGACGTAGGCATGGGGGCGGCCCCGGTCAGAATCAGTTTGGCCTCGTTGAGGCCCAGCCCCTCCCGAATTTTTTTCCTGACCAGACCCGATACAATCGGGATGCGGAGCAGAAGGTCAAGTTTCTTTTGTGGCATTTTAGCCAGAATCCCGAGCTGAAACTTTGTCCAGATGCGCGGCACGGCCAGAAAGTGCGTGGGCCGGGCGGCCGCCAGATTCCGGGCAAACGAGTCGAGGGTCTCGGCAAAATAGATGGTGCCCCCGGTCATGAGGCAGGTGGCCTCCACCAGATTCCGCTCAGCAATGTGGCATAGGGGCAGGTACGAAAAAAACCGGGTTTCGGGGAGGTCGTGCCGCAGCATGGGCTTGGTTTTCTCGATGGCCTCGGCCATAGCCCGGTACTGCATCATTACGCCCTTGGGGTTGCCCGTGGTGCCGGAGGTATAGATAATGGTAAACAGGTCGTCGGGGGCGGGCCGGAATGTACCGCTCATGGGCTGATACCGGTCCAGGATGTCATTCCACTGCACCAGATCGGGGTCGGTGGGGCCGTAATCGGGAAACTGAATGCCGATCACATCGGCGGAGACGCCTGCTTTGGTTGCGGGCCAGTCGTCGAGTTTACCGACAAACAGGACCGGGCAACCGCTGTGTTGCATTACCTGCCGGAGCTGATCGGCGGTGAGGGTGGCATAAAACGGCACTGAAACGTGGCCGCTGATCATGATGGCCAGATCAGTGATAATCCAGTGCGCGCAGTTTTTGGAGATCAAACCAATGGGGCTCCCCGGCGGCAACCCCAGCGACTGTAGGTAGGTCGCCAGAATCCGGGCCTGCCGACCGGCTTCGGCCCAGCTAAAATCGGTAAACGTATCGCCTACCGGTTGCCGCAGAAAGATAGCGTCGGGGCGGGTTTGCTCGTACTGATAAAATGCATCAACAAGCGTGATAGTAGCCGGGGCGGTGATTGATTCGGTTTTCATACAAGAAGGCTGTTGTAATTTTATACGATAAAACTATATTTTTCTTATAAAAGCAAGCGCTTTGTTTCCTTTACTACTTCACAATCAGGGCTTTTGTGGGGTTTAGTTGTCGGGGCTCTGGATACTGGACAAAATGTACAATCAATCGATTGACTTAGCCAATTGAACGCGGATGACACGGATTAAGCAGATGTACACTGATGAATATATCCGTGAAAATCTGTCCAATCCGTGTCATCCGCGTGCCAATTCTTTCGCACTGAACAAATGCCCAGGACTGAGCTTGGGGGGTGAGGACCAGTCCAGCGGCCTATAAAACCGAAAGGGTGGCCGGTTCGAATCCAGCCACCCTTGTATGAGGTTCAATCGTTGTATGTGCCCTGACTTATTTACCGAACAGCTTATTCCAGAAGCCTTTCGCCTTTTCTTTCACTTCTTCAACCTGCTCAGCGGCTTCGGCCTTTATTTCGTCAAGCTTCTGGCTGGCGGCTTCGAGTTGCTCGGCGGCTTCGGCTTTAATTTCGCTCAGTTTCTCACCGGCTTCTTCTTTCAGCTCGGTCAGTTTTTCAGAGGCCTCGGCTTGCAGTTCGGCGGCTTCGGCCTTTAGCTCGTCGAACTTCTCCGACGCTTCGGCGCCAACTTCGGCCAATTTCTCCGATGCCTGAGCGGCCACACCCGATGCCGCCGTTTGCAGATCGGCCAGCTTTTCGGATGCCTGCGTTTTGATACCTTCCACGTCGACGCTACCCGCTAATTCGGAAATCTTTGCGGTGGCTTCGTCTTTCAACTCGGTCAGTTTGGCCGTTGCTGCCTCGATTTGCTCCCCGGCGGCCGCTTTGAGTTCGTCAACTTTTTCGCTTGCCTGATCGCCTAAACTTTTGGTTTGCTCGCTCATTGGTTTGTACGGATTACGTAGTGATTTGTGAATGAGCGGGTAATTAGAGAAAAAACTGAGCCCTTTGCAAATGAAGTAACCCCTAATTGTGTTGTTACAGTACTATGAGACATCTGGCACTTACCCTGCTGAGCCTGGCCTTGCTGACCGGCTGCGGGCAGAAATCAAACACCACCACCCAGTCTGACGTAAAAGATACTACCCCGGCCCCCCTGCCCGAACTCAAGCCGGGCGAGGCCGTTGCTACCTTTGCCGGGGGCTGCTTTTGGTGTATCGAAGAAGAGTTTGAGCAGCTGAAAGGCGTTCGGGAGGTGATCTCAGGCTATGCGGGGGGCGACCTGGAAAACCCGACCTACGAACAGGTAGGCACCGACCAAACGGGCCATGCTGAAGCCGTGCAGATTTACTACGATCCAAAGGTGATTCCGTACGATACCCTGCTGACGGCCTTTTTTGCCGGACACGACCCCACCACCCCCGACCGGCAGGGGCCTGATATTGGCAAGCAGTACCGGTCTATGGCGTTTTATCGCACACCCGACGAGAAAGCCCGGATCGAGGCCACAATTGGGCGGGTAAACGCATCGGGCCATTTCGACAATCCGGTGGTAACGCAGGTGGTTCCGTTCAAGGCGTTTTATGCGGCCGAGGTCTACCATCAGGGCTACTACCGCGCTCACCCCGAAAACCCGTACGTCGAAAACGTATCCAAACCCAAAGTAGAGAAGTTTCAGAAAGCCATGAAAGCGTGGCTCAAGGAAGGTTTATAGCGGTCGGCGCTCCGGTTTATAGTTTATAGTTTGTGGTTTGCCAACGCTCCATAAACCACAAACCATAAACCAGCTCACCCACCTAACCGGCGCATAATCAGGCTGTCGACCAGGGTGTAGAGGCCAACGGGCTTCAGGGTGCGCCAGTTTTCGATGGCCAGCGTACCGCCAAAATTAATGTAGTAATCGAGGTGGTATTTTTTCCACTCGCGCTCCACAAACTCCGGGAAGTTGAGGCCTACAATCCAGCCATCTTCCACGTCTTCAAACCACTCCTCGTAGTACGAATCGTCGGAGCCGTGGAAGTTCAGCACGTTTTCGCCGATCAGAACAAAGTGGTTGATCCCCTCTTTCACGAGGGGGTCAACCACTTGCCGTTTCAGAAACATGATGTCGTTGTGGAGCGTGTCGTTCCACTCGCCAAACAGTTCGATAATGACGTAACGCCGGTCGTAGTCGGCAAACAAAATCTTGCAATAGAGCGTTTCGGAGCCGATTTCGTCCCAAAGCGGATGAATGTAGTACCCGTATATGTTATTCTCGTACTGGGTCATGTTGTACTCCCGCTCATGAAACGGCGACCGCTCGTCGTCGGCCGATACGTAGTACTTCTCCCAGCCGTAGTAGGGTTCAATGTCCTGCATACAAAGCTTCGTAAAACCGTCTAACGAATTGCGTAGCCTCTCTGTTACCAAATCGGCCCCGAAAAATAGCCTGCCGACTTAGGCCTCGGCCCGGAGCACTTCGAGCGGGGGGCGCACCAGCACGGCCCGGCTGTTGAAAAGCCCAATAAGCACCGTCAGCACCGTCACCACGGCCAATACCGCCAACAACGGTAGCAGGTCGGGGCGGAACGGGGTTTCGAACACGAAGTACGCCAGCCCCCAGGTGGCCCCGAGTGCCAGAATCACACCCGACAAAGCCGCCAGCAAGCCCAGCATGAGGTATTCAATGGCCTGAATACGGAGAATCTGGCGTCGGCTGGCTCCGAGTGTGCGTAGCAGTACGCTCTCCTGCATACGCTGGTAACGGCTGATAATGACCGAACTGGCCAGGACCAGCAGGCCCGTCAGGATACTGAACAGGGCCATGAACTGAATCACAAACGAAACCTTTTGCAGGATCTCATCGACCGTGCGTAGAATCAGGCCAAGGTCGATGGCCGACACGTTGGGAAACCCACTCACCAGCTCGCGCTGAAACGCGGCCGACTGTTCGGTATTGCTCACACGGGTCATGAGTACCTGAAACTGCGGGGCCTGTTCGAGCACACCGCCGGGAAACACAATCAGAAAGTTGGTTTGTACCCGGTTCCAGTCGACCTCGCGGGTGCCGCTCACAACCGTAGCCATGGGTGCTCCCTGCACGTTAAACGTAAGCGTGTCGCCGAGCTTCAGTTTCATGCGGCTCAGGTAGTCTTTCTCAACGGTGATGCGCGGCATATCGCCCGTGTTAGCCTGCACGGTGCCTGCCGTCAGTTTTTCGGAGTCGATGAGCGAGTCGCGGTACGTAACACGGTACTCGCGGGTGAGCGCCCACTCTGGGATTTTGGCGGAGGTGTCGGCCTGAATAGCCTCGACCGAACGCCCGTTGATACTCGCCAGGCGCATCGTCACTACCGGAACCGCCTGCACCACCGGCAGCTTATACCGATCCACCAAAGCCCGTACTCCGGCTTTTTGCTCGTTCTGAATATCAAACAAAACCATGTTGGGCCGCCCGGAGCCGCCTTCGCCCCCCGAAAAAGCCACCCGGTCGAGCAGCAGGTTTTGGGTGAGTGTGAGGGTAGCAATCAAAAATGCACCCAGCCCGATGGACGTAATCAGAATCACCGTTTGGTTGTTGGGGCGGTACAGACTGGCGAGGCTTTGCCGCCACACAAAGCTCCAGTGCCGGGGGAAAAACCGCCGAACCGCGTTGATGAGTAACAGGCCCAGCCCGGTCAGAATCCCGAAGGCCGCCAACAGCCCGCCCGTGAAGCCAACGGCTATTTTCCAGTCGCGGGTTTGCCAGTACGAGAACGCTATCACAAACAGCACAATCAGGCCGTAGACCGCCCAGCGGAACGGGTCACGCCCGGCGGTATCGTCTTCGTATGAGGCCCGTAGCGTGCGTAGGGGCGACACGTTGCGGATGGTCAGCAGAGGCAATAGGGCAAACAAAACCGCCACCAGCAAGCCTACGCCCACGCCCTGCGCCACCGCCGACCACGATATGGCCGTTTCGACCGTGACGGGCAGAAAACCGGCAAACACACGCGGCAACAAAAGCTGCACCAGCGAGCCGGCCAACGCGCCCACAATGGCTCCTACAAGACCCATAAGGGCCGTTTGGATCAGGAAAATGAGAAAGGCCTGCCGCCCGCTGGCCCCGAGGGTGCGGAGTACAGCTACCGATGCTACTTTTTCCTTCACGTACAGATGCACGGCACTCGCCACGCCCACGCAACCGAGCAGCAGGGCGACAAAGGCCACCAGATTCAGAAACCGGGTGAGGTCGGCAAAGGAACGGCCGGTTTGCTGTTTGCGGCTCTCGACGGTGTCCTGATTGATGCCCACTTTGTCGAACCGGGCTTCGTTGGCTTTGACGAAAGCGGCCACGTCCTGCCCCTTCGCAAACTGGTAATAGTAGCGGTGCTGAATGCGGCTGCCCCGTTGCATGAGGCCCGTTGTAGCCAGCGATTGGGCCGACACAAAAACCGTGGGTGCTACCGACGTGGTTACGGCCGACTGACCGGGCGTTTTGAGCACCCGACCCGCAATAAAGTACAACTGCGTGCCGAGCCTCACCGAATCGCCGGGTTTGGCCCCGAACTGAATCAAGAGGGCATCGTCGACAAGGGCCACGCGTTCGTTGCGGGCCGCAGCCTGCCGAAACTGCTCCACCGCCGACCGGGGCTGCACCTCCCACTCGCCATAGTACGGAAACGGTCCGTCGAGACCTTTAACCTGCGCCAGCCGTACCCCACCCGTGCGCGGGAAAAGCGTCATCGACGCAAACGACACCTCGTAGGTTCGGTTTTTGCCGATTTTTTTGAGATAGTTTTCGGTTGGTTTCGGAATTGCCTTGGCGTACGACAGCACGAGGTCGGCCCCGAGGAGCTCGCGGGCTTGCGCGTCGATGCTGCGGGCGAGGTTATCGCCAAACGAATTGAGGCCCACCAGAGCCGATATGCCCAGCACAATGGCCGACATAAATAGCAGTAACCGTTGGCGGCTCCGGCGGCTATCGCGCCAGGCCATTCGGAAGAGAAAGTTCATAAATAAAGAGCGAAAGAGTGAATGGGTGAAAGCGCGGTCTGGTCATTTGCCGTCCTGCGGACCGGTCATTCACTCAATACTTTTTCGTCGGCTACCACCGTGCCGCCCCGCATTTTCAGGATACGGCCCGTGCGTTGAGCGAGTTCAAGATCGTGGGTGACGAGTACGAGCGTGGTGCCGGCCTCGCGGTTGAGGTCGAACAGCAGGGCTTCGACAGTATCGCCTGTGTCGGTGTCGAGATTGCCGGTAGGCTCGTCGGCAAACAGGATTTTGGGTCGGTTAGCAAAGGCCCGCGCGAGCGACACCCGCTGCTGCTCTCCGCCCGACAGTTGGGTAGGGTAGTGGTGGCTCCGTTTGGCAAGGCCCACCCGGTCGAGCAGATCAAGGGCTGTTTTTTCGACGTTACGCGCGCCCTGTAACTCCATCGGGACCATCACGTTTTCGAGGGCGGTGAGAGTAGGCAGCAGCTGAAAGTTCTGGAAAATAAACCCCACGTGCCTATTACGAACGGCCGCCCGTTGATCTTCGCCTAGGTTGTCGAGCCGGATTTCGTTCAGGTACACACTGCCCGATGTGGCCCGGTCGAGGCCGGCACAAAGGCCGAGCAGGGTGGTTTTGCCGCTGCCCGAAGGCCCAACAATCGAAAACGTGTCGCCCGCCTGAATCTCGAACGAAACGTTGTGCAATACGGTCAGCGGACCGCTGCCGCTGGAGTAAGTCTTGGTGAGATTTTCGACGCGCAGAATGCTCATAAGAATCGATAGGGAGCCCGGTCGGTTGCCGGGAATAAAAACCGAACATTGTTTTAAACTAATTCTCTCCCTGAGTGGGTTATAAAATGACAAACGGCTCGATTCTTATTTGTATGCGTACACCCATCCGAACGCTCCTGACCACACTCACTGCCAGTACCCTGCTCATGTTAACTATGGGATGCTCGGGCAACGGCGACCAAAAAAAAGAAACTAACCCGCCAACGTCGGCGTCGGCCACGGCTGCCCAAAGCACCACAACGGCCGGGGCGGCTGCGTCGAAAAAAACGATTCTGTTCTACGGTAACAGCCTCACGGCGGGCTACGGCCTCGACCCCGCGCAGGCGTTTCCGGCCCTGATCGGCAAACGCATCGACTCGCTGGGGCTGGGCTACAAAGTGGTGAACGCCGGGCTGAGTGGCGAAACCACAGCGGGCGGCAAAAGTCGGATTGGCTGGGTGTTGCGGCAGCCGGTGGATGTATTTGTGCTCGAACTGGGGGGCAATGACGGCCTGCGCGGCATTGACCTGGGCTCGACCCGGCAAAACCTGCAAGCCATTATCGACACCGTCCGGACCAAATACCCCGATTGCAAAATTGTGCTCGCCGGTATGCAGGTGCCGCCCAACCTTGGGGCGCAGTACACCCGCGATTTTCGGGCGATTTATGGTCAATTGGCCGACAAAAACAAGCTGCCTATTATTCCGTTTCTGCTCGAAGGCGTGGGCGGAGTGCCCCGTCTGAACCTGCCCGACGGGATTCACCCCACGGCCGAAGGGCACCGCATTGTGGCCGAAACCGTGTGGAAAACCCTCAAAGACGTTTTGTGAGGCAGCCTTGCCGAGTGGCAGTTAAACTACCGGGCGGGGCTCACTCGTACGTAAACGGGTTGCCAGAGGGAATGTAACGCACCGAAACACCCGGCACCTGCGGTTTCAGCCAGTTGACAAACCAGACCATTCCGGCGGCTTCGCTCATGATGTGTCCCAGCACCACCAGCGACACCCGTTGCCCCTGTCGGCGGGCGTCGCGGGTGTATTCGGGTGTTTCCCATTCGTTGGCTTCTCCGCACAGAATCACGTCGGGCCGGTATTTTTCGACCGCCAAGATGTGACTGCGCCCGCCCGATGCTCCCGGCATCAGCAACACCCGCTGGCATACCTGATTGCGGTCGCCAACAAGCCGAACCGTTTTGATGTCGAGCTTTTGTTTCACATGGCCAATCAGGGTGTGAAGCGGAGTTGGTGGCATCACGAGTAGCGGCTCGGCGTCGGCCTGGCTATACTGATTCCAGCCGAGCACATCGAGCATCCCCTTGCGGATACCGTCGGGGCGGTGTGCATGCCAGTAATCGTGAAAGCGCCATACCGCGATCTTGTGTTTGTCCAGCAATGCCTGCTTATGCCGAAGCACGGGGCTGTCGCTGAGCCAATCGGTCTCGTCGGCGTGGTTGTAAAACGTCGGCTCGTGGGCAATGATGAAATTGGCCCCGGCGGCAATGGCTTGCTCAATCACTTCGATGGTGGTAAACATGGTCGAAATGATGCCCGTAACCGGTTGGTCGGGACTGCCCGACTTGAGTGTATCAACGGTTTTGGGGAAGGGTGCTCCCGGAATGGTTTTCAGAATTAACGCCATCACCTGACCCACCGTAAGCGGGGCCAATGCCGGTGGGGTGGCCCCGACCCGGAAAGGGATTTGGAGGAGGCTGGCGGCTCCCATTGTTTGGGCGAGGCTCGCGATAAATTGGCGACGGTTGGCCATGTTCAAATAGAAAAAGGTTTAGGTAACGTCGGTTGCGTAGTGAAGCAGAACTAGAGTGTGTGGACAATTAGGATAAACTTACCCAATCCTACGATCTTTGTGGCATGAGACGCTATGAGATCACCGAGCAGGAATGGACTAAAATCACCCCTCTTCTACCAGGACAGGCAGGCTCAGCAGGCCGAAAAGCACTCGATAACCGCTTGTTTATCAACGCCGTGCTCTGGATTGCCCGCTCGGGTGCGCCTTGGCGCGACTTGCCTGAACGCTTCGGCAATTGGAACAGCAACTACCGACGATTTCGGCGCTGGGCTCAGGCTGGGGTGTGGAAACAGGTCTTTGATGCCCTGCAAGAGCCCGACCTGGATTGGGTAATGATTGACTCGACAACGGTGCGAGCTCATCAACAGGCTGCTGGGCAAAAAAAAGTAGTCTCCAGCAACAAGCATTAGGCCGCTCACGGGGCGGCTTGACCACAAAAATTCATGCTCTGGTGGATGCCTTAGGCAATCCTATCCGCATTGAGTTAAGTCCTGGCCATGCGGGTGATGCGCCTTGCGCAGCCACCTTACTGGCTGACTGTGAGGCTTTTGCTGTGATTGCCGATAAGGCTTATGATGCCGATTGGTTGCTGGAAGGGTTGGCCCACAACGGTTGTGACGCGATCATTCCCTCCAAAGTGAATCGGGTGGAGCAGCGGGTAATCGATGAGAATTTGTACGCTGATCGCAACAAGATTGAACGCTATTTTAACCGCTTGAAACAGTATCGCCGGGTAGCAACTCGCTACGAAAAAACAGCCAGCAGCTTCTTGGCGATGGTTCATCTGGCTTCAAGTATGATTTTGTTGCTCTGATTGTCCACACACTCTAGTTTGAACGTTAGGCTTTCATCCCGACGACAGGGCCAACGTCTTTTGCCCCATCGGGGCTACCTGCCAATAGTTCAGATCATATGCCGAACCGGTTTTAACCTGTCAGGGGTTTTTCGATGACAAAATTTAACTGAATGAACAATGTAAAATGTATAATGGGCTTGTCTGTTGATAGTCAGCTCTCTCATGGTACATTCTACACTGTTCATTCTACATTCAATTAACGACCAAATGCCCGGCTATACTCGTCGGGTTTGAAACCTAAGGCCACAATCTGGCCGTCGGCTTCGATCAGTGGTCGACGAATAACCGAAGGCTTCTCCATCATCAGGGCAATAGCGGCTTCAGTATCGGTCGGTTTATCGGTGTCGGGCAGTTTTTTCCAGGTCGTACCCGCCCGGTTTACGAGTTCTTCCCAGCTTTTCTGGCTCAGCCACCGCTCCAGCGTTGCCCGGTCGATACCCGCTTTTTTATAGTCGTGAAATGTGTACGCAACACCTTGTTCGGCCAGCCAGGTGCGGGCTTTTTTTACGGTGTCGCAATTCGGAATAGCGTATAGTGTGTACATGGTTGTACGTGAATGGATCATAAAACTACAGCGACAAAAGTCGGTATCGGGGAGTAAAAGAAAAAACTGTTGATCCTTACGCTTAAAACCCCTTCGCCCGACTATGAGATTGACTGTGTGGATGCTTGCCCTCGGCCTGGCGCTCGGCGGGTGGCCCAGAGCCCTTGCCCAACGGGCGGGGCAGTTGCGGGTGGTGGTGCGCGATGCCGCTACGGGCAAGCCTACGCCGGTGCGCGTGCGGCTCACGCGGGCGGGTGGTGGCCCGGTGCCGGTGGTGCCGCCTGAAGTGGTGGCGGTGCAATACGGCCTGTGGGACCATGCCGATGGGTATGCCTTTCAGCCCGACAGCTCGTTTTATGTTTCGGGGGCTTTTAGTCTTACGCTCGCGCCCGGCACCTACGACCTGAGCCTCTCAAAAGGCAACGAATACGTACACCAAACCCACCGGCTGCATATCCGGTCGGGGCAGGTGCTGCGCCAAACCTACGCCCTCAAACGCTGGATTCACATGGCCGCCCGTAACTGGTACTCGGCCGACGACCATATCCATATCCGGCGGTCGCCCCGCGAAAACCCGCTGTTGCTCGACTGGATTCGGGCCGAAGATGTGAATGTGGGCGTGTTGCTCAAAATGGGCGATTTCTGGGAGACCTACTATCCGCAGTACGCTTTTGGCGAGAAAGGTATGTACCAGCAGGGGCCGTTTTTACTGATGTCCGGTCAGGAAGACCCCCGTACGCCCGAACTCGGCCACGCCCTGGGTTTTGGGGCATCGGGGTCGGTGCGCTACCGGCAGGATTACTACCTCTACGATCGGGTGTTCGATGAGCTGCACCGGCGCGGTGGTCTTACGGGCTATGCGCATCAGGCCGAGTCGTTTCATGGTTACCGGGGGCTCACCCTCGACGGGCTGCGGGGTAAAGTCGATTTGCTCGAAATTCTTCAGTATTGCGTGTCGGCCGATCCGCTCCGTACCGAACATTATTACCACCTGCTCGACCTCGGCATTCCGCTCACGGCTACGGCGGGCTCCGATTTTCCGTGGTGTGGCCACGACCATGACCACGGCCCGCCCGAACACTCGGCCCGGATTGGCAATGCCCGTTTTTACACCTACATCAACGGCCCGCTCACTCCGGCGGCCTGGCAGGCGGGTGTAGCGGCTGGTCATACGTTTGTCACGAGTGGCCCTATTCTGGATTTGCAGGTTAATAGCGTAGCTAAGCAGGGCACGTCCCGACCCGGCGATCGGGTGGCGGTGAAAAAGGGGAGTACGCTTACCATTCGGGCTGAGGCTCTGGGCGAGGCTACACAGGAGCCGCTAACGGCCCTCGAACTGGTGGCCCATGGCCGGGTACTGGCGCGCGTGACCCCGCAACAATCGGGGCAGTCGACGGCCCGGTTGGTGGTGCAGCTCGAGCTGCCCGATGTGCAGCAGGGGCTATGGATTGCGGCCCGTTGCTACGGCGGGCCACGATCGGCTGCTCACACTACACCCGTGTACGTGAGCGTGGATGGGGGCGGGTTTCACAACCCCGAAACGGCACAGGCGTACCTGACCAAAAGTGAGGCTTACCTCCGTGAGTTGGAGGCCGAGCTCGACACCCATCGCGATAACCCCGAGTTTCGGGCCTGGTACTACAAACAACCCCTCAAAACCCGAATTGAAGAAACCCGGCAGGTTATTGCTGACTTACGGAAACGGTTGGTGAAGCCTTGATAAACCGTTTGGGAAGGGTGTAGGACAAGTTCTTTGTGATAAGCTCGACGAAGATTTCTTCGACCGCCCGGCGGCCCGGAGGATTACAGGATGTACAGGATTTTCTTCCCAAAAAATAATCCTGTACATCCTGTAATCCTGTCCAAAAAAACTTGTCCTACACCGTTTGGGAAGAACTTCATGGAAAAGAAATATTTTTTGCCTGTTTTTATAATTATTCAAATAAATATACGGGTCGTAATTAATAGATTTGGGTCATACAGGGGTTTCCGGTTCAAAGGATTAAACTTTTGCAAAACCCCTCCCGTTTCTTTACAGAGTGCCGGACCGCCTGTGGTGCCGGCCTAAGCGATTGATCAGAAGCCAAATAGATATGGCGGGTCAACCGTTCATCCAAACGATATAAGAACTAATGGAACTGACTCAACGATATAATCATACCCGCCTGACCCCGAACACGGTTGGGCACCGTCTGTCGACATTTGTAGCCAAAAATAAAGCGGTTTTCGAAGCGTTCAGCCGCATGGGGTCACCTTTTGGCGGCAGTGTGGCACCCGCTCAGGTAAGTGGCTCCGCGATGGCATCCGAATCGGTAACCACCCCGGCCGGGCGCGTCACCGGCGAGCCGCTGGTGCATCTGCAACGTCAGCTCGATCAGTTGAGCCGCACAGTTGCCCAATTGAATAGACAGCTTGAGCATCTTCAACGCATCACCGCGCACCAACCGGGCGAGACTGGCCGGCCGGCTAAACTAATCGGTATAAACCGGTTCCGGGCCCTGCGCGCTCAGTCGTAACGTTGTTTGCGAATTAGGTTATTGCGGAAGTGTGGACTGGGGCGGTTAATTTGCGCGCCAAACTGTCTGCGCGTTCCCGCTATGCCTACGCTTTTACACACCGGTACCTCCCAAACTCACCCGATTCGCCGGGTACAGGCTGGCCCTTTCACGGCTCTGTACGAAAACGGCTTTTTACGGTACGTGAAACTCGGCGACGATGAGGTGGTCAGGATGCTGTATTTCGCCCTGCGCGATGCCCGCTGGAATACCCTCGACTGGCAATTGACCGACGAACAGGTAGAAATCGGGGCGCAATCGTTTCGAATTTCGTACACGGGAGGGAGCTTCGAGGGAGCCACCGAAATCATCCGTTGGCAGGCGCAGCTTACCGGCGATGCGAGCGGCCGTATTCAGTTTGAGCTTGCTGGCGAGGTGCTGGTGCCGTTCTGGCGTAACCGGGCTGGTTTGTGTGTGCTGCACCCCCTGGCCGAAACCGTGGGCCGTCCGGCGGTTATCCAAACCCCCGATGGCCGTAGCGTAGAGGGTGTTTTTCCCGAAACCATCACTTTACAACAGCCCTTTCAGGACATTGCCGCCCTGCGCTGGACGTTGCCGCACCAGGATGTGGTTCAGCTATCTTTTGCGGGCGATGTGTTCGAAACGGAAGACCAACGTAACTGGGGCGATGCCTCATTCAAAACGTACTGTACGCCCGTGCATTTGCCCATGCCGGTACAGATTATGCCCGGCGACCGGATTAGCCAACGCGTAACGCTCGAACTGGTAAACAACCCCGTCGAAGGGGCAGTAGCCCCGCCGAAATCACTTCGGCTCGTGCGGCCCGACGGCCCTGAGAATCCATTGCCGGCTATTGGCCTGTGTCAGGCACTTGATACGCCTAAGCTCAAAACCGACGAGGTAACCCAACTTCGGCGCATGGCTCCCGACCATCTGCGAATCGAACTGAATTTTGGTCGGCCCGACTGGTCGGAGTGGTTTACGGTGGGGCTGAGTGAAGCGAAAAAGTTACAAGCCAGGGTGTTGCTGGCTATTTCGTTTACGGATAACTACCCCGCCGAGCTCGATTACCTGCAACAGGCTGTATCGTGGCTGGGTGTGCAGGCCTGGGCGATCGAGGTATTTAGCCTGACCCACCCGGCTACCCCCGACGGGTTGCTAACGGCCGTTGCCGAACCTCTGCGGGCCCTGTTTCCGGGTGCATTGTTGGGAGCGGGTACTACCGGCCCCTTCGTCGACCTGCAAGGCGCTACGTTTACAGCCGGGCAGATCGATTATCTGGTGTGTTCGCTCAACCCGCAAATGCACCTGACCGGCGACTGGACCGTTATTGAAAACAAAGATGCCCATGCCGATACCGTACAGTCGATGCGGGCCCTGCTACCGTCGACCCCGATTCATGTAGGGCCGGTTTCGTTGCGCCAACGGTTGTCGGGTGTACCCACCGACTTCGATACCGATTGGCCCGCCGATATTGACCATCGGCAACCGTCGTTGCTGGCGGCTGGCTGGCTGGTAGGTAGTCTGGCGTCGCTGACGAGTGCCGGGGTCGCTCGCGTCACGTATTTCGATACCAAAGGCGGGCGGGGGGTAATTCAGGGCCTCGATGCACCCTTGTTCCCCGACCGGTTCAATGCCGAGCCGGGCGATGTATTTCCGGTGGGGCTGGTGTTACAGCTACTCGCCGACTGGCAGGGGGCCGTAGCCAAACCCATTGCGTTTCGGGACCCGGTGCAGGGCAGTGCTCTCTGGCTCACCAAGCACGACCGGCACCTGCTGGTGCTGGCCAATCACAGTGCAGAGCCGCAAACCGTTGACCTGAGTGCGTGGCCTGTAACACCCGCCGAGGTGTGCGTGCTCGACGAAATCACGGCTCCGGCCGCCATCAAATCCGGGGCCTTACCAGCGGTTGTTCCGTTTGGTCAGACCGCCATCACACTGAATCCGTTTGCCGTCATAGCCCTGACGAGTGCCTGAGTTGGGCTCGTTTGCTTTATAACTATCTCATCAACAATGCACTACGAAAATACCCTCTCATTTGCTCAGTCGCTTGATGCGCAAGACCCGCTCCGCTCGTACCGCGACCGGTTTCATATCCCGCAACGTAACGGGCAAGACCTCATTTACCTCTGCGGCAACTCACTTGGGTTGCAACCCAAAGCCGCCCGGCTGGCCTTGGATGGAGAATTAAACACCTGGCAGCACCTCGGTGTAGAGGGTTGGTTCGATAGCCTTGAGGAAGGCGTGCCATCGTGGCTGAGTTACCACCAACGTTGTCAGGAGCCACTGGCCCAGATTGTGGGGGCTCAACCATTGGAAGTTTGCCCCATGAACGCCCTGACGGTGAACCTGCACCTGCTGATGGCGTCATTTTACCGGCCGCAGGGCGCCAAAACGCAGATTTTGACCATTGCCGGTGACTTTCCGTCGGATCAGTACGCGCTCGAAACGCACATCCGCTCGCGGGGGCTCAATCCCGACTCTGTCTTAATCGAAGTAAAACCCGGCGAGGATGGTCTGATTGAAACGCAAACCATCTGCGAGGCTATAGCAACCCATGTCGACTCGCTCGCACTGGTGCTGATGAGTGGCCTTAACTACTATACCGGGCAGGTGTACGATATGGCGGCAATTACGCAGGTGGCCCACGCGCACAATCTGCTGGTGGGCTTCGATTTGGCCCACGCCATCGGTAATGTACCGGTGCAGTTGCACGATTGGGGCGTCGATTTTGCTACCTGGTGTTCGTACAAATACCTCAATGGAGGCCCCGGCGCGGTTTCGGGTGTGTTTGTGCACGAGCGTCATCATACGGCCGATGTGCCCCGGCTGGCTGGCTGGTGGGGCTACGACGAA
Source organism: Rudanella lutea DSM 19387 (assembly GCF_000383955.1). Classification (NCBI taxonomy): domain Bacteria; kingdom Pseudomonadati; phylum Bacteroidota; class Cytophagia; order Cytophagales; family Cytophagaceae; genus Rudanella; species Rudanella lutea. The sequence continues at coordinate 2,078,343 of NZ_KB913013.1, read as the reverse complement.
GCGAACCGGTTCAAAATGACCAAGGGGTTTGTGCCGATGCCCGGCGCGGCTGGCTGGCAACTTAGTACGCCCAACATTATGGGGTTAGCCCTGCACAAGGCGGCTATCGACATTACGGCCGAAGCGGGTATGGCAGCACTGCGGCAGAAGAGCGAGCAGCTAACGGGTTATCTGGCCTACGTGCTCCAACCGTTTGGGGAGGCTATTCAGGTGCTCACGCCCGCCGACCCTGCCGGGCGAGGGTGTCAGCTATCACTCCTCGTGAAGCAGGAGGGTAAAGCTCTGTTCAATTACCTGACCGAGTCGGGGATTATCGGAGATTGGCGCGAACCCGATTGTATTCGGCTGGCACCTACACCGCTGTACAACTCATTTAGTGATGTGTGGCAGGTGGGCGAGGCCCTACGCAGCTTCTTCGCCGGGCGACGCATCGCCGAGCGACGTATCGCCGGAAGCTGATTGGTTAAGGTTGGCGAGTCGCTCCTTGTGAAACAGATACGCTCCGTGGAAAATATTAGCCAGGGCGGTTTCGATGCGCGCCCAACCTTCTTCGGTATCAACATTAATGCCCATTACCTCTTTATGCTGGTGGGCATACAAGGTTAGCAGAGTCAGGCCGCTGACAATGACCGCCGGAAAGCCGCGTCCGTCTTTGTTGCCGATCATCGAAGCCAGTTCGTCGATAATTTTTTTTAGCCGCTCTTCGCGTTCGAGTACCACCGGGTTACGTTCGTCATGGGTGTTGTACAGGTCGGCTTTCAGGAATTCTTGGGCTACTACATTGGTTCGGAGTTCCCGAAACTCATTCAGGATGTATTCCAGGCACACTTGAAAAACACCTTCAAGTGGAAGGGTTTTTAGGTGCTCAACGTCGAGGGTAGGGGCGGCAATTTGGGGTTGTTCCTGTTTATAATAGGCTGCCAAGAGCCCTTCGAGCCCGCCGAAATAGCGATATATAAGTACTTTATTTACCTCTGCCTGTTGCGCTATTTTGTTTATTTTAAGCTGATCGAAGCCCTGCTCGCGAAGTATTTCACCGACAGCCTTAATCAACTTTTGTTCCTGGTTTATCCTATCCCTCGGCATTTTTCCCTGTGGCGTGTTGTCTACTTTTAACTACAAAGTAACCATAATTAGAAAAAATAGTCAATGGGCTGGTCACCAATTGTCGCTAAATGGTTAATCGTTCATAAATAAAATATTTCGCTTAAGTCCCTCAAGCTTAGTACGTTTAACCGCCGATCGGCGGAATAACTCCTGGAATACTTCCTCAGTAATTTCTACCCAATCCTGGCGGCTCATCTCCAGAAGAGATTGTTTGGGTGACAATGCGGGTGTTTGGTGTGGGCGGGCAAACCGGTTCCAGGGGCACACATCCTGACACACATCGCAGCCAAAGATCCAGTTGTCGAATTTCCCTTGCATGTCGGTGGGCAAGGCATCTTTCAGTTCAATGGTAAAATACGAAATACACTTGCTGCCATCCACTACGTACGGTTCGGTGATGGCCTCGGTGGGGCAGGCATCCATACAGCGTGTACAGGTCCCGCAATAATCGGCAATAGGGCCGTCGGGGATCAGGTCGAGGTCCAGAATCAGCTCGCCGATGAAAAAGAAACTGCCCATCTGCCGGTTGATCAGGTTCGAATGTTTGCCTACCCAACCCACACCCGATTGCCGTGCCCAGGCTTTGTCCATAACCGGGGCCGAATCGACAAATACGCGCCCCCCTACCTCGCCGATCTCCTCCTGAATAAACGACAGGAAATCTTTTAGCTTATCTTTTATGACGAAGTGGTAGTCTTCTCCGTAAGCATATTTCGAGATTTTCAGGTCGTCGTCGCCTTCGGGTAGCCGCTGCTCGGGGTAATAGTTGAGCAAAACAGTTACCACCGAGCGGGCGCCTTCGACAAGTTTGCGGGGGTCGAGCCGCTTGTCGAAATGGTTGGCCATGTAGGCCATCTGTCCGTGGTAATTCCGATTAAGCCAGGTTTCGAGCCGGGGGGCTTCGGCTTCCAGAAACCCCGCCTTCGACACTCCGCAGAAGTCGAACCCCAGCCGGGCGGCCTCGGCTTTGATCAGGTTGGTATGGTGTTCAATGACAGACATGAAGAGGCCCTTGTGCAAAAACGAAAAAACAGTTGGTACGTACCAAGCTAAACACCAACCGCCCGGCAAAAAATCCGATTGACACAGGTACCGCGACAAACTCGGACAACTTGGCAGATTTGTGGGGTTTGGCAACGCTTTTGCGCCTACTTTTACACCTGAATTATGACATACTAAGTGCGTTACAGCATGGAAAATAAAGACATTTTGGACGACGAACAACAGCAGACCAACCCACAAACTGACAGTACCGATCAAGAAACCCTCACCACCGACGAGGCCGTGATCGTAAACGGTGGAACAGCGGAAGGAGAGGAGCAGGCCGCTACCGAATCGGCCGAAGACAAGACGTACAAGGAGTTGGTCGAACTGAAAGATAAATACCTACGTCTGTATGCCGACTTTGAGAACTTCCGTCGGCGCACGGCTAAGGAGAAAATGGAACTGATTGCCAACGCCAACGAAGGCATGCTGGTGGCATTACTGCCGGTTGTCGACGATTTTGAGCGGGCTATGCAGGCCATCGACAAGGCCGATGATGTGGCTGCTGTGAAAGAAGGTGTCAGCCTGATTTACCATAAATTAAGCCGCACACTCGAAAGCAAAGGCCTGAAACCGATGGTGGCCAAGGGCGAAGTGTTCAACGCAGACCTGCACGAGTCGATCACCCAGTTTCCGGCTCCGAGCGACGATCTGAAAGGCAAAGTGATCGACGAAACCGAGCGGGGCTATTATCTCAACGACAAAGTAATCCGGTTTGCAAAGGTGATCGTAGGAAGTTAATAGCGAAAGAGTGAAAGAGCGAATGAGTGGAGAGGTAATGAGAAATCACTACCAGACAAAGCCCACCCATTCACTCTTTCGCTCTTTCACTCTTTAAAATTATGGCGACGAAACGAGATTATTACGAAATATTAGGCGTTGAAAAAGGCGCATCGGCGGAAGATATCAAGAAGGCCTATCGGAAGATGGCCATCAAATATCACCCGGACAAAAACCCGGACGACCCCTCGGCCGAAGAGAAATTCAAGGAGGCCGCCGAAGCCTACGATGTACTGAGCGATGCCAACAAGCGGGCGCGCTACGATCAGTTTGGCCATGCCGGACTCGGTGGTGCTGCCAGTGGTGGTGGTTACGGACCGGGCGGGCCGTCGATGGAAGATATTTTCAGCCAGTTTGGCGACATCTTTGGTGAGGAGTCTCCGTTTGGTAGCTTCTTCAACCGGGGTGGTGGCGGTTCGCGGCAGCGCGTTCGGCGCGGGTCCGACCTGCGTATTAAGCTGAAGCTGAACCTACAGGAAGTAGCCAACGGGGTCGAGAAAAAGATCAAGGTAAAGCGCCACGTTTCGTGTACCACCTGCGGAGGCAATGGTTCGAAAAACGGGACAGCCGTTCAGACCTGTTCGTCGTGTAACGGTACGGGTCAGGTTCGGAAGGTGGTGAATACCATGCTCGGACAGATGGTATCGACCAGCACATGCCCTACCTGTAATGGTGAGGGCAAAATTGTAACCGACCGCTGCGACGCCTGCTTTGGCGAAGGCCGGGTGCTCGAAGAAGACGTAATCCCGATCAAGATTCCGGCGGGTGTAGCCGAGGGGATTCAGCTCTCGGTAGGCGGTAAGGGCAACGTACCTCCGCGCGGGGGTGTAGCCGGCGACCTGCTCATTGTGGTTGAAGAAGAGGAAGACGTTGACCTCAAGCGCGACGGCAGCAACGTGGTGTACGATCTGTACGTTACGTTCCCTGATGCGGCTTTGGGTACGAGTGTGGAGGTGCCAACCATCGACGGGCGCGCCCGGATTACGCTCGAACCGGGTACGCAAAGCGGCAAAATTCTCCGCCTGAAAGGAAAAGGTATTAAAGAGTTAAACGGCTACGGCCGGGGCGACCAACTGATTCACGTAAACGTTTGGACTCCCCGCACCATTTCGTCGGAAGAGCGGGCTGTGCTCGAAAAACTGCGCGCATCGCCCAATTTCCAGCCCAAGCCGAACAAAAACGAGAAAGGCTTCTTCGAGAAAATGAAGGACTTCTTTCACGGGTGAAAATCGTTTTTAGCCCAATGGATATACAAGAAAGCCGTCAGGTCCCAGACCTGACGGCTTTTTTAATGAAAATACGAAGGGAAATGGAGATTCGTGAGGGAGATGGATAGACATGACATCTCGTTTAGAGAGATGTCATGTCTATCCATCTCCCTACCCCACGCTTTTCTGCTACAGCCCTTTGCGGGTTAATTCCTTGCGGACCTTTTCGGCCGCGGCCAGGTCGGTGAGGGTTACGCCCAGGCGTTTGCGTAGGGTGGGCGAGGTGGTCAGCATCTCGCTCGCGATCTGAATGAGCAGGGCAGCCGTAGCCGTACCGTTGGCCTTATGACGGCGGGCCGGAACTGCCGAAGGCGCATTGTACGTAGTGGTAGTCAGCAGTTCTAGCGATTTCATTGAGCGTTGTATGGGTTGTTTCTGTTCTGCTAATAGAACAAAAAAACGGCCATTTTAGCTCATTTAAGCCTACTTTTGATGGCAAAAAGTAAACAATTCACCCCTCCCTTTCAAGGGCTGATTTAAGGTATGCCCGTCATCAAAACACCCCTGCCGACGCGGTGCCGACAGGGGTGTTTTGGTGCGTTTAAGGGGTGATCTCGTTAGCCGCCGTAAGCCGAGTAGTGCTTCTCGAGCAGCGCTTCGTACTTCTGGGCGAGGGCGTCCTGCTTGGCTTCTTTGCAGGCTTCTACAATCGAGTTAAGGCTGTACAGATCCGACCGAACATCACCAAACTGCCGTCCCGACGTTTTGTTGTAGGTAAGGTTCTGATCAATGCGGGTCACCATCGTATCGGCAATTTCGAGGGCCTTCTTGGTGTCGCCTACGTTGAAGTACAGCTGCACGAAGTTCGACGAAATCTGGTCGAAGGGAATGGTGCTGTCGGGGATGACGCTGAGCGAGTAGTCGAGTACCTTTTTGGCTTCGGCTTTCTTACCTTCCCGAATCAACTGATCGGCCAACCGGAAAAACGCGATCCGGGCTGTCAGTACCGGCGACCCCTTGTAGGTTTCGTCGTAGTAAGTGTTCGGGTTGTTCATCTCGCGCCAAAACGACCGCTTCATCAGGTTATTGGCCGCAATATCGGTGTTCACAAAGCCATCCGAAGCCCCATCGACCCGCACCGGCATCAGGCGGTACGCGTAGCCCTCTACCTGCATGTGATCTTTCAGGTTGAGGTAGTTGTCAGAGGCCAGTGTAGATGAGAAATAGATAGGCCGCTGCCAGTTGTTCGTCGCAATGATGTCGAGCATAATCAGGTCAGGCTTGTACAGGTCGCGCTTGCCAATGGTCCATTGGAGCGTATCGCCTACGAGCGGGCGCAGCAGCGAAGGAACAAAGTTGGCTTTGTCGACAGCCGCCTTGTCGATGGGCAGGAACAGCACCGACGAGGGCAGAATACTCGTCATTTCGCCGGTGGTGAGCGGCACCCGAACAGCCTGGCTACCCTGCTTCACGAGGTTGATGTACTGTTTCAGGTCGATACCGTCTTTTACGGCGCTCATCTCGTAGAACGGAATCACGTCGTTTTCGCCTTTGTTGAACTGATCGAACTCAAGCGAAATCGGGAGGGCCTCCGACTCGTAGGTTTTGCGTTTCATCTGCTGAATGTACCACTCGGTACCCAGCAGGCTCAGGTTACACACCCGCACATCGCGCCGGAAACCTTCAACTTCCTGTGCGTACCAGAGCGGGAAGGTGTCGTTGTCGCCCCCGGTGAACAGAATGGCGTTGGGTGCGCATGAGTTGAGCAGGTTTTTTGCAAAATCAACCGAGTGGTACCGGTTCGAGCGGTCGTGGTTGTCCCAGCTTTTGGCACCCATCATCACCGGCACGAGCAGGCTCAGGCCCACAATCGCCCCGTTGCGGGTCATGTCCGACTTGAGGTATTGCCGCAGCCCCTCGGCCAGAGCCATCACGCCCAAACCAATCCAGATGGCGAAGAAATAGTACGAAGCCACGTAGATGTAGTCGCGCTCGCGGGGCTCAGAGGGCGGTGAGTTGAGGAACACCTGCAACGCAATACCCGTGAACAGGAACAGCAGCCCAACAATCAGAAAATCGCGCCGGTTGCGGTAGTATTGGAATACAATGCCAAACAGACCCAACAAAAACGGCAGCATGTAGAAATTGTCGCGGGCTTTGTTGGTCTTGAGTAGTTCGGGGGCTCCTTCGTCCGTCGACCAGGGCAGCAGATAACCGGCCCCTTCCTGATCCGACTCGCGACCCGAGAAGTTCCACATCAGGTACCGCCAGTACATGTGCCCCAGCTGGTAGTTGAAGAAAAACTCCAGGTTATCGCCAAAAGTCGGTTTCTGCCCTTCGGCCAGGCCGAGCATTTGCCGATACAGCTGTGGGTGGTTTTGCTGTGAGCTGTACACCCGTGGAAACAGCATCTCGTCGCCGGGCTCATACACGTACTTGGGTGAGTTGCCGTATTCTACGTACTTGTTGCCTTCTTTTTTGTAGAGCGGGTCGCCGGGTTTCTGGTCCACCGGTCGCGAGGTAAACACCGGCCCGTAGGTGAGCGAACGGCTACCGTATTGTTCGCGCTTGAGGTACGAGATAAAGTTGAGGGCGTCGCTCGGGTCGTTTTCGTTGATGGGCGGGTTAAAATCCGACCGCACCAGTACCTGAATGTACGAGATGTAGCCCACCAGCACAAACGCCAGACCCAGCAGGGCCGTGTTGAGGTACACCCGTTTGTTCTTGTTCGACCAGAAGAGGGCGTAAATCAGGGCCGCAAAGAACAGCACCGCAAACACCGTCATACCCGTGCTGAACGGCATGCCCAGCGTATTGACAAAGAATTTTTCGAGGACGAATGCCGCGCTCGGCAGACCCGGAATAATGCCCGCGTTGATGATGCCCAGCACCGCAAACCCGATGATGAAGGCAATGGCACCTCCTTTGAACGTGGGTCGGGCGGTTTTCTTAAAGTAATAAATGAGGGCTAGGGCGGGCAGGGTTACGAGGTTGAGCAAGTGAACCCCGATAGACAGGCCAATCAGGTAGGCAATGAAGATAAGCCAGCGGTTAGCCGCGGCTTCGTCCTGAATACGCTCCCAGCGGAAGGCAGCCCACACCACAATAGCCGTGAAAAACGACGACATCCCGTACACCTCGGCCTCAACGGCGGAGAACCAGAACGTGTCGGAGAACGTGTACACCAGCGCACCCACTACGGCCGAACCCACCACGAGCAATGAGTCGGCGGTGTTGTATTCCGATTCGGGCTTGCCAATCAGTTTCTGGGCGAGCATCGAGATGGTCCAGCACAGAAACAGAATGGTGAAGGCCGAAGCCAGTACCGAAACCATGTTGACCCAGAAGGCCACCTGCGTGACATCGCCCCCGGCCAGTAAGGAAAAAATACGGCCGATGAGCAGGAAGAACGGCGCGCCCGGTGGGTGCGGAACCTGAAGTTTGTAGGCACAGGCAATAAATTCACCACAATCCCAGAAGCTGGCGGTGCGTTCGACCGTGAGGCTGTAGGTTAGCAACGCAACCGCGAAGGTGGCCCAGCCCGCAATGGTGTTCAAGCGTCGGAATGACTGCATGATTCGTGTAAGGCGTTAAACTTGAGATGGTTAAAGACTGGTTGAACTTGCCCAATGACTCCGTATCCGCCGAAACGAAACGGGACAATGGCAGAAGAAAGCCAGTCTGACACCGGTATTGATTGGTCAAAATTACTAAAATTGACTCCGACAACCGGAAAGGGGCTGTTAAAAATCGTTAAGGTAGGTGGAGAGGGTGCGCGTGAATGCCCTCGCGATTCGGATGGGTTTGGTGGTATCGCCAAAAAAAGGGAAATTTGACTAAAAGCAAATGAAGATGAGCGTACAGGTTATTCACGACAGCAAAGGGAATCCGGCGGGTGTTTTTATACCTATGCGCGACTGGAATCAACTCAAAAAGAAATATACCGATTTATCTTCTTACGAAATAGAAGAGCTGAGTCGCGAACAGCTAATTTCGGAATTGAAAGAAGCTATTCTTGAACTTAAGGCGGTTGAGCAGGGAGCAAAGCAAGCGAGGCCTTTAGCCAATCTGCTTAATGAGTTATGAGATTCTTACCTTGTCCGTTTTTGATAAACAGATCAAGCGGCTGGCCAAAAAGTATCCATCTATCAAATCGGACCTTATTCGCTTGGGGGAGGAACTCAAGGAAAACCCTACGCTTGGTCAAGCTTTAGGGAGTAATCTCTATAAAGTCCGGCTCAAAATCACGTCAAAGAAAACGGGTAAAGCAGGAGGAGCTCGTGTAATTACATACGTGAAGGTGGTAAACGAGACCGTGATCCTGTCATACATTTATGATAAATCGGAGCGAAGCACGGTTTCTGGTGACGAATTGGATGATTTGCTGGCATTGTTGGAAAGTTAAACAGGCATGTCTCCCGACTCTATAATCGCTCACCTGGCTGCCCTGCAATCGCATACCGATTCGCGATTCTCGCCCGGTCTGTTTCCTGCATACCGGGTGCAACCGCAATGGTTAGGCTACCGCCGGGCCGATAACAATGTGTTTCTGACGGCCTGTACCCTATTTACGTTGCAGGGGATTCGAGACCGGGTTTCGGCTGAAAGCGGACAGTTGATCGATCAGATAGTGGTTCGGGCTACGAATGCGTATCCCGCCTTTCAAAACAAAGACGGGCTGGATACGTACAACTTCTGGCCCACGCGCCCGTCTCGGCATTTCCCCAACGGGCGGCTGCTCCACCGGTTCGACCATTTTCGTATTCCCGACGATATCGACGATACAGCGATGGTGTTTCTGACCCATTCACCCTCGCCCGATACCTTACTTTGGCTAAAAGACAAACTGACCCAACACGCCAACGGCACCCGGCTCCATATTCAGAATACGTTTGCCGAGTACCGGCACCTGCGCGCTTACTCGACCTGGTTCGGCAAAAACATGCCCATCGACTTCGATGCCTGCGCGCTGAGCAACCTGTTGTATTTGATTTTCCGGTACGATTTACCCCGTAATGAGCACGACACCGACAGCCTGACCCTACTGGCCAATATGGTACGTTTGGGCCAGTACGTAACCCAGCCGTTTCGCTGTGCCCCGCACTACGCCCGAACGCCCTTGATTTTGTATCATCTGGTCCGGCTACTCGTTGCCTTTCGCCCGGCCGAACTGGAAGCCGTGCAGCCTCAGCTCCTGGCCGATGCCCGTGCTCAACTCGTTCGGGCTACCCACCCGATGGACAGGGTCATTCTGTCGACCACCCTGCGTCGGCTTGGCGATAACCCGCCCCCGCTCGACCTGACCCAGATCGAACAGTCGTTCGAAACGTTTCATTTCTTCATTGCCGGGATGCTTACCGCCTACGAGCACCCACTCCTGAACCGATGGGCAGGCAGTCCGTTTGTGCAGATGCGCTGGGTTTGCGAAGCGCATTGCTGGGCACTGGTGGCGGAGTATTGGATAGAAGGGGAGGAAATGGAGTAAAGGAGAAGGGAAAAGGGAAAAGGGAGAAAGGAGAATTCGCTTGGATCTGTTTTATCCGGTTCGATCTGTGTACCAATCAATTCTGTTTGGAAACGGATAGCCGGAGCCGATTCACGCTGTAAATGATAGACTCTGAATCTCGAACTCCTCATTTCCGCGTGGGCTGCGGAGGGTAATGGTGTCGCCAACGCGTTTGCCTTGCATACTGCGAGCCAAAGGAGCCGTGAAGGCAATGCGCCCCTGCGTAGCGTCGGCCTCATCGACCCCCACAATGGTCAACTGGCGCGTCGTAGCCGATCCCGTCCGGCTTGTCAGCGTTACGGTTGCGCCAAACCGAACTACCGGATCGTCGACGTGGTCGTGCGGATGAACCACGGTGGCACTCGCTATGCGGCTGTTGAGTGCCGCTATTTTGCCGTTGGTGAGCGCCAATTGGCGGGTTCGCTCGGTTTCGTCGGGCTCGTCCGTTTGCAGCCGCAACCGCTCGGCTTCCAGATCGGCCAACTCGGTGCGGAGTAGTGATAGCCCCCGGGGTGTCACGTAATTGGTAACGCCGGGTGGCAACGGAGCCCGGGCCGGAATCACAACGGGGTCGTCGGCGGTTTCGTTTTTGAGGAAGGCGCGGCTCATCGGAAAGACAAAGGAAAAAAGGGGTGATGTCTGCTTTTATCCCTAAAAACCCCGTACCCGACCGGTTGTTGCAGAAATCGATGGTACGCCCGCAACCCGTCGGGGAACGTTACCGGACCTCAGTTGGTCCTGTTTTAGTCCAGTTCCCTATCTTTGTCACATGACCTCTCAACCCTCTCCAATCCGTGTCCTCGTGGTGGGCTGCGGCAATATGGGCGCGTCGCACGCGCAGGCTTACCAGCTTCTCGACGGCTTCGAAATTTGCGGTATCGTTTCGACCGGTAAGAGCAAGCATGTTCTGAACGAAAAACTCGGCGGTGGCTACCCGCTCTTCGACGATTACGCCACGGCCCTCGCCGAAACCCGCCCCGATGCGGTTTGTATCTCCACCTACCCCGATACCCACGAGCAGTTTGCCATTATGGCGCTCGAAGCCGGTTGTCACGTCTTTATCGAAAAACCCCTGGCCGACACCGTCGAAGGAGCTGAGCGCGTGGTCGAAGCGGCCTTGAAAGCCGACCGGAAGGTGGTTGTCGGGTATATTCTGCGGGTGCATCCCTCGTGGGAGCGGTTCGTGCAGGAAGCCCAGCAGTTGGGCAAGCCGCTCGTGATGCGCATGAACCTGAATCAGCAGAGCCACGGCTACATGTGGACCGTGCACCGCAACCTGATGAAATCGCTCAGCCCAATTGTGGATTGTGGCGTTCACTACATTGATGTGATGTGCCAGATGACCCGCTCGAAACCCGTTTGGGTGAGTGCCATCGGCGCCCGGCTGACTAACGATATTCCGGCCGACAACTACAATTACGGCCAACTGCAAATCCGGTTTGACGATGGATCGGTGGGCTGGTACGAAGCCGGTTGGGGCCCCATGATGAGCGAAACGGCTTTTTTTGTGAAAGATGTGATCGGGCCGAACGGCTGCGTGTCTATCGTGGCTAAAAACGCGGGCGCTGTTGGTAACTCCGACAATGTGGACGCCCACACCAAAACCGAATCACTGCGGGTACACCGCGCGGAGATCGACGCCAACGACGAGTTTACCCAACCCGACGAGTGGATCGACCTGACCGACGAACCCGACCATCAGGAGCTTTGCAACCGCGAGCAGCGGTATTTCCTCAAGTCGATTCGGGAGAACCTCGACCTGACCGATCACCTGGCCGATGCCGTTAACTCACTGCGCATTGCCTTCGCCTGCGACGAGAGCGTACGCACGGGCGAGGTAGTGCGGTTGTAAGATGCGTTGCCCGGTAAACCCGTTCAGTTGCACGCTTTTCGGGTAAACACCTTCCTGTTATGAACGAGCGTCGACCCGACCGGCGGGCTTTTGTCAAATCCGTTGCCCTGGGAATGCCACTTTTGGGCGGCTCGCCCGCTGCAGATACCCAGCGGGCGAGCCGTATTGACCCTGCCCGGCGCGGGCCGTTGAAGATCAGTTGTAATCTGTATTCGTTCAACGAGCCGCTGACCCGAAAATCGATGACGCTCGACGATGTGCTGGCTTTTTGCTCCGACGTGGGGTTTGATGCCGTCGACCCGACGGGCTATTATTTTCCGGGGTATCCGGCTGCCCCGCCCGATAGCTATATCTACGCGCTCAAACGAAAGGCGTTTCGGCTGGGCCTGGACATCAGCGGCACGGGTGTTCGCAATGATTTCTCGCTGGCTGACCCCATTCATCGAAAAGAGGAGATTGACCTGGTGAAAACCTGGATCGACGTAGCCGCTAAACTGGATGCACCTATTCTGCGTATCTTTTCGGGGCTACGGGTTCAGCCGGAACTGATGCGCGAGGAGGTGACCGAGTACATGCTGGAAGCTATTGACGAGTGCGTAGCGTACGGGGCCAAACGGGGGGTGATGCTTGGCCTGCAAAATCATGCCGACTTCATCGAAACAGCCGATCACATGCTGGAGCTTCTGAATCGCATCAACTCCGACTGGTTTGCGGCTAACCTGGACATTGGCAGCTTCCGTACGGGTGACCCATACGCTCAGATTGCGCAGGTGGCTCCCCAGGCGGCTACCTGGCAAATCAAGGAGAAGTTGTTTGTGAATGGGAAAGAGACTGAAACCGACCTGGGCAAGATTATGCAAATTGTGCGGCAGTCGGGGTATCGGGGGTATCTGCCCATTGAAACGCTCGGCAAAGGCGACCCGCGCCAGAAAGTACCCGTATTTTACGAAAAGGTCCGTACGGCCCTGCTGGCTTCGTAGAGCCGGGGGTGAGACAAGTTCATTACGGCAGGCTTGCCAAAAAAGAAACTTGTCTTACACTAATCCCAAACAACCATGACCTCAACGCCCAACATTTCGGTATTTATCGCTACCAGCCTCGACGGATTCATTGCCCGGACCGATGGAGCTATCGACTGGCTGACTCATCCTGATTATCAGATCGATGGTGAAGACTTCGGCTATCAGTCGTTTATGGATTCGGTGGATATGATCGTCATGGGCCGGAATACCTACGAAACGGTGCTCGGTTTTGGGGGCGAGTGGCCGTACCGGGGCAAACGCATGGTGATTCTGAGCAGCAAACAACCCGCCATCCCGCCCGCACTGGCGCACGAGGTGGAGGTAACGCACCTGCCCCCGGCCGAGCTGGTGGCGCAATTAAGCGAGCGCGGTGTTCGGCAGGTGTACCTCGACGGTGGCCTCACCATTCAGGGGTTTCTGGCGGCCGGGCTGGTGCATGAGCTGACCATTACCCGCATCCCGGTGCTGCTGGGCGAGGGTATTCCGCTCTTCGGGGCCACCGGGCACGACATAGCCCTGCACCATACCGAAACCCGCACCTTCCCGAACGGCTTTGTACAGAGCCGGTACACGGTCCGAACCGCCTAGAGTAGCGGTTATTTTCCCATCCAGACTTTAAAATCGCTTACTTTTTCGCGGCTCACAATGGCCTCCTTGTCAAACGCGGGTCTGAGCGTGAGGGCCAGCCGGTTGCCGAAGTAGGGCTGAATTTGCTCCACGGCATTGTGCGTTACGATTAATCCCCGGTTGACCCGGAAAAACTGACCCGGATCGAGCGAATCGGCCAGCTCGTCGAGCGTGTAATCGACCAGAAACTTCTGGTTCGAGCGGGTTTTGAAAAAGCTGAACCGCTCGTCGGTGTAGAAGTACAGAATATCACCGACCTCCACCGACAGGAGTTTCTGCCCCTGCTTTACCAGAAATCGCTTGCGGTACTCCCGGCCCGCCGGATTGCCCTGACCCTGTAGCTCGCGCAGGAGTTTTTCGATGTTGAACGCAGGCGTGTCGGTGGGGGCATCGGGGCGGCCATTGAGGGGCATTAGGTCGCGGAGTTTTTTCAGGCTTCGCTGGAGATCTTCGCGCTGAATCGGCTTGAGCAGGTAATCAATGCTGTTGACCTTGAAGGCTTGCAGGGCGTATTCATCGTACGAAGTCGTGAAAATGACCCGGCTGCGAATATCGACCTGCTCAAAAATCTCGAAACTCTGCCCGTCGGCCAGTTCAATATCCATGAAAATCAGGTCGGGGGCGGGGTGGTTCTGCAACCAGTTGACTGAGTCTTCGATGCTCGACGTAACGCCCTGAATGGCCAGCGTAGGGTCGACCTCCTGCACCAGCTTGCGGAGTTTGCGAACGGCTAAATCTTCGTCTTCAACAATCAGTACGTTCATGATAATGTTGGGGTTAAAAGCGGTAGATGGACAGAAAAGAATCCGTCGGTTTCGTCGACAACAACGCCCGGTGCCGTAGTACCGGGAGCGCCCTGACGTTGAGCCAGCAGGCGGTATTTAGCGGTTATGTTGCTCAGCCCGACCTGATTGCTCAGGACACGGGTGGTTTTGGGTTGCCGGTTGTTACGCACCAGCAAGCGGCCTTCGCCCTCCGACCGAATCTCGATTACCAGCGGTTTATTGGGGTGAATGACGTTGTGTTTCACGGCGTTTTCAACCAGCATCTGCAACGTCAGTGGAGGAAGCAGGCAGGCCAGGTCGGCCTCAGGGAGCGTTACGTCGAGCCGAATACCAGCCCCGTAGCGGGTTTTGAGCAGGTGAAAATACGACTGGATAAACGCCATTTCGGCCGCCAGTGTAGTCAGGTCGCCGTCGGTTTCGTCGTCGGTGCGCCGGTTGGTTTGGAGCAGGTAGCGGTACACCTTGGCCATCTCATCCACAAATTGCTCGGCGCGTTCGGGTTCGTCGGCAATGAGCGACGAGAGCGAGTTCAGGGTATTGAACAAAAAGTGGGGGTTCACCTGATTCTTGAGGCTTTCGTACTGGCTCTGCAAGGTCACTTTTTTGAGCTGCTCTTTCTGGAGCATGTTTTCCCGCCATTTGTTGAGCGAATACATGCTCTCAAACGTCCCGACCGAAATTACGTTGATCATTACGTTGAAAAGCAAAATTCGGGCGGTGGTCCCCGGCTGGGTTGAGTACCCAAACAGATGCCAGTGGTCGTAGGCCCACAAGGCCAGCAGAATCACGGCCGGTGTAATGGTCATAAATGCCAGCAGGAGTAGGCCCAGCCGTTGGCCGGTTTGGCCGAGTTCGGCGTAGCGCCGGGCAATGCGTTGGGTAATCAGGTCCAAAATCATCTGGCACCCGAGCCCAATCAGGGCGTTGAGCAGTGTAGCCCCCAGAAAGGTAGGCAGGTGATGCAGGTAGCGCGGCCCCAGGAGCAGGTACGTAATCAGCGGAATGAACCACGGGAACACCAGCAGCAACTGCCACTTGAGCTGCTTGGTGGGTCGGTACCGCCAGGTACGGGTCAACGAGGTTACAAACGACGACATACGCGCTAATTTCAGGGGCGGAGTTTACTGGGCTCTGATCAATGGCAAATTACGAAGGCCAGTTGGGCCTCACACGGAATGCATGACTCAACTGCCTGTTTTGGTGACTGGGTTGGGATAAAAGCCCGCAGAAATGGGCAGGAGCGGTAGGTAAATTCGGCACTCTGCCGGGCCGAGTTCGCGCTGGGGGGCGGCCCCACCCACCGATTCATACTGCTTCAGCACATCGGCAAAGCCCGGCAGCTGCGTATCCACCCGGACACTACGGGGCTGGCAGTTGTGCCGGAGACCGATTCTGTCGGCATCCACAAACTCGATTTGAATCTGCAACGGCCGCGACGCCATGAGCGTGTTGTGCTGAATAATATCGTCGATCAGGAGTTGCAGGGTTAGCGGGGGGAGGCCACGCTCGGCCGGGCCGGTTTGCGGGGGCAAATCGACCCGAAGGGCTTTGCCGTAGCGCACATGGAGCAGCTGCACATACGACCGGATAAACCGGAGTTCTGCCTCAACAGCCACCAGGGGCGTTTTGTTGGCCTGCAACATATACCGGTAAACTTTGGAAAGTTCGTCGACAAACTCTTCGGCCTGCTGGGGTTCATCGGTAATCAGGGCCGACACCGAGTTGAGGCTGTTAAACAGAAAGTGGGGGTTAATGCGCGATTTGAGCGTGCTCAGGGCTAGTTTTAGGTGTTCCTGTTCCAGATTCTGCCGGTCGAGCTGATTAGTTTGCCACTGCATAAATGCGTACGCACTTTCAATGAGCCCCGAGGCCACAATGCTCGACACAAACACAAAGCTGTACACCCAGATGTTGGTTTCGGGATCGTAGCGAAAGGCCAGAAACCGCGTTGCGTCGAGTCCACGCAGGGTCAGTTCGGCCAGGCTGATATTGACGAGGCTGAAGGCCAGCGTCATCCAGACCACCCGTTGTACACTCTGATCGGCCTCTGGGTAGGCCCGAATGACCCGTTTGAGCAGGTATGTATCGGCCGTGTTGGCCAGCACCGACAAAACCAGAATCAGGGCGTTGCTGCTCACAAACGCTTCCCAGCCCGACAAAATAATCTCCCCGAAAATGAGGTAGGTCACAATAGGAACGAACCACGGCAGCATAAACAGATAGATGTAGCGCCGTAGATTGTCCTGCCGGAGTTGGGTGTACAGTTGAACCAGACGGGTGAGCAAACGGGGCATGGCGTTCCGGTGGGGTCAAACAGCCCCTTATTCAAAGGTACCCGGCCTGAAGTAGGTACCCGTGCCAACCCGCTCCGAATTGTGAAACAGAATGCATGAATTGCCTGAAAAAGCGGATGAACTGTAAAATCGTCCTCAGGGCCAGCTCAACGTGTGAACACCTGCCCCCCGAAAAATGTCTATTAACTGGCGGGTATTGCTTCAACCCGTTTGCATGTATGACTCTTTCCAATTCCTGCCGCTACGCCCTGCTGCTGGCTCTCGGCCTGCTGGCTGGTCAATCCGGCTACGGGCAGCGCCTGCTCGACCATCAGTCTATTGGCTGGTATGTGTACAATGGTGCCTATAAACTCAACCCGAAATGGAGCCTGCGGACCGAGTACCAATGGCGCCGGATCGACCTGATTCGGACCTGGCAGCAGTCGCTCGCCCGGTTGGGGGCATCGTACAAGGCCTCTGACCGGATTACGTTTGGCGGGGGATACACCTACTTTGTCACGTTTCCGTTTGGGCAGTATCCGCAGGCCGACCGGGGCGTGCCGTACCCCGAACACCGGCTTCACGCCGATGTGTCGCTCGATGAAACCTACGGACGGCTGAACCTGACGCACCGGTTTCGGCTGGAGCAACGCTGGCTGGCTGGCCAAACTGATCCCAACCCGCGCCGGATTACGGGCTGGGAGTTTCAGAACCGGATACGCTACCAGATAGCTGCCGACCTGCCGCTGCACGGCACCACAGTCGATAATCGGGAGTTTTATCTCAACTTTTTCGATGAGGTGTTTATTGGTTTTGGCCGAAACGTGGGACAAAACATATTCAACCAGAACCGGCTGTCGGCCGGGTTGGGCTATCAGGTCTCTGATGCCCTGCAAATCGAACTAAATTTCCTCAATCAGGTACTCCAACATGCCGACCTCGACCCCGTTTCGGGTCGACCCGTGTTCGAAATCAACAACGGCTTTCGGCTCAATCTCAACCATACACTTGATTTTGGTCAGTAGCGGCCAGATTGACGTTTCGGACCGAAAAAACGGGGTTGCCCCTACCGTTCCGACAGCAAAGGCAACCCCGTTTGATTGTATAGCCCGGCCTGCCGCCGGGCCGATCCCTTAAAACTGGGCCACGTTGCCCTGCGCGTTGCCGCTGAAGGTGTTGAGCGTACCGGCATCGCTGTTGAGTTCGGCGTTGGGCGTGTGGGCAATACCATAGCCACCGCTGTTGGTAATGCGGCAGTTCTTGATGGTTAGTTTGGCCCCGGCTCCGAACACCCCCACGGCCGCCCGCTTGCCCGAGGCCATTACCGAGCTGCCAGCCCCGCTGATGTCGACCTGTTCGAGGGTATTCAGGTTGCTCACCGAGTAAATCATGATGCCTTTCCAGTGCCCTGATCCGGTGGCCGAACCCGTAAACGTTATGCGCTGGTCGGGGGTACCTTTGGCCGAAATGTAGCCGTCGCGGTTTACGTTGATGATGGCATCGCGGGCCGGTTCGACCGTAACACCCGGTTTCAGTATCCAGCCGGCCTCAACCGCCAGATTCCCCAGTAGTCGGTACGGTGTTTTGTCGGCCAAAGCGACCCAGGTCAGGTCGGCAGTGCCCCGGATAGCCGACGCCAGCACCTCCACCACGTTGCGGGTGTTGCCGCCGGTAAAGGTTGAGGCTGCGTCGAGCAGGGCCGCGTTGTAGGCATCAATAATAACGCCCGCTTCGGTGTTGTTGCGGAAGCTATTGCGGGCAAAACTGCGCAGCACCGACCCTTCCTGCACATACAGGCCGTAGCCGTCGGTATCGTTTAGTTGGCAGTTGGCCAGGGCCATCAGGGCCTTGTTAGGGCCGAATAGCGAAAGCCCCGCTTTAGTTGAACTAAGGAGCCCCCGGCTGCCGGCATACTGAATCTGAACAAACGCCAGTTTATTGGCCGTACTGGGCGAATAATTGGCAATGCCCGCCCAGAAGCCCCTCTCTGGTTTCACACCCGTAAACCGAATCGGACTATCGGCGGTGCCCTCGGCAATCAGCGTTCCCTCGTACTTAAGATTTATCGCCGTGTTGCGTTCAAAAGCGACCGTTACGCCGGGGTCGATACTCAGCTCGGCCGAAATAGCCAGATCCCGCGACACAATGTAGTCGGGTTGGGACGGGTCAATCAAACGATCTTTCAGACGGGTTTGGGTCTTTACCTCACTGCTGAGTGTAAGCGGCCCGGTTTGTTCGGCCCGGACCACCACACGGTCCTGGCTTTTAGTTGCCCCGCTCGACACGGTTAGTTCGAGTTCGTATTCGCCCACAATATCGGGGGTGAAGGTGGCTTTGGGCGTGGAGGCTCCTCCGAGCGTGAGGGTGCTGCGCTGTGGCTTACGAACCACCGCCCATTGGTAAGCGAGTGTGCCTGAGCCGGTAGAGGCTGAGCCGTCGAGGGCGACGGCCTGTTCGGGCAATACGGCCTGATCGGCCCCGGCGCGGGCCGTGAGCGACGTTGGGGTAGGAGCGACTTCGGGCTCTTTTTTACAGCTACTCAGCGTAGCGACCGAAAGGGCCAACAAGGTGGCAAAAAGGGAAGGGCGTTGCATGGTTGTTGTTTACTGTTTGTTTGAACGAGGTACTCACCGGCGGTTGTGCCGACACCCCAAAATTGGGCGCCCGCCCCCCGTTTTCGGAACTGCACACCGCCTGAATTGCGGACCCGAGCCCCCGAACTGAAAGAAGCCCCAACTGAACTGTACCCTGAGCCGCGTAGGCCGGGCCACGTAGGCCGGGCGTCGCTACGTTGGGTCGTACAGAGGCCAATCTACGAGGAAATTAAAAAGGTGTTAACCGTTCAAAAGGTTCTTTAGGCCATTGGTACAATTCACGGCCTATTTCGTTCAATTCGCACCGAATTTTGAGCAGTCAATTCAGCCCGTAGAGTAGGTGCGGGCAGAGCTGGCTTATATTCGACTATTCTATCCCCTTCCTCTGCTCTTTGTGTTGTGAAACGCCCCCAATTCTTTTCGACTTACGAATGGTGGTACCACCTAGCCATGATGCCGGTGCTGCTTCCGGTCGGTAACTGGCTGCTAATCGGGCCCCGTTATCTGGCCGATGCGCGCACGTTTGCCGTTGGTACGGGTCTTATCTTCATTCTGTACTGGTTTGCGGTGATTACGCTCACGCTGGTGATCCGGCGGATCATCACCCGTTACCCGTGTCTGAGTCAAACCCGGTTACGCTTGCTCAGTATGTTGCTGGCAGTAGGTGCCCTGACGGTCGTTTTGGCCGTTTTCGATGTGTGGGTGTACAGCCTCGTCCCCATTACGGGGGTGCGGTTCGACCTGGACACGATACGGCCTGTCTGGTGGCTGGGGGCTTTGTTTGATGTCTTGCTCTGCACGGCGCTGGGGTTATTTTACTCGTTTGAGCAGTGGCGGCTGAACCAAACTGAAACCGAGCGACTGCAGCAGGCGGCCCTCCAGCACAAACTCGATGCGTTGAAAGGGCAGGTAAACCCGCATTTTCTGTTCAACAGCCTCAGCTCGGTATCGGCTCTGATTGGCGAAGACCCCCGGCAGGCAGAACGCTTTGTCGACGATCTTGCACGGGTGTACCGGTACATGTTGCAGGCCGGTTCGCAACCCGTCGTTCCGCTCTCCGCCGAACTCGATTTTATCCGAACATACGCCGAGCTGCTGCATACCCGGTATGGCCGGAGCCTGTGTATCATCGTACCCAACTCGCCCGCCAAAACCGACAGTCAGTTACCCGCCCTGAGCTTACAAACGCTTATCGACAACGCCATCCGACACAACGCCATGTTGCCCGGTAGTCCGCTCGTGATTCGGATAGAGGTAGAGGCAGACGGAGCCTTGCGGGTGGTCAATAACCGACAGCACCGTACCCGGACCGTAGCGATGGATCGGGATGGTCTATCGACCTTGATTGCCAAGTACCAGATGGTAAGCCGGGCAGATGTGACCGTCGAAGAAACCAACAACCGCTTCAGTGTAACGCTGCCGCTACTGACACCGGTAACTGTTTAAGGGAGTCATGTAGCGTGGCTACAGGTTCTTTGCTTTCCCTTAGCCCAAAGAGATGAACGGAGATAACTCCTTGATCAATAATTAATGATTTGGCTTATAAGTGCTAGGACAAAATGTATAGTGAAGAATGACTAATTAATTAGCTGATAATCAGCAGGGTAATCTATTGGCTATTGTGCATTATTCATAGTACATTCACTTAGGTGCCCAGCATAGTGGTGCATCTAAACATTCATGGCTGGTCTGGTAAGCCACCCCCTCCTTGAATTAAGGAGGGGGTGGTCGACGGCCAATGCCAGAAGGCCCCGGACTAATAGCCGTTCTCAATTATGCCGCCGGGTAAGGGCCAGTAGTACCAACGCCAATCCACATAGCGTGCTTTCGATCAGCATCCATTGGTAGCCAAAGTCGCCCAAAGGTCCTTCAGTTAGTTGGGTAATCAACCGCGACAGCGCGTATAGCCCACACAAAACAGCGACAAAAATCAGCCCTTGCCGGGGTTGCTGGGCGGCCAGATACACGAGCCAGAGCGTAATGGTCAGCCCGGCTCCACCATACACACCCCGGATCGAACTGTAGGCGTCAGGATTAGGCAAGTGTACACCCACCAGACTCATTACATCCTGCGGATTGGCGAAGGCCATAGCTGCTACCGACGCTATACCGAAGGCCGTAAGGCCGATGAGCAGACGAGTGCAAATAAGTAGGATAGAGCGTTGTTGATACGCGTTTGGGCGGTTTGTTGACAAAAAAGAAAGCATGGTACATACCAGTTAGTGAACAGCGTAAAGTTGGCTATACGCACAACGCCCCAACAGCCCTATGTACCTGAAATGCAAAACATACCGGTTCAATTGTGTAAAATACACGTATAGCGGGTAGGGTAATTTGCGCCCGACCGGCAGCGCAGACGAAACAATCGGGCCGGGCTACGTGATTTGACCCGCAACGGCTATCTTTGAAAAAGTGGTGAGTTTCTGAACAACCCCGCCTTTATCTTATTGAAAAAACCAAGTCAACTGATGGAAAACAGCGATAAGCAGTCGACCAATCCGAACAACCTATCCACGAATGCCCGTGGCGAAGCTACCCGCCGTTCGTTTCTGAAAACCCTCGGTGTAGGAGCTGCTGCCGTACCTGCAGCGCTCACCGGCGCCAATGCAGCCGGGGCACCTACTACGCAGTACCTGAATCTGGTGAAAAACCACGCCAGTACGGCGGCCAATAGCAAAATGCGACTCGCCCTCATCGGAACGGGTGGTATGGGCATTGGCGATACCCAAACGGCCCTCATGGTCGACGGGATAGAGATGGTAGCCGCCTGCGACCTGTACGATGGTCGGTTGCGCCGGGCCAAGGAGCTTTGGGGCACTGGCCTGACCACCACCCGCGACTACCGCGAGCTGATCGACCGCTCAGACATCGATGTGGTCATCAACGCCACTACCGATCACTGGCACGAGAAAATATCGACCGACGCCATGCGCAAAGGCAAGCACGTGTACTGTGAGAAGCCGATGGTGCAAAAGGTGGAGGACGGCCATACCCTGATTAAAGTAGCGAAAGAAACGGGCAAGATCTTCCAGGTCGGTAGCCAGTTTGCCTCGTCTATCATCGTCTCAAAAGCAAAGGAGCTTCTGAAGGCCGGCGATATCGGCGAGTTGGTTTTTGTGGAGGCTCAGTACGACCGTCATAGTGCCCTCGGCGCATGGCAGTACTCTATTCCGCCCGATGCATCGCCCCAGACAGTCGATTGGGATACCTACCTCGGCAGTGCGCCCAAGCGCCCGTGGGACCCGCTCCGGTTTTTCCGGTGGCGTAACTATCAGGACTACGGCACGGGTATCGCGGGTGATCTGTACGTGCACCTGCTCACAACCCTGCACACCATTACGGGGTCGCTCGGGCCCACGCGAGTGTACTCAAGCGGAGGTACACGCTACTGGAAAGACGGCCGCGATGTGCCTGATATTCAGCTGAGTATCTACGATTACCCCAAAACAGCCGAACATCCGGAGTTTAACCTGACTACGCGCTCTAACTTTGTGGATGGCGGTGGCGGTAACTATCTGGTGCGTTTGGTAGGTACCGAAGGCGACCTCTCTATTGGTTGGGATAGCCTGACCGTGCGCAAAAACAAATTCCCGAAAGCACCGGGTATGTCGGTCGACAACTTCCCGAAAGATCAGAAGGAGCTATTTGTGGCGGAGTACAACAAAATGTACCCCAACCGCCCCGAAATGGAAGGCCCGAAAGAGTTTAAATACATGGTGCCCAAAGACTATAAAGGCGACCGGTACGAGCACTTCGTGAACTTCTTCGACTCGATTCGCAGCAATAAGCCCAACATCGAAGATGCCACGTTTGGTCTTCGGGCGTGCGGCCCCACGCAGTGCGGCAACATCAGCTACTTCCAGAAGAAAATCGTTACCTGGGATCCCGTCCGGATGAAGATCGGTAACCCTGTGTAATATACGTCTGGTTTGAAAAAAGCACTGGGCTGTGGTCGTCAGACTACAGCCCAGTGCTTTTTTTGGGTGGTCAATCCCGGCTCGTAGCGGCAGTATCTTATTTTTTATCAGCGGATTAAACGTTTGCCCCGGCTATCACTCTAATCAGTAAATGTCCCACAACAACAAGGTAATGAAACGAGCAGGCACATTCTGGATAACGTTGGTTGGCGTTGCGCTCAACCTGGTGGGAGCCGCCACCGCTTTTGCCCAACCGGGGTACGGCCAACCGGGGTATGGTCGGCCGGGATACGGTCAACCCGGTTACGGCCGGCCCGACTACGACCAGCCAGGGTACTACAACCGGCCATACGACGACCCTTACGGCCCGAACGATGGCTTTTACGATGACCTGGCTCCTTACGGCCAGTGGGTTAATACGCCGGAGTACGGCACCGTCTGGATTCCCGACGTCGACCGGGGTTTTCAGCCCTACGTCAGTAATGGCTATTGGGTCATGACCGAGTACGGCAACACTTGGGTGTCTAACTACGCCTGGGGGTGGGCTCCGTTTCATTATGGCCGCTGGTTTCTTGATCGGTATAACCGGTGGGCGTGGGTACCGGGCTACGAATGGGCACCGGCCTGGGTTAGCTGGCGTTCGGGTGGCGGCTATTACGGCTGGGCTCCGCTGGGCCCCGGTCTCAATATCAACGTGAATGTTAACATTCCGCCAAGCTGGTGGACGTTTGTTCCCCAAATGTACATTACCAGTCCGCGGTTGTACAGCTACTGTGTACCCCGGCCCCGCGTGGTCAATGTGTACCAAAGCACAACTATCATCAACAACGTGTACCGGGTGAACAACCGCTCGTATAACTACGGGCCCCGTCGGGAAGAAATCGAGTACGTAACCCGCCGGAGTGTACCCGTGTACCGGCTTGAGCACGGTGGTCGGCCCGGCCGCGATGTGATCCGTCAGAACTCGTTAGGTATGTACCGGCCCGACATGGACCGCAACCGCAACTGGCGCGCTGATGGAAACCGGAACGACAACCGTCGGGAGTACTCACGCGGCACGTACACGCCCAATCCCCGCGACAACCGACCCGAATACAATCGGCCTAACTACGAGAACCGGCAGTATGGCCCCCGGGGCGATACTACGCCGGGCGGTCAGAATCGAAATCGCTATGAACCACCGGTAAACAATCCGGTGCCTGATAAAATTGATCGGGTTGAGTCGCCCCAACGGGCCTGGGAGCGGGCACAACGCCCAGAACCAGCCCCGCAACCGCAAACCGGCGAGGCTAACCCCCGGCGCGACGACAACCGGAACCGCGACAACTGGCGTAACAGCCAGCCGGGTGGGGGAGGTGCGCCTGAGAATCGGCCCCGTT
The DNA here is from genome assembly GCF_000383955.1 of Rudanella lutea DSM 19387. Classification (NCBI taxonomy): domain Bacteria; kingdom Pseudomonadati; phylum Bacteroidota; class Cytophagia; order Cytophagales; family Cytophagaceae; genus Rudanella; species Rudanella lutea. The sequence goes on along the minus strand of NZ_KB913013.1, from coordinate 2,054,249 downwards.
ATGACGCCCCCGGCTATAACCGTCCCGACGCCGGCCAACCTGCCCCGGCCCGCCCGGAATACAATCGGCCGGAGTCGCCCCGTCCTGAGTACAACCGCCCTACCCCCGGAAATGGGCAATCCGAGGCCGACCGCACCGCTACCGGCGAACAGCCGCAGCGGATGGGTGGCTTTGAGCAGCGTAACCGGGGTGGGGAGCCCACCCAGCCCACACCGGCCGAAGGCGCTGGAAACCGGGGCGGCTCGCGCGGTCCACGATAAACAACCTGATTATTTAGTGAAACCAAGTGCTAGACGGTAAGCCCACTGGGCTTACCGTCTTTTTTGTAGCTCGTCGAGGAGGTAGTCGAGGCCGTTAAGCCGGATCTCGTAGAGCGTTTGCAGGAGCATACCGAGTTTGCCGGGCGGAAACCCTTTTTGGGCAAACCACTCCAGATAAGTCACCGGCAACTCACGCAGTCGCCGGCCCTTGTATTTACCAAAAGGCATCTGGTAATGCAGTAACTCCAGCAAAATGTTTGGGTCGCCGGGGGCAGTATTGTCGGGTGTCATACAGACGGGAAAGGGAAAGCGGATCGGTTGGGTTCCCGAATCAGAGGCAATTAAACGCCAACGGAGCGGCCATAAGCCGCTCCGTTGGCGTTTAATGTATGCGTTCGCGTGTTTAATGGAACTCAGTAAAAGATGATAAGTGCTCTTAATCAGTTGATTAGCGCGGGGCCGTTATGGGCGTTTGTTGCATCTGCTGGTTGAGCCGCTGGATTTCTTCGGCTTGTGATTGTGCCTTGAAATAGTAGTAGAGACCAAAAACCAGAAAGATTTTCGATAGGATAAACACGGCGATAAAGGCCGCCCGCCAGTATTTGTGCACCTGAATGTGGGTGTTGCTCACCTGCACATCCACGTAATCCGATTTGTTAGCGTCGGTACCGTTTGTGCGTTTGCTCTCGCGCCGTTCGTACGGCCCCTCGTACGGTTTTACGGTCTGCGGCTCAGTGCGGAGGGCGATCTGCTCCCGGAGGCTCGGCGGAGGAGGCACTAGGCCCTGCCCAAACTGAGCCGCCAATTGCCCCGACAGTTGAACCATGTACTGTTGCAGGTCGGGGTGGGTACTGATCATTTGCTCAACATCCCGCCGGTCAGTTTCCGAAACCAGATCCAGCAGGTAAGCTTCCAGAATGCCACTCGTTTGATATTCGCTCGTTTTCAATGTTGTGAATACAGTTAAGCCTGACGGAACGCGATGGAGTAGTCGTGAATAGCCTTGAGAACCTCAGCCTTGGTGAGCTGTAACTTCTCGGCAATGGCCTCGATAGAGTACCCTTGCCGAAACGAAAGGTCGAATACGGTCTCGGGTAAGTTCGCTTTCGCTGCATTGGGGTCAATCGACTGTAGAAGCGGTGCGCCCAGACGGGCCTTGGCTTCAAGCGCTTTGGTCCGTGCCAACCGAATAATGGTAAGGGCCATGTTTCCGGTCGGATTTGGTGCCTTCAGTAAGTCGGTCGATGTAAACAACTCGATCATTACCTCCTGTGCCTGTGCGGCCTGGGGTAATATCTGGAGAATAACGCCGTAAGCTATTGAACCGTAGCGATCATAAAGCGCAAGCTGTTCGGTAGGTTTAGTGATCACCGATGGTGTTGCTCTTTCCCATTCATTCATACTGCGATTGGTTATTCTGAAACGCTTACAAATGTCGATTAGTGGTAGAACCTGAGTTCAGACCGAATGTTGGGGAATTAAGCCATACAAATATGGCTTGCCCGATTCCTTGCTGCCTTTGTGATCTAACCGGGTAATCTTTTCTTGGGTAGGGTGCGCAAAGGTACTACGGAAACAGTTTGATAAGTCAATTTGGCTCGAATCTGGCCTGATTAGGCCCTAATCGAGATTATTTCTTATCTAATCGGAGCATTTTGAGGTAAAATTGTATCTCTTAAGTAAATATGATTTACTTGTGCGTAGGATTACTTGCCAACGCATTACTATTTTTGATAAAGTAAAGTGTTTATTCCTGTTTAAACAAATTGTATAAAACGCAATACTATGTAGGATGTAAGTAGGTGTTGTGCGTGGCTGTATGGGCTGACATAACCTACCGAACAGCCTGAACAGATTAGCGCTGACACCACTCATGAAGGGGGGCGTTTAGTAGATGCCCGTGTCAGGCGGCTTACAGACTTGGTACCCGTTGGGAGCTTGATAACTGTGTAGGCACCAACCTGAAATCGTCAAACGAATAACATCAAACAGCGTATGCGAAGCCTAATATGTATGGTGCTGATACTGCTCGCCGTGTCGGTACGGGCGCAGGGTCTGGTGAGCAACTGGGACCGGGAGGTGGTGTTTCGGTCGGTTAATGTGATTCCGATGGATGCCGAGCGCGTACTCGAAAACCAGACAGTGGTTGTGCGCAATGGACGCATTACGGCGCTGGGCCGTGAAGGTAGCGTTCGGTTTGCCAAAGATGCCCTCGTCGTCGACGGAAAAGGCAAATACCTCATGCCCGGTTGGGCCGAAATGCACGCGCACGTACCGCCTATCGATGATATTGAGCCGATGAAAGAAGTGCTCACGCTCTACCTTGCCAACGGTATTACCACCATTCGCGGGATGCTGGGGCACTCGCGACACCTCGAACTCCGGAGCAAGATCAACGCGGGCGAAATTCTGGGTCCTCATTTTTACGCAACGGGGCCCTCGTTCAATGGGCAGTCGGTCAAAACGGCCGCCCGTGGGGCCGAGATGGTACGCGAGCAAAAAGCCGCCGGGTATGATTTTCTGAAGCTACACCCCGGCCTGACAAAAGAAACGTTTCCGGCCATTGCCCGCACGGCCAAAGAGGTCGGGATTCCGTTTGTGGGGCATGTGTCGTTCAATGTGGGCGTATGGCGGGCCATCGAAGCCGACTATTCTTCTATCGACCATCTCGACGGGTTTATTGAGGCCATCACGCCCGGCAGCGATACCCTCGCTGAACCCGAAACCGGCCTGTTTGGAGCCTGGATTGCCCACCGCGCCGATCCGCGCCTGATTCCGAAGCTCATCAAAGCCCTGAGCGACCGGCAGATTCATGTGGTGCCTACGCAGGCCCTGGCTGAGCGGTGGCAGTCTCCGCTACCGGCGTCGGCGTACACGAGTGCCCCGGAGATGAAATACATGAAACCACAGGAGATTCAGGGATGGGTCAACGCTAAAAACAAATACCTGAGCGACCCCAACTTTCGGAAAGAGAATGCCGAGAAACTGATTCAGGTTCGCCGGCAACTCCTGCTCGAATGCCAGAAAAATAACGTGCCGCTGTTGCTCGGTTCCGATGCCCCGCAGGTGTTCAACGTACCCGGCTTCTCGATTCATCACGAAATGAAATACCTGGTCGATGCGGGCCTGACACCCTACCAGACACTACGTACGGGTACGGTAAACGTGGCCAAATACCTCAAAAAAAGGGATTCGGGCATGATCAAAACCGGCTTTGTGTCGGATCTGGTCTTGCTGAGTGGTAACCCCCTGGCCGACATTGGCCAAACCCGCAACATTGAAGGGGTGATGATGGGCACCAACTGGCTACCCAAAACCTACATTCAGCAGGAGCTGAAAAAGCTGGAGCGGTAGTATCGGCAGAAATTCATACCCCACGTTCATCATCAGGTTTGTGCGGCCGGTCGGGGCAATTCCGACCGGCCGCACAAAATCCAGAAACTATGGGCGGCTTAAAACATCGGCTCGTCGGCGCTGGGGCCGTAGCTACCGGGAATCGGAATATCGAGCAGGCGGAGGTTAACCCCCAACTGCGCCCGGTGGTGCACAATCTGCGAAAACGACATCCGAATCATCTCGCCCTTGGTAGTTTGGCTCAAAATGGTATCGCCCGAACGTAGCGTCCAAGTAGGCTGGAGTTGGTCTTCGGTCACGGTTTCCAGGCTGGCAAGGCCCTCGGCCAGTGATTTTTCGTGCAAGGCCAGTAAATCGGCGGTGCTATTGACGGTGGCGGGCTGGTAGGGCGACGTTTCGAAGTCAAGCTCGTCGGTATGCACGGCCAGTCGTACCCAGGCGGGCAATTCAGCAATGTGGGTGGCCAAACTCCGCATGGTCATACTTTTCGGGTGGGGTTGCCAATCCAGCTTATCGTTCGGAATCCGCTCCAGCATCTTGCGGGTGGTCTGGGCTTCCTGCTGCATTTCCTTCATCAAAGCATCTACGTGCGACATAATCCTTGGGGGTTTGTTTTACCTTACAAAGGTCGCGGCAGTGAGTGACAGCCCTATGTCAGCAGGGTTTGTACGGGCCAGGGTTTATTTTGAGAAACCCCAAAAACGGCTCAGGCCGTGGCCTCAAATAGTGTTTGGAGCATCCGGGTAAACTCTGTTTGAAGGGGCGCTTCGATCGTAACGGTTTCGCCCGTGTCGGGGTGCCGAAACGCCACGCGACCGGCATGTAACAGCATGGTATTCATGCCAAATTGCTCCAAAAACAGCTTGTTCTGCTTATTGCAGCCGTGGGGCCGGTCGCCGATGATCGGGTGCATGATGTGCGCCATGTGCTTTCGGAGCTGGTGCATCCGTCCGGTGGTGGGCGTTAGCTCAACGAGCGAGTAACGCGAGGTGGTGTGCTTGCCATGAGCCAGCGGAATCTCGGTGCGCCGGAGCGTACGCAGGTGCGTAACGGCGTCCTGCAACGGCCCAGGTCGGCCGTTGTCATCGTCGCGCCGGAGGGGGTAATCAATCGTTTGGGTATCGGGCGTGTAGCCGCGTACAATGGCGAGGTACGTTTTATCGACCTGCCCCTCGGCAAACTGCACCTGCATGGCTGAGTTCATCGCTTCGGTCAGGGCAAACAGAAGCACCCCGCCCGTTTTGCGGTCGAGCCGGTGAACAGGGTACACGCGTTGCCCCAGCTGATCGCGCAGAATCTGCACGGCAAACTCGCTCACATCGCTCGCAATGGGCGACCGGTGTACGAGCAGTCCGTGCGGTTTGTTGACCGCAACGAGCGTTTCGGTCTGGTACAAAATGGGTAATGGCTCGGTCATAAAGGGAATGAACAATGAATAATGTAAAATGCAGAATGGCTCATGCTGTTGATTATCAGCGCGTAATTGTCCACTTTGCACTGTATATTTTCAGTACTGGACATTCGGACTTCAGACACTGGACGTTAGACTTACTACCATTCTGTAGGAAGGTCTAACGTCTAATGTCCAACATCTAATGTCCAGTACTGAAACTGTACATTATACATTTGATTGTGGCTCGGTCATAAAGCCGGGAAGCCCGCATTGGCTTTAATTTCTTCAATCTGTTTGCGGTGCCGCTCGCCGTGGGCAGCTATGGTAAGCACGCCCTGATAGCAGTCGAGCCAGCCGAGGGCAATGTGCCGGATGTAATGCTGACGCAGGTCGGCGGCCACCGTCTCGACAAACGCAATTGTTTGGGCCCGCCCGGCATCGAAAGCCGCCAACGACCCGGCCGAATTGCCAAAACGCCCGGTCGGTACAAACGGGTCGGGGGCCGGAAACGTGACCGCCCGGCTCCGAACGGCCTTGATTACATCCACGTCGATCAGCCGAACGTCGGCCCGTTTGTCGGGGTTGGCGGGGTAAGTCATCCCTTTCTGAATACCGGCCATAAGTCCGGCTTCGACCAGGACAATGTGTTCGAGGTTTTCGGCAATCGACCAGCGGTTGTCGGCCGGCTTGTAGTTCAGTCGGGCTTCATTCAGGCCCGCTACCGATTGGTGCAGGGCTTCGGCGGTGCTGCGTAGGGCGTCGAGTGCGTAGGTCCGTTGCTCCTCAGTGACAGGCCCTGTGATGGGGGTTGCATCTAAATTCTGCATGGCTGGTTTGTTAAAAGGGTGTAGTTTTGCCAAGGTGTAGGACAAGTTCTTTGTCATAGGTTCGACAGAAAAAAACTTGTCCTACACCCTTTTGCCACTCAACGGGCGATCTCGATTTTGTATTTTTTACCCTTCATTTTCTCCTGACTGATACGCCCGAGCAACCCACGGACCTTGTCGGCCCGCACGGCTGCAAACGAGATAAAGTCCTGCACATCAATGCGGCCCAAGTCGCCTTTTTCCAGGCCACCTTTCTGGGAGAAGAATCCCACAATATCCACCTTGTTGAGCTTGTTTTTACGCCCTCCGCTGATGTACACCGTCTGGAACTCGGGGGGCGCGGGAAGTGGTGCCTGTTGGGGCGGGGTAAACTCGGGCAGCGACCGGGGCAGAAAATCGGGCCGTGGCTCGTCGGTGTGCAAAATTACGTAGACCGTGCCCGACGTAGGGGCGCCCGACGTGTGCAACCGGGCGGTGCGGCCGTTACGGTGCACAAACTCATGTTCTTTGAGGGGCAGGTGATAGTGAATCACGTACTTCATTTCGGGGATGTCGAGGCCCCGAGCGGCTAAGTCGGTGGTAATCAGGTAACGCACGCTACCGTTCCGAAACCGAATAAGGGCCCGTTCGCGGTCGGGCTGTTCCATGCCGCCGTGGTAAACGGTTGTCAAAATCCCGCGCTCGGCCAGCAGGTCGCGGGTGCGTTCGGCGGCTTCGCGGTGGTTCAGAAAAATAATAGCCGGCTCGGAGTTGAGGGTACAAAGCAACCGGAAAAGCGTGTCGATCTTGTCTTTTTCGGGCGCATACACCACCTCAGTTGTCAGGGCGGGGGCGGCCGTTTCGCTCGCCTTATGGATAACCGTCTGCGGGTTTTTCAGGCGTACAAAGCCCGGAATCTGAATGCCGTGCGTAGCCGATACGAGTACCTGCTTGCGGAGGCCGCTCAACTGCCCGACAATAAAGGCCATCTGATCGTGAAAGCCCAGTTCGAGCGATTTGTCGAACTCATCGAGCACCAGCACCTGCACACGGCCCGCGTCAAACGAGCCCCGGTCGATATGGTCGGCAATGCGGCCGGGTGTGCCAATGAGCAGGGCGGGTGGGTTGCTCAGGTTTTTGATTTCGGTTTCGACCGAATGCCCGCCGTAGCAGGTGTTTACTTTGAAGCCGGTGCCCATCGTTTTCCAGACCTGTTCGATCTGAAGCGCGAGCTCACGCGAGGGGGCCAGCACTAAGCATTGTACACCTGTCTGTTCGGGTTTGAGTAACCGCAGCACGGGCAGCAGAAAAGCGACCGTTTTGCCCGAACCTGTCGGGGCTATAAGGACCGTATCCGAATCGTTTCCGATGGCCCGCCCGGCGGCTTCCTGCATGGGGTTGAGTGCCGCAATGCCCAAATTGGCCAGCACTTGCCCTTGTCTTTCATTCGTCATACCCCAAAGGTAGCAAAGTGAAAGAGTGAAAGAGCGAAAGGGTGAAAGAGTGAGGGATGCGGACGCCACTCTTTCACTCTTTCGCTCTTTGCCGCACGCGGCCCGCACTCTTTAATACCGTACCTTTGCAACTTCGCTCCAACAACACGACTATGACGTTCGACGAACTGAATCTGAACAAACCCCTGCTCAACGCCCTGGCCAACCTCGGTTATTCGCACCCGACAACGATTCAGCAGAAGGTGCTGCCCGTGGCTATGTCGGGCCGCGATGTGTGCGGCATTGCTCAGACCGGTACCGGCAAAACGGTGGCGTATCTGCTGCCTTGCCTGCGTCAGCATCAGTTTTCGCCGACCAAAACGCCCCAGATTATTATTCTGGTGCCCACGCGTGAACTGGTGGTGCAGGTGGTCGAAACCATCACGGCCCTGACGGCTTACATGAACGTGCTCACGGTGGGCGTGTACGGCGGGGTGAACCTCAAACCACAGGCTGCTCAGGTGCAGGCTGGGGCCGATGTGGTGGTGGCTACCCCCGGCCGCCTGGTCGATTTGCTGGCGAGTGGAGTGCTCAAAACCAAGGCCCTCAAGCGGTTGGTGATCGATGAATTCGATGAGATGCTCAATCTGGGTTTTCGGGCGCAGCTGACGGCTATTCTGGACCTGTTGCCCCCAAAACGGCAAAACCTACTGTTCTCGGCCACGCTCACGCCTGAGGTCGAAGCCCTGATGGATACGTTTTTCAACGACCCCGTGCGCGTAGAGGCCGCGCCGGTGGGTACCCCGCTCGACACCATCGAGCAACAGGGGTATGCCGTCCCGAATTTTTACACTAAAGTGAATCTGCTCCGGTTGCTGCTCAATCGCCATGCCGACATGAGCAAGGTGCTGGTGTTTGCCGCGACCAAAGAGCTGGCCGATGAGCTGTACGACGAACTGGCCCCCTCACTACCTGAGCAGGTAGGCCTTATTCACGGCAACAAGGCCCAAACGCACCGGTTCGAAGCTGTGGAGCGGTTCAAAGATGGCCGGTATCGCTTGCTGATTGCCACCGACATAGTGGCGCGGGGTATCGACGTGGCCGAGGTGTCGCACGTGGTCAACTTCGATTTGCCCGACGAACCCGAAAACTATATTCACCGGATTGGCCGCACCGGCCGCGCCGACCGCCGGGGGACAGCCCTGTCGTTTATCCGGCCCGCCGATGAACCTCTACAAACGGCCATCGAAGCGTTTATGAAGCAGCCCATCCCGATGCAGCCCCTGCCCGACGACCTTGTGGTGGTGGACGAACTGGCCGAGCATGAGCAGCCCAACATCCGCATGAAAACGCTGGAGCCCAAAGTGGCCCGCATTCGGGAGTCGGAGTCGGCGTTTCAGGAAAAGATCGACAAAAACAAGAAAGTAAACGTCCGGCGGGACTATGAGGCTGAGAAACGGAAAAAGTACGGCCGGCCTATCAAACGCAGTGGTAAAAAGTAATACTCGTGTCCCACGGCGGGCCATTTTGGGTGCGCCGTGATCTGTTTTTCTATGTCATTTTCCGCATTAGGGCTGTCGAAACAGCTGCTTAAAAATGTAGCTGATCAGGGCTATCAGAAGCCGTACCCCATTCAGGAGCAGGTAATTCCGGCTATTCTGAAAGGGCGCGATATTATGGGGCTGGCCCGCACGGGTTCGGGCAAAACGGCGGGCTTTGTGCTCCCGATTTTGCAACGTCTGCAAAGCCAGCCACCCGCCACGGGCCGCTCTGTCCGGACGCTCGTGCTGGTGCCTACCCGCGAGCTTGCTGTGCAGGTGGCCGAGGTATTTCAGACCTTCGGGCGCGATTTGCCCCGGCGCGTCAAAACGGTGGCGGTGTTCGGGGGGGTGTCCATCAACCCGCAAATGATGGCTCTGGGCGGTACCGATGTGGTGGTAGCCACGCCCGGCCGCCTGCTCGACCTCATCAGCCAGAATGCCGTGGGCCTGTCGGCCGTGTCGACGCTGGTGCTCGATGAAGCCGACAAGATGCTTGACCTCGGTTTTGCCGACGAGATGACCGACCTGTTTCGGATGTTGCCCCGCAAACGCCAAACGTTGCTGTTTTCGGCAACGCTCGGGGGCGATGTACAAACCCTGCGCGAACACCTCCTGCGCGACCCACTCTGGGTGGAAGTAGAAGAACAGGAACGCGACCTGAGCCAGATTGAGCAGGTAGCCTACCGGGTGAGCGACGAGCGCAAAGGCCCTTTGCTGCGCTATCTCATCAAAAAAGAGGGCATGAAGCAGGTGCTGGTGTTTGTATCATCGGTCCGGACGGCCGACAACCTGGTGGTTAAGCTGAACAAAAACGGGATTCGGGCGGCCGCTATGCACAGCCAGAAAAGTCAGGGTGGGCGTACCGGCGTGCTTAACCAGTTCAAAACCGGTAGTTTACAGGTGCTGGTGGCTACGGATCTGCTCTCGCGGGGGATTGATATTGAAGCCCTGCCGCATGTGGTCAATTTTGAGTTGCCCCGCTCCCCCAAAGACTATGTGCACCGGATTGGCCGCACCGGCCGGGCCGATGCCAGCGGGCAGGCGATCTCGCTCATCACGCCCGACGACGAGCATCATTTCCGGGTAATTCAGAAGAAAATGGGCCGTTGGGTCGACTTTATCGACTCGGCTGACTTCGACCTGCACGGGGTCTAAATTGGAATCGGGGTGTTGAAACCTTCGCGCCGGGTTGGTGGTATATATACCTAAAGGCCAACTGGCCCGACGATTTCTGCCATTCAACTGCATGTTACCGACTCGTTTCATGGGCGCTTTGCCCGTTGCACTGATCGTTCTCGTTCTTCTGATCGTAACTGCCGCAACCGGCTGGGCCCGGCCGAGCAAACGCACCCGCGATATTCCGTATCTGGCTCCCAACACCGCCGGTTTCGACCCGGAGCGGCATCTGCTTGATGTGTATCAACCCCGCCGGAAGCCGGCTACTCCGCGCCCGGTGGTGGTGTTTATTCACGGTGGAAGCTGGAATAGCGGTAGCAAAAATATGTACTGGTTTATTGGCCGACGGCTGGCAAAGCAGGGATTCGTGGCCGTGATTATCAACTATCGGCTGGCCCCGGCGGTGGAGGTACCCGCTATGGCTGATGATTGTGCGCGCGCTGTGGGCTGGGTGGCCAGTCAGATTGGTGCGTACGGGGGCGACCCGTCGCGGATTTATGTGATGGGCCACTCGGCCGGTGGTGGCCTGGCTGCGTTGCTGGCTTCCGGACCAACGGTATTTACGCGCAACGGTCTGCCTGCCGGGCTGGTGAAAGGGGCTGTTCTGAACGATCCGGCCGGGATCAATATGTACGACTACCTGCAAAAGATGGAATACCCCGACGACCGGAAATTTCTCATTCCGTTTGGGAAAGAACCGGCGGGCTGGCAGGCAGTTTCGCCCCAGTATCAGGTACAGGTCGGGGCCTCGCCCATGCTCTTGTACACCGGTGGGCGTACCTACCCGAGTATCATCAAAGGTACTGAGGAGTTTCACCAAACCCTCCAGAAACTGGGCGTGCAGAGCCAGTATCGGGTGATTCCCCGTAAAAAACACGTGCCCATGGTGACCGGCCTTTTCTGGAAAAACAACATCATGTATCGCGATCTGCGCGCCCTGGCCAAGCCTTAACCGGCTAAACTTTCAGTTACGTCTGCGGGTTAGCATACAGTGTCAGTAGGCTGATGCGTGTTGCAACGTGCCCGTAATTCACCCGCATCTGCACGGGGCCATACTGCCCGCGTAAGGGGGCAAGAACTAAAAACAATACACGAAAAACGACAAACCATTTCCATGGCAGACCACATTAAGACCGCCTACATCACCGGCGGCTCAAAAGGAATTGGCTACGGGGTAGCCGAAGTACTCATTCAGCAGGGAATCAAAGTAGCCATCACGAGCCGGTCGCAGGAGGCTGCTGATAAGGCTGCGGCTCAACTTAACTCGATTAAAGAAGGGTATGCCCTTGGTTTGGCGGCCGATGTGCGCGATCTGGCGTCGCAGCAACGGGCCGTTGATACAATTGTGCAGCAGTGGGGGCGGCTCGATTACGTGATTGCCAATGCGGGCGTGGGTCATTTTGCGCCTATTCAGGAGCTGACGCCGGAGCAGTGGCACGAAACCATCGACATTAACCTGACGGGCGTTTTCAACACGGCCAAAGCCTCGCTCGAAGCCCTCAAGCAAACCGAAGGGTATTTTATTTCGATTGCCAGCCTGGCGGGCACCAACTTTTTCGAGAAAGGGTCGGCTTACAACGCCAGCAAGTTTGGGCTTGTGGGCTTCACGCAGGCTATCATGCTCGACCTGCGCAAAGAAGGCATCAAAGTGTCGACGATCATGCCCGGCTCGGTGGCTACGTATTTCGACAATCATACGCCCACCGATGCCGATGCCTGGAAAATTCAGCCCGAAGACATTGGTCATATTGTGTACGACCTCTTGAAAATGCACCCGCGTACTCTGCCCAGCAAAGTAGAGGTGCGGCCAACCTTACCCGGTGGTAAAAAATAATTGCCGTTTGGGGGCGTCGTAGATTTGGCCGTTTTGGGCCTTCTGGTAGAAACGTCCGTTACTCTATGCGCCCCCTTCTGCTGGTTCTCGTTTCTCTTCTGTACGGTCTACCCCTGTCTGCGGCCGTTCGTTTACCCAAATTCTTTGCCGATCACATGGTGTTGCAGCGCCGGAAACCGGTTCCGGTCTGGGGCTGGGCCGATGCCGGTGAGCGGCTGACTGTCCGTTTCAATGGGCAATCCAAATCGGTAAAAGCAGGCAAAGATGGCCGCTGGCGTGTAGACCTCGACCCAATGGAGGCCGGAGGGCCTTTTGCCCTGACCGTACAGGCTAAGTCGGGGACAACCACCCTCGCCGACGTGCTGGTGGGCGAGGTCTGGATCTGCTCGGGGCAGTCGAATATGGAAATGAAAGTGAGTGGCTCGGCCAACGCGACCGAAGAAATCGCGCAGGCGAATCATCCGCGTATTCGTCATTTTGCCGTGCGTCGGGCTACGGCATTAGCCCCGCAAACGGATGTGGAAGGTACGTGGCAGGTGTGCAGCCCGGCTACGGTGGGTGGGTTTACGGCTGTGGGATACCAGTTTGCCGTTGCCCTCATGCAGCGGCTGAACGTGCCGATTGGCCTGATGCACACCTCGTGGGGTGGTACCCATTCGGAAACCTGGACAAGCCGCGAAGCCCTTGAATCGGACCCTGAACTGCAAAAAGCTGCGGCCCGGATTCCGGCCCCGAACGACACTATCCGGTCTATTCAGAACAAGCCGAACCTGTACGGCACGCTGTTGTACAATGCCATGCTGCACCCGCTCATTCCGATGGCTATGCAGGGGGTAATCTGGTACCAGGGTGAATCGAACGCGGGCCGGGCGTATCAGTACCGGACGGCCTTTCCGCTCATGATCGAAGACTGGCGCCGGCAGTGGAACCGCCAATTGCCGAGTGCGGGTGCGTTTCCGTTTCTGTTTGTACAACTGGCCAGTTTCAGTGCTAAAAACGGCGATAGCCAGACGGGTAGCACCTGGGCCGAACTCCGCGAAGCCCAGGCCATGACGCTTCGGCTCCCCAACACGGGTATGGCTGTGGCGTCCGACGTAGGCGAGTCGAAAGATATTCACCCCAAAGACAAGAAAACCGTTGGGTTGCGCCTGGCCGCTGAGGCTCTGCGCGTAGCGTACCCGACTGAGGGGGGCGGCTCCGACGCGTCGCGCGGGCCTATGTTTGAGCAGTTGAGTGTATCGGGCCGGGAGGCTGTAGTGAAGTTCCGGTACGTAGGTATGGGGTTGGTGGCCCGCGATAAATACGGCTACCTGACCGGTTTTGAGGTGGCTGGGGCTGACGGTAAATTCCATTACGCACAGGCTCGCATTACGGGCGATAGCGTGGTGGTTGTATCGCCCGAAGTAGCCGCGCCCGTAGCCGTGCGGTACGGGTGGGCCGACGATAACAAAGACGTGAATTTGTATAATCGGGAGGGCTTCCCGGCGGTGCCGTTCCGTACTGATACCTGGAAAGGCATTACGGAGCAGGCTCGTTTCTAACGTGCAAAGCCCCGGTAAGGTTGTAGCATCACATGTGATGCTACAACCTTACCGGGGCTTTGCGTTGGCTGATCTAACGGCTCGGCACGTGGCTGATTAAACGTGTTTCAGCAATTCATCGGGCGAAAGAGGCTGGGTAAACCGGTGCTTTACGGAGCCATCTTTGTCGATGAGCCAGCCGATGAAATCTTCGGACGGAATCAGATTGAAGCCTTCGGTATGCATCAGGTACCAGCGGTCGGGCTCGACGGTGGTAGAGGCAATGAGCACCACCACATCCAGATCGTGTTGGCTCAATTGGGCATCGGCCGCGTGGAGTTGTTCCTGCTGGTCGATGATATAATGCTGGGCGTCGTCGCGGCCGTAGAGGAGCAACACGCGCCGGTTGTTTTTCTTTTCGTCAAGTGTCGCTTTGAGCGACTTGTGTAAGTTGCCAATACTTTCCATATCCGTTGAGTGATTGTTGGAGTCATAACCAACCGGGCGGAGGATTGTTGTACGGCTTAGTTTGCGTCTTAGGGCAGTTCATTGATCGCCAACGAACTGCCCTAGGCGTTTCCTACAAATCTTCAGACCGCTCAAGCAGCAGAATCGACGACTGCGGAACAATCACGTATTTCTGCCCCTGATACTCCAGGTCGATGGCGTTGCGTTGCAAATAGATGGCCGTATCGCCCTCCTGCGCCTGTAAGGGCATATATTTTACTTTTTCTTCGGTTTCTTTCCACGGTTCGTCGTCAACAGGGGACGGAATCGGGTAGCCTGGCCCCACTTTGATCACGTAGCCGGTTTGTACCTGTTCTTTTTCCGTGACAGTAGGGGGGAGGTACAGTCCGCTGGCGGTGCGGTCGCTGGGGTCTTTGGGCTGAATCAGTACACGGTCGCCTACTACGAGCAGACGCTTCAGTTTGTTGTCGGGGGTTATGTTAATCATACGTGTCGGTAGTTTTTCTCTTTACGGTTTCCGTCGGTCAATCAAATTTGACAGGGCTGTAAGTAGCATTGCCGGCTGCTGCCAGCGCGTAAGCTGCAAATTTCGGGCACAACGAGGCCGGGTTGTCAAAATGTCAGCGTGAATTAGATTGGCTCACGGAACAGGGTCGTAGCCATGTCCGCCCCAGGGGTGGCACCGCCCGATGCGCTTGAGGCCCATCCACCCCCCGCGCAGGGCACCGTGTTTCTGAACGGCCTCAATCATGTACTGCGAACAGGTAGGCGTGTATCGGCAGGCATTGGGCAGGAAAGGCGAGATGGCCCCCTGATACAGTCGGACGAAAGCAATAACAACAGATTTCATACGTGCATAAACAATGAATACTGTACAATGTACAGTACACCTTTGATTCCGGGCCGGTTTTAGAGGCAACAGAGCCCCTAAACTCACTAAAATACGGGTAACCCGAAAGTTGGAACCAGAAACCCGAAACAAAAAACGCATTTCGGCTATCTTTGCCCGTTCTCAAAACCACAACGGCCCTGAAAACAATCCGTTATGCACAAATACATTGTCTGGGATGTTGATCCCGAAATTTTTTCAATTGGTCCCCTCTCCATTCGCTGGTATGGTTTGCTGTTCGCACTGGGTTTCCTCATCGGGATGCAGATCATGACCTACATCTACAAAAAAGAAGGCAAACCCGAAGAAGACACCGATACCCTGCTCATTTACATGGTGATCTCGACCGTGCTGGGCGCGCGGCTGGGGCATTTTATCTTCTACGAGCCCGAAGCCTTCATGCAGAACCCGTTTCAGGTCTTCATGCCGCCCTTTGCCGGTTTGGCCAGCCACGGGGCTACTATTGGTATTCTGCTGGCGCTCTGGCTGTATTCGCGCCGGGAGGGGAGCCGCAAAACGGGGCAAACATTCCTGTGGGTTACCGATCGGATTGTGATTACGGTGGCCCTCGGCGGAGCGTTTATCCGGTTGGGTAACCTGATGAACTCCGAAATTATTGGCCGCCAAACTGACCTGCCCTGGGGTTTTATTTTCATGAATGCCGATTACCGGGGCCTCACCGAGCCGTTTAAGGTGCCCCGCCATCCGGCTCAGTTGTACGAGTCGTTGTCGTGTTTTGTCCTGTTTTTCTTCCTGTTGTGGTTCTGGAACCGGCACAAAGAGAAAACCCCACGCGGCAGTATGCTCGGTATTTTCCTGATTTGGGTGTTTACCCTCCGGTTCCTGTACGAGTACGTGAAAGAAAATCAGGTAGCTTTTGAAGACACCCTGTTCCTCAACATGGGGCAAATTCTGAGTATTCCGGCCGTGTTGCTGGGGATTTACTTCCTGGTACGGAGTTTCCAGAACCGGTCCATGAGCGCTGGATGATAGAGGTCGGCCAACAACTCGGTTCGTTGGTGGGACATTCCTAACGATTAAAGTACAAAGCCCCGACACGTCAAACGTGTCGGGGCTTTGTGTTCGGGCTTATGGTTTGGGAAGGCGAAGTTGAAAGAAAACGCCAAAGTCAGTCGACATCGGAACCGTACGAATGCTTGTATTTAGGCCGATAAAACTTGATACCCTCTACAAAATCAAAATCTTTTTTGTTGAAGGTGAATAATTCCACTGGATAAGTCAGGGCCGTGGCGGCAATAATCATATCAGCAATGCCAGGGCGTTTTAGGTAGTGTTCCCAGGTAAGGTTTGATAGGTGTCGCGAAATTTCCGAATCCAGACCAATGATATTAAATCGGTTGATTGTTTCGGTTGTTTTACGCATCTCGCTGCGCTTCATACCTATATACATTTCGGCTTCTGGAATAACACTAATGCAAAGGCGATCAAATCCCAACTCATCTAGTTCCTGTAGCATTATTGGGACACCCCGGAAGTAGTCGAACAGAACGTTAGAGTCACACAGAATTAGCTTCGCTTTGACCATGCTTTTGCCCGAATAGTAGCTAATGTTCGTTCGTCGCTAGCCCAAATACCACCAAAAGCGGCTGGTGATTCATCGGGTTCGGCTTTACTCTTTCGTAAAAAAGGAATGGGCTTATCCTCTTCTGGTTCGGTCGGAATACCGTTCTGGGCCAGTAACTTTTTAGTCCGAATGAAATCTTTGTCGCTGACAGTCAGGGTCTTCATGGCTCTGTTATCGTTGCTGGGAAATGCTTTCTACAATAGTACAACAAAAAGTCCACTCGTTTTGCTCATGGGTAACTGATCCTAAGAGTATAGGTGCGTTGGAGTGATTTTCTGTTAACCAGAGTCCGCTTTACAAGCTCTATAAGCCTGTTTTAGCGTATGTGTCAAGGTACTTCTACCCCCTCAAAAAACTCGACTGCCGCAGGTAGCGAGGGTCGGGGGAGAAAATGAACAGGCACGAACCACCCTCTATCACTTTGATGATGGGCGTACTCATGTGGTTGGGTACGGCGGGGCATCCCTGACTCCAGCCGAGTCGGCCCGTATGCCGAATCGTGTCTTCGCTTACGTAGTCGGCTCCGTGAAACACAATTGTTCGTTCAAATGCATTGTTGTTGATGCCCGGCTCCAGCCCCTTTAGTTTGAGCGACAGGCCATGTTTGCCATGATAGGAGCCCATGGTTTTGTAAAAGCCAAGGCTCGACTGGTTCGACGAAATTTCGTTGGAAAACTGACGGGGCAGCCGGTCGCCGGAGTTGCGCCCGTGGGCTACGTACGTATTGAATAGTAATTTTTGCTTGGCTAAGTCAATCACGTACAGCCGTTTGTTGGTCGAGGGCTGACTCATGTCGGCAATGGAAATGACCGTAGGACGGGTCTCCATGTTGAGTAAACCGACCATCGCATACTCAAACGCGACCCGGGATAAGCCTACTTTCGACAATCGAAGCTGATCGTATAATTTCGACCACGAAGCCGTGCGCGGAGTCATGGGCTGACGTCCTAAAACGACGGTACTGCAGCAAAGAAGGGTTAGTAAAGCAATTCGTTTCATACGGTCGTTTGGCGGGTTACGGTTCCAAAACGGTTGGGCAAGATAACCAAAAAAGGCGTTCGCTCATATTGGCCAAACCCTTATTGAGTAAACGTGTTGTGTGGGTATGGAAACAAATCAGAACAACCCTTACAACCCCGCCGACGATGATAATCAGGGCGTGGTACAACTAATGGCGCAGGGCGAACAGGCTACGGCCGACGGTGCCGAGGAACAGGCTCCCTACATGAGTCCGACCGAAGCCGACGGTGCCGATAGCCCCGCCGAATAACGAGGAGGTCAGGGCGTTGTCGGTACGGGGGTGAGCGATGAACTCACCAACTGCCAGAGCCAGCGGCCTTTTACGTACACGTCGGTGTAAAGCACATAAACCGGCGTTGGTTGGTCTTTTTGGAGCAGAATCAGGCGAGCCTTGCCTGTTACCACGGCTGTGGTGCGGTACACGCGCACGGTGGCATCTTCGACCTCGATAGCGGTGTACCGAATGCGTGGCAGCGCGACGCTGTGGATAAAATCACGTTTCGACTCCGAAACACCGTCGGGGTGATGATACACCAAATCGGTGGCGAGCACCTTTTCCAGAAAAACGGTGTCGCGCCGGACCTGCGCGTCGAAACGTTGCTTAGTTAATTGCCGAATCTGCTCTTCCACTTTTGTCTGGGCTAAACCCGGCAGTGGCAACAGAGACAGGAAAACAAGCAGGCCGCGCAATAGAGTACGAGCGAGAGAGGTTTCGCCCGCTTGGTATCCCCAGGACCGTATCCCTGAAATCATGCCTTATTTGCCCGTAGTGGCTGTCGGTTTGTCCGACTCGGCAGCTCGGTGAATGGCTTTCCGAATCCGGGCATAGGTGCCGCAGCGACATAGGTTACCCTGCATGGCCGCGTCGATGTCGGCATCGGTTGGTTTGGGTTTGCTGTTGAGCAGAGCCACAGCGGTCATAATCTGGCCCGACTGGCAGTAGCCGCACTGAGGCACCTGCTCGTCGATCCAGGCTTGCTGAACCGGGTGGAGGTTGGTTTCGGTGCCGATGCCCTCGATGGTGGTAATTTTCTTGTTGGCCACCGCCGACACGGGCGTTACGCACGACCGAATCGGTGCGCCGTTGAGGTGAACCGTACAGGAGCCGCACTGGGCCATACCGCAGCCAAACTTAGTACCTTTGAGGCCCACTACGTCGCGAATCGCCCAAAGCAGGGGCATTTGGGGGTCGACGTTGAGCGAATGCTTTTTGCCGTTGATCGTAAGCGCGATAGTAGCCATTGGATTGTGCTGTTTTCTGTTGCGTAAAGTTTGCAAAAATGCCGTTTTGAAGCAAAAAACTATTTCATCATGAACGAAGCATCGACTGTTGTCAAGCAGAATACCCATCGTCATCGGTTCGAATTAGACACCGACGGGCACCTGTCTATAGTGGAATACCAGATGGTCGACGATGAGACGATGGCTCTCACCCATACCGAAGTACATCCCGAACTGGAGGGAAAAGGCATTGGCTCCCGGCTGGTGCTGGGCACGCTTGAGTATGCCGAGCGTAACAATCTGCACATTGTGCCGCTATGCCCGTTTGTGGCGGCTTACATCAAGCGCCATCCCGAATGGAACCGGATTGTCTCGAAAACGTACCCGGCCAGTAGTTTCGGCGGAGGGGAGGAGTAAAACGTCAGTACTGGACATTCGGACATTAGATATTGGACATTAGACATTAGACTTTCTACAGAATGGTAGTAAGTCTAATGTTTAACGTCTGGTGTCCAGTATGCAGGAGTAAACCCATTCCTTCAGCCTCCGGGTCGGTTGCGCCAGATAAAGCCGTCGAGTACGTAGTGGGTCGATTGGGGGAGCGACAGCAGAGGCACCAGCCAGGCAAGCCAGACATCGGTCTGAACGGGAGGGAGTTGCCCAAACAAACCGAATACCGAAGGGTGTTCGTGCCAGACAAGCCCATCCCAAAGGCCTTCTTCCAGATAGGCCAACAGAACCAGTACGCTCAGAAAAAATACGATTCCGTACGAACGCAGCAGCGAGGCCCACACGCCCCGGCTGGGCCGGGAGGTAGCCCAAATCAGGGCGATGTACGGGATGCCGTGGGCCACTACGTTGAGCATGGTAAAGGCCACATCGCCATTGAAGAGTACAATACCGGCGTACCACGATAGCACTGTGCCCGCCACCAGCAGATTGCGGGGCCAATTGATCCACCGCCGGGTCTGGTACAGCCGTACCTCTTTGGCCACATACAATAGCAGCAACCCGACATAAAGTGCCGTCAGAACCGTGCGAATGCCCGTTTGTGGGGATGCCGTCTGCCAGAAATCACCATCGACAAACCAATTGAAATGGCGGCCGGGCGTCAGGTGCCACCAAAGCAGCGGGTAGAGCGTGGCCGTGTAAATGACTACGGTATCGAGTTGGCGATAGGGGCGGGGCGCGGTTTCGGTGCGGGCATAGAGTCGTAGAAACCCGTACTGCTGACGCACAAAATGAAACACCGCCAGATACGCCAACACGCGCCAGAACCACCCGGCATCGAGGCTGTACAACCCAACGCCCACGGCGTAGCACAGCAGCGGAATGGTTAGAAATAACCGGCGCCGGGGCCGAAACCGGGCCGGGTCAAAGTACGTCCGAAAGAGGGTACTGTACACATGAGCCACGTCGATCAGCAGTACCAGACTCACCCAGGCAATCACGGGCATCTCATCGGTACTGCGGAAGCGTTCGGGCAACAACAGCACCACTGCCAATGCCGCAAATGGGGGCAGCAGAATAAACAGGCCGTCGAATCGGGGCGACTTGATCCAGGGTTGTGTCACGGCGGTAGCGGTTAAAGCGAACCCGGTTGTCGGTTAGCCAGCAGGGCTTCGGCGGCCCGGATACCCCCGTAAAAGGCTTCCTCAAAAATGGATATACCACTGTAGTCGGTGTGGGCAACGTAAATAGAGTGGCCAACGGATTGGTGTTGCGCCGTACGATCACTATGCCAGAGTGCCCCCACCGACGGGGCGGCCATGCCGTGACCCCACACCCAAATATCGATTTCCTGCACGTGCTGACTAATGCTGGGGTGAGCGGTTTCGAGTTCGGTCAGAATTTCGGTGATCCATTGGTCGCGGGTGGTGCCGTAGGCGCGCTGTCGGGCGTTGGCAACCTGGGTGGGCGTATGACTCGTAAGGGGCTTGTAGTACGTGATTACCCGCTGCGGGCTATCGTGCAGGTGCTGGTGGTTGGCCGAAATATAACCGACCGAATCGTTGCCGTACACCACGTTGTCCCAGCAGAGGGGTACACCAGGCCCCTGCGGCAACGCATCGACGGTGAGGTTGGCAACCACCCAGGGCGTATGGGCCAACGGTTGGGGTGCGGCAGCCGGTGCCGCTTTGCCCAGCAGTCGACGGGCGATGAATGCGGGCGTAGCCAAAATAGCCGTTTGAGCGTTGATGGCTACGGTTTGGTTGCGGCCAAGGTCGCGGGCCAGCACCCGAACCCCCGTTTCGGTTTGTTCGAGCGAAAAAACCAGGGTGTTGGTGCGGGTGGGTGTTTCGGCCTGTTGCCGCAACCGGTCGGCCAGAAACGCGTTGCCTTCGGGCCAGGTCATCACGGCCGAGCCCGGCGCGTTGGCAGCCCGCCCTTTGCGCCCGGCGAAATAATGCAGCCCCGCCCAGGCAGACGTTTGATCGAGCGTAATACCGTAATCGTCCTGACAGCAGTAGTTCAGGTACCAGCGCAGGTAAGGTGAGGTAAACCCTTTCTGGGTTAGGTAATCGGCAAATGATTGCTTATCCAGGTTCCGAAAACGGGCATCGGCCGATGAGCGGTCGAGCGGAATGGCGAAGGCGTCGCGGCCGTCGGTGCCCACAGCTTGCCGGAGGGTCT
Source organism: Rudanella lutea DSM 19387 (assembly GCF_000383955.1). Classification (NCBI taxonomy): domain Bacteria; kingdom Pseudomonadati; phylum Bacteroidota; class Cytophagia; order Cytophagales; family Cytophagaceae; genus Rudanella; species Rudanella lutea. The sequence continues at coordinate 2,033,115 of NZ_KB913013.1, read as the reverse complement.
CGATCTCGGCAAAGAACCGCCGAATCTGGTCACGGTCGGGGGTGGGGACACCAATTTCGGGTACCAGCCCCTCCTGCCAATGCCCGTTGATAAACAGGCGCTCTTCGGGGTCGTGACAAAGGTGGTATTCGTTGTAGATAGGGAGCCCGGCTTCGTTGTATCCGGTGATGCTCCCGGCCTCCGCCAGAAAGTCGAGCAGTTCGCGGTTGCGGATGTCTGGAATGGGCAGATAATGCGCACCCCACGGGTAGGCCGACACGCTGTTTTGGCCCGACGTTGAGTTGCCGCCCGTTTTTTCTTCCAGTTCGAGCAGCAGTACATCCGTCATGCCAGCTTTGGCCAGCCACCGCCGTGCCGACAGGCCGGCAATGCCCCCACCCACAATCACTACTTCTGCCGAAAGCGTTTCGGCCGGGGCGGTATGCGCCAGGGTGGGCAAAGGCCCCCGCAACCAGTGCCCTGCCTGGTGGTTTGGCCCCAGGTTTCGGCCGGGTATGGCCTGCGCTGTGCGGCAACCCGGCAGTAGCGGAGCCGTGGCCAGAGCGGCTACGCCAAGGGCGGTTTGGGTCAGAAAGGTTCGGCGGGTTGCTTTCATGGTACGGCGCTCCATTCGTCTTCAAAATACTGCACCAAAGCCTGATTGTTGAGTCGGTTGACCTCGGTCGTCACCTCGGCCATGTCGGGGGCAAAGGTGGTCATGTCGCGCAGGGTGAGTGGGCTTACGTACCGCAGACCGGTGGGGAGGTTCAGCCGGTTGGGCTCGGGCCAGCCAGTGCGCTCGGTCGTGCGGCCAGCCAGCACGTAGCCCCACTCGCCAAAAGACGGCACGTGCACGTGGTAGGGGAAGGTACGCAGGCCCACCGCTTGCAGCGTATGGGCAATGCACCAGAACGCCCGCCGGGCCACGTAGGGCGAGGTCGATTGCACCACCACGACACCCCCCGGTGCCAGTACCCGGTCGAGTTCGCGGTAGAAAGCGGTGCTGTACAGCTTGCCAATGGAGTAGTTGGAGGGATCGGGGAAATCGACCACCACCACATCGTAACGGGCGGTGTCCTGCCGAATCCAGGTGTAGGCATCGGCATTGACCACGTCGACCTTGGACGACAGCAACGACCGCTTATTTAGCTTCAGCAGGAGTTCGTTCTGCCGGAACAGTTGCGTCATGCCGGGGTCCAGATCAACCAGCCGAATGGTCCGCAGAGCCGGGTATTTGAGCAACTCCCGTACGGCGAGTCCGTCGCCCCCACCCAGCACCAGCACCCGCCGGGCGCGCGGGTTGGCCTGCATGGCCGGGTGCACCAGAGCCTCGTGATAGCGGTACTCGTCGGCCGAGCTGAACTGAAGATTGCCGTTGAGGTACAGGCGCATTTCGCGGGCGTTGCTGGTGAGTACAATGCGCTGGTACGGTGTTGATTGGCTATAGATCACCTTGTCCTGCAAGGCCACACTTTCGGTGTAGGTCATCACTCGTTCGGCCAGGGCAAAGCCCGCGAGCAGGCCCAGTATCGTGAAGCCAATCAGCACGCCCTGCGCTGTGCGGTAGGGGCGCGTTTGCGGGAATTTGTACAGGACAAAAGCGGCCACCAGTACATTGAGCAGGCCAAAAAACAGGGCCGTGCGAATAAGACCAAGCTGCGGCACCAGCACCAGCGGAAAAATAACCGACGCCAGCAAGGCCCCAATGTAATCGACGGTGAACACCCGCGACACCAGATCTTTAAACGAAAGCTGATGCTCCAGAATCCGCATCAGCAACGGAATTTCGAGCCCCACCAGAATACCCGTGAGGCCCACCAGCCCGTACAGCACCACCCGGAACGAGGCCACGTATTCGAACAGCACAAACAACAGCGGGGCGCTAAACCCGCCGACGATGCCCACCAGAATTTCGATTCGGATAAACCAGCGCAGCAAATCACCGTCGAGGTATTTCGATAGCCACGAGCCGATACCCATAGCAAATAGATAGGCCCCGATGATGGTCGAAAACTGCGTGACCGAATCGCCCAGAAGATAACTGGCGAGGGTACCCGCAATGAGTTCGTAAATAAGTCCGCAGGTGGCAATCACAAACACCGACAGGAGCAGCAGAACCTGAAACGAATTGAGCGATTCGCCTTCAGGCCGGTGCGATTTCCGGTCGGTCAGGGTGCCGGTGGCAGGGGCCGCCAACGGGTCGGTGGGTTCGTCAGCCATGAATAGCCGAACTGATAATGATCGACAGGGCAATCATAAACGCAGCCGCCAGAATAGCCAGTGCCACGTTTTGCTCATCGACAATCTTTTTCCAGAGGTTTTCCGGGGCAATTTTTTCAATAGTCACGAAGCAAATGACCAGAATCACGATACCCACCAGCGAGTAAACAATCGAAGCAATGATGTATTTGTATTCCATACAATTGGAGAGTTAAAACAATGAACAGGTATCAACGAACAACGAACAGTGAACAACGAGCAGTGAACAATGGATAATGAAGAATGAACAACGAACAACAGGCGATTGCCAATAAGCTTCTCTTTTCTCCTTCCTCCCTTTCCTCCCTTCTCCTTATTTATGATAAAACCCGCTGCGACCTCCCCGGTAGCCGCGCCCCACCGATCGGTGAAAACCCTGCTTGTCGTCACGTTTCTCGACACTGTCGAGGTCGTCGCCGATGAGCCAGGTACCTGTCAGGCCCGCCCAGGCGAATCCGCCGAGCAAAAGCGCAATCAGGAAAACATAGACCTTGATAGTCGAAAGGTTTTTGAGCATGGGAGTAGGTGGGTTTATTCGGTTCCTTCATCCGCAAAGTCGCTGTTTTGCCAGCGGTTACTTTCCAGAATCTGCTTTTTGAACAAGAGATAAATTGGATAAATAAGCAGGAGTGTCAACAGAATCAGCAGGTTACTGAAAATCGTTGGGTTTTGGGTCACCCGGAGCGAGCCCCGCACGCTTGGTTTCCCCTGTGAGATAGGGTAGAGGTTCAGGTGGTACCGCCCCGACGGAATCCGCGACAGTTCGGCTTCGTCGACGGCCCCACCCTCCGACCAGCTTTCGCCCCCATCTACGCCGTGATAATACTCCAGCACCTTGGTAAACTCGTACGATTGGCCCGTTTGCTCGTTCACTAAGCTCATCGGCAACTCTACCCATTGATTGTCGATGTCGGCCGACACCCGAATTTCGAGGGCCGCCGGGCCGTTGATGCTAAACGAAGGCGAGATGACCGGCTTGAACAGGCCGTTGCTCACGTTGGTAGCGCCGGTATCGAGCTCGGTGCTGTAGGTGGTATCGAGCACAAACTGACGGGGTTTTACAATCGTCAGCAGAAGTTGCAGGCTGAACAAAATAACCAGTGCTACGCCCGTAAATGATAATACCCCCTGCCATTTTTCGGGGCTGATGGCGGGCTGGGCGGCACCTGTCCCTTGTGGTTTGGGGAGGTCGGAGGGGCTTAGGCCAAAGGCGTTGGCGATCTCCTGCCGGGTTTTATAGATGCCCTTGTACCAATCGGTGCGGGTAGCGGCCACTTCGGCCACAAGGGTGTAGGGCGGGTTGATGTACTCCGACACGCGCATCCGGTCGTCGTCGAGCACGTTCCAGTCAAACTCACCGATGGCCAGCAGGGTCTGGGGTTCGTAGCGGTTGTAGAGCCGGTATTGCCGTTCTTCGGTATCGACGTAGTAGGCGTTGCCCCCTTTGCCGTACTCGTTGTATTTGGCTTTGGTGGGTACAATGTATGTCCAATGCCCTTCGTACTCGGCCAGTTGGGTGTACACGCCATCGGCCCGGAAAAGCACGTACTCGACCCAGTTATAAGGCTTGCCCCGTTCTTTTCGGTGCATGTAGCCCACCACCCGATGAAATTGCCCCTCCATAAAGCCCTCTGTGCCAACCGGCAGTACCGGCTTAGTTTGATTATCGAACTGCGTCAGACGCCGGGGCAGGCTTTCGGTTTCGTATTTGAAAAAGGTTTGGCAATTAGGGCAACCATAAAATGAACTACCCGTTACGTCATAGTACGTAATGGTGTGTTTGCAGTGCGGGCACTGAAGCGTTGCCGATGCGGGCTGTGAGTCGGAGGGGAGAGCGTCGGTCATCGGGTCAGTTCGTGGCGGGTTTGTTCGGTAGCGTCGAAATGGCCCAGCGTACGCGCGTAGAACAGCCGCACCTTGGCCTCGTTATTGCGCTGAAAGTTAGACAAAAACACGTCAAAAGTGGCCACGCCGAATTCAGGCCAGGTATGAATCGATACGTGCGATTCGGTAAGGCAAACGACGGCCGTAAACCCGCCATTCGGGAAAGCATGGTAGGTTTCGCCTACTTTGGCGAGGCCCAGCTCGTCGATGAGCGCGTCGAACAGGGCCCGGCAACCGTCGGGGTCGGTCAGGTGCGTTTGTGGAGCCGTAAATGTGGCCAGTATATGCAGGCCGGGGGTGTAGGTAGTCATGGGTTCTGACCAACGGTATCTGGCTGATGGTCAGCCCGACAAAACTATCCGTTTTAGGCGCGTTTACAAATGGGTTTTTGTCTGAATGGTTTGAAGGTCAAATGAATGGGTTTTTGGCTCTATTTTTGTGTAGGCACATACCCAAAGCTTCGGTTGGGTGGATGTTCACTCGGCAGGATTCTGGTAAACTTATGCCCTGTACGGCATAGAAAGTACCGCCTTTTTTTTTAGTTTTGCTCTATTGTAATAGACACAGGCCTTATGAAATTTATTGTCTCCTCCTCGGTTCTGCTTAAGAATCTTTCCAATATAAACGGGGTTGTCGCGTCGAACCCTATTGTGCCCATTTTAGAGAATTTCCTCTTTAAAATCGAGGACGGGACACTGACCGTTACGGCTTCAGATCTCCAGACGACCATGACCACCCAAATCCCGGTTGATGCGACGGAGAATGGGGCGATTGCGATTCCGGCCAAGTTGTTGCTCGACACGTTGCGGAGCCTCCCCGAGCAACCCGTCACGTTCCAGATCGACACCGAGACATTTGGTACCCAGATTCTGACGGATAACGGCCGTTACAAACTCTCCGGCGAAAACCCGATTGATTTCCCCAAAATCCCGGCGGTTAACAAAAATCTGTCGGTCGAATTGTCGTCCGATGCCCTGCTCGATGCGATCAACAATACCGTTTTTGCCACCAGCACCGACGATCTGCGCCCGGCCATGACGGGGGTGTACCTGAACCTGAGCGACGATAAGGCTACGTTTGTGGCTACCGACGGGCACCGCCTGATCCGGTACCGCCGGACCGACATTTCGGGCTCGGCCAATACGTCGCTTATCGTGCCCCGGAAAGCCCTCCAGCTCCTCAAAGCGTCGTTGCCCGAGGGGGTCGATGTACGGGCTGAGTTCAGCCAGGCCAACGCATCGTTCTCGTTTAGCTCTACGCAGCTGATCTGCCGCCTGATCGATGAGCGTTTCCCGGACTACGAAAACGCCATCCCGACTAATAACACGAACGTCATGACGATTGGCCGTACCGATCTGCTCAATTCGCTCAAGCGGATTATGATCTACGCCAACCGCACAACGCACCAGATTCGGCTGTCGCTGAAAGACAACAAGCTTACCATTTCGGCCGAAGACCTCGACTACTCGAACGAGGCCAACGAGATTCTTTTGTGCGATTACGAAGGGGTGCCGATGGAGATTGGTTTCAATGCCAAGTTGCTCGTAGAGATGCTCGGTAACCTGAACGCCAAGATGATTTCGCTCGAAATGTCGGCTCCCAACCGGGCGGGTCTTATCATTCCGGCCGATAAAGAAGAAAACGAAGAACTGCTGATGCTGGTGATGCCAGTGATGCTGAATACGTACGCTTAACTAATGCGTAATGCATAATGCGAAATGATGAATGGGCTGGCGCCAGATAAACTACTGCGCACCAGCCCATTCATCATTTCGCATTCCTTTCTTATGTCGACTCAATCTACCCAGGTAACCTCTGGCCCGGCCAAGCGTGGCCCGGCTCTCGCGTTTATTTTTATCACCCTTCTGATCGACGTGACGGGGTTAGGTATCATTATTCCGGTGGTGCCTAAGCTGATTGAGCAACTCATACAGGGCGATTTGAGCCAGGCGGCCCGGTACGGTGGCTGGCTGACGTTTGCGTACGCTGGTATGCAGTTTATGTTTGCCCCCGTACTGGGTGGGCTCAGCGACCGGTACGGCCGCCGACCGGTGCTGTTGTTCTCCCTGTTTGGGTTCGGGCTCGACTACGTTCTGACGGGATTTGCTCCCAGTATCGAGTGGCTCTTTCTGGGGCGTTTACTGGCGGGCGTTACCGGGGCCAGCTTTACTACAGCGAGTGCGTACATTGCCGACATCAGTACCCCCGAAAAACGGGCGCAGAACTTTGGGCTTGTAGGGGCCGCGTTTGGCGTTGGCTTTATTCTTGGTCCCGCCCTGGGTGGTACGCTGGCGCAGTTTGGCCCGCGAACGCCGTTTTTTGTGGCTGCTGGTCTCTCGTTTGTCAATTTCCTGTACGGTCTGTTTGTCTTGCCCGAATCGCTCGCTCCCGAAAACCGCCGTCCGTTCGACTGGCGACGGGCCAACCCCGTAGGCTCTCTGCTCCGGCTGTGTCATTACCCGGTTATTCTGGGTCTGGTAGCCTCGCTCGTGCTCATCTACATTGCTGGCTTTTCGGTACAGGGCACCTGGACATTTTACACCATGGAAAAGTTTGGCTGGGACGAGGAAATTGTTGGCTGGTCGCTGGCGATGATCGGCTTGTGCTTTGCCATTGTACAGGGTGGCCTTACCCGGATTATTATCCCGAAATTGGGGCAACAGCGGTCGGTGTATGTGGGTTTGCTATTTTCGGCCGTAGGCTTTGCGCTTTTCGCCCTGGCCAGTCAGAGCTGGATGATGTTTGCGTTCATGGGGGTTTACGCCCTCGGCGGCATTGCCGGACCATCCATTCAAGGCATTATATCGACGCAGGTGCCCGCCAATGAACAGGGCGAAGTGCAGGGTGCCCTGACAAGCCTGGCCAGCACCACGTCCATTTTTGGGCCGGTTATTATGACCAATCTGTTTTCGTACTTCACCAGTACGGGCGCGCCGGTGTATTTTCCGGGTGCCCCGTACGTGCTCAGCGCCGTGCTGACCGTGATAAGTGCCGTGCTGGCCTGGCGCGGTTTTCGTAAGCCCAAACTGGTAAGTACTCAGACTGAATTGAATGTATAATGAACAATGTAAAATGCATAATTGAATGACCTACTCACAGCCAGTCACTTCATTATGCATTTTACATGGTTCATTCACTTAGTTTAAGGCCGTAAGGGCGGCATTGACGTTGATGCGGCCCCAGCCAAAATTGCTGCTTCGGTTGGGGTAGTTGCTGGCCGACCGGGTCAGGCGGTCCAGAACCTGGGTGCGGGTCGCGGTTGGGTTTTGCGACCAAACCAAGGCCGCCATGCCCGCCGTGGTGGCCGTAGCGACCGATGAGCCTCCTACCGTTGAGGGTGGGTTGCCACTCATAGCCAGAGTCGGGATGTGCCGACCATTGGCGGCTTTTTCCATGACCACCACAAAGTCAATTTCGGCTCCCTCGTGGCAGGTTTCGCAGCGTCGGGTCAGGTTGTCCTGAATGCCCGTAATCGCCTGAACTTCTGACATGCTGGCGGGGAAGATGACCCCTGTCCAGCCCGCCGACCAGCCAAACGAGGTACCTCCCGCGCAAAACATGAGCTTCCCTTTGTTGAAAGCGTACCGAATGGCGTCGGCCACCTGTGAGTTATACAGAATGGTACCCAGCGACATACTCGTGATTTTGATGTCGTCGCGGTTACCGGCCAGAATGTATGCATCGGCAACGCCCTTCATCTCGCGCGATTCGTCCAGAAAAACATCGGTAGCGGCCCGAACGCTCACCAGACTGGCATTGTAAGCAACACCCATGGCGGCACCGTCGGTACCGCGTGGCGCTAGCATAGCCCCCGCCATCGCGGTGCCATGACCACAGCCATCGGCAGGCGTTTCGGCCGACGACCAGAACCAGGCTTTGGGCAGCGTAACCCGTTTTTCGATGGTGCGCCCGGTTGAACTTCCCTGGTTGAACGCACTGCCGAGATTGTCCTGAGTGTCGCTGATACCGGTATCGATAAGCAAAATTTTGGTGCCTGCTCCGGTGCTCCGGCTCCAGGCGTCGCGGATGCCGTGGTAGGGGTGGTTCCAGGGCGACTTGGTGCCTGGGGTGAGGGTTGTATAGTCGGCCCCTTCGGTGAGGGGAATATCGGCAATGTTGGAACCACATCCGCTACTCGAAGCCGTTTTGGCACGGGTGTCGCTTTGGCCGGGCTGATAGCCCATCGGCTCCACATACCGTACCAGCCCCGACGCTCGCAGCTGCTGAATAGTCTCCAGACGTTTCACTCGCAGATCGAGTACGGGCAGAGTTTCTTCTGAAAACGCCACCAGATCAGTTGCTTTCAGAGTTGGGTCGGTTTGCTGCTCAGTTCGCAGCACCAGATCGAGCAGTTGCTGCCGGGCTTGTTGCCAGGGACCATCCTGAATGTCGATCGTGTGGATGGTCTCTCGTAAATCTGCCGATAAACCGGCGGGTTTGTAGCCCACCGACACTACCCCGTCGGACTGCCGCAGGGCGCTCCAAACCAGTTCGTCGGATGCCATTGCCCACCGGAAATCACCTTTCTGTTGCAGCGTTGTTCGGATGAAAGCGTCAATTTCGGTGTTGGTCCGAAGGGTGGCCGGGGCCGTCTGAATGTCGGTATTTACCTGGCAACTCTGTGCCATGAGCGCTACCAGCAGCGCAGTTCCGTAAAGTTTGTTGTGCATAACCAAAGGAAAGAGTTAGGCCACCAAAATACAGAACTATGGTATTAATCAAATTAATTTTTGTTTTCTGGTTAGACAAATGTTCGATTTCTTATGTATCTACATCCGAAACGCCAGCGAAAATTTGATCTTTAGCTCATCTTCTACGGGCACCATCATCAGGCTGGGCTTCTCAATCTGGTGATCGGTGAGCTTGGTTACGAATGAACCTTCGTACACCGTCACACCTCCGCTTTCTTTCCGGACAACGGGTACCGTCACCGCTCTGGTGACGCCATGAAAGGTGAGCCTACCGGTTACGGTCAGTTTGCCCGAGCCGTCGTCCTGAACCTGTTGACTGGCAAAGGTCACGTTGGGGTACTTAATGCCCTCCAGTACTTCGATGGCGTGCGAGTCGCGGTTGGCGTTCTGACTGTCGAACGAGGCCACCTTGGCCACAATGGCCACGGTTTCCACCTTTTTCGATTCATCGTCGTACACAATTGCGCCGTTTACATCGCGGCAAACGCCCTCCCAGGTATGCATGGGGTGCCGCATGGCGTAGGTGATTGTCGACGCTTTTTTGTCGGCCATCAGTTTGCGTTTGGCGACGTGGTGCGCGCCTTCAGTGCTGGTTGGCCGGGTTGGGGTATCGGGCGAAACGAAACTAAAGAGCGCAAGAAAACCGCCTGACAGGAGCAGGGCTCTGCCGGTTTGAGAGAGGTTCATGACTGAGTTGATTACAGGTGATGCCTAAAATTTGATTGCAATAATGGAGGCTGCGTAGGCCCCAAATGTGGTAAAGGCTGCAGCCCGGTGCCAGCTTTTCAGCTGATCGTTTTTCGACGCCTGCTCCGACAGAATATTGGTAGCAACCATGCCTGCCATGTGCAGTATGGCCAGGTACTTGTGCAGCTTGATGGAACTGAGCCCCCGGCGTTCGCTCACCATCTTGGGCGGGGCCGTTAGCGACAGCAGGGCCGTGGTGGTGTAACCAATGTTGATAGCCGTGGCCAGATTGCTGTGTGTTTCGCGAATTCGTAAAATCTCGGTGCCCTGTGCTTTGTAAAGCCGTGACCCCACAATACCCTGCGCCACAAACCCCGCCAATGTCGCAAACCCCAGAACCTGGTGGGTCACGAGCATGGTGCGCCGGATCTTCAGCTCTTTAGCCCGCCCTTCGGGTGTAAGCGGAGCTATGTTGGTCAGGCGCAACAGTCCTTTAGGCCCCCAAAAGGCGCGTTGCGTAAAAATCATGTGTCGGGGCAGGAGAGGGGCGGCCTCCGTCGAGTCGGTCAGACCGGCCAGCAGGTCATCGGCTGAAGTGGCGCCCGCGTTCGGCTTAAGCGTGTCGGCTGGGCTGGTTTGTCCAAAAGCGGGTGTGAGCAAAACACTCAGTGCGAAGGCCCAAAAAAGATGTTTCATGGTTCCGTAAAAGGAATGAGAGCGGGAGAAACGGCCGGTCAGGGGGCCGGGAAGACCCCCGCAAGGTTAACCTCGCGGGGGAAGAAAAATTAAGCCACAATACGCAGCGAATCGCCGGTACGGGTTGCTTTGTATGCTTTCACAGGCGTTGTGGGCGGTGATTGCTTCACGGCACCCGTTGTGGTAAACAGCCCCGCATGGACGTTACACTGAAAATCGTTGTTCGCTTTGCGGTACGAAAGTTGCCCGCCCTGATGGGTGCACACATTGCTGAGGGCCACCAGCGTTCCCTGAGCATTGGCAACTACAATCTGACCCAGTTGCACAAATTCGCCTTCGGTTTTCAGTTTCGAGTAGCTTGTGTTGTTCAGGTCAATGGTGAAATCAACCACGCCTTTAGTGGGGTCGAGGTTGCCTGTCAGACCCGTGCCTGCGCCGGGTGTTGGAGCGGGCGTAACCGTGGCTGGCTCGTTGCTGCTGGAGCAGGAGGTAAGTGTACCCATGCAGTACAGGGCCATGAGGGCACCACTGCTGAGGCCCAGACTACGTAAAAATTGACCCCGGTTGATCGGTTCGGTGGTTACTTCGGGTTGCATACGTCGGTTGTTTAAATGTAGTTACACGAATTGAACGAAAAAGTTAGAATACTCTGTACATCTGTACGAAATGTGGAAGCCTACAGTTTGTAACGAAGTGATAAAAAAGCGCCTGTGCTGAACAAATGGACCTTGAAATACCCAATTTCTTTCAGCGACATTTTCAGAAACGGCTCCACCTGCCACGAAAAACGCCGACTCAGGGGGCGTTCGTAACCAGCCGAGATATTTAACTGACTGAACCCGTACCGACCGGTATTGCCCGTCCAGGACCGGAACCGGATGCGCGGGTCGGTGGGGTCTTCGTACTGGTAATCGTAGGTTTCTTTGCGCATGATGTACGTGGTGGCTCCGGCGCTCACAAACACACGGGTGGGTGGACGCAGTGGGTCAACTCTCCGTTGGAATATGTCGTACCGAATATTGATCGGCACGTCAAACATATCACACCGCCCCTCAACCCCCACGGGCCGCACCGGCCACTTCAGGTAGCCCGGCCAATAATACTGATCGGCCCGGGCGTTGTACAGCTTGACGCTGCGGATGAGGCCAGCCTGCACGCTCCACCGATTGGCAATACGGTACTCGGCCAGCAAACCGGCGTTGGTACCGGGCTTGGTGAACCCCGAGAAGCCAATACCGCTCAGATCAGGCGATACCACCACCCGAACACTCAGCCCCCGCTCCTGCACAGGTTGGCTCGCCGTAGGTACATTGACAACCGGTGGGGCCGTGCGCTCAGGTATGTCGAGGGGCGTCCATTGGGGCCAATGCAGCGTTTGCTGGTGCGTCAGGGTCGTTGTCGGTTCCAGCGGGAGGGTCGTTTCGGAGGGCGCAGGCCCGTTCGTTTGCCCTCCTGCTCCTGACTGTAAAGCCTCAAGACGATTCCGGATCTCATCCGTTGGCTGAACCATTGGCGATTGAATAGACGGGTCAGCTTTGGCCCCGATTGCCCGGCCAGAAGGTAAGTCGCGTTTGGCTGCCGTGTAGCGAGCCAATAAAGGTTGCCGGACGACAGGCCAGCGCAGTCGCCGATTCTGGCTGGCCTCACGCTGCATAGGTTGGTATGAAGGTCGTCCGGCAATGTCGTTGCGGGAGATTGCCCGCTCCCGAAGGTTGATGGCTGTATGTTGATCATCGGCTCCGGGCGCTGTTTTTTGTCGTCCGGTCAACGGTCGGTTTGGCGTCGGGTTCGTAGCCTGCGTTGGGCGTAACGTTACGCCTGCCGGGCTGTTGGTGGCCGTTGCCAGGGCTGGTAGCACAGGTTCGGCAGGTTTAGCCGCCGATAACCCCGTCTCGCTACCAGTGGGCTTGTTTGTTCCGGTCCGAATGGCGGATGGCTCTGTTACCGGCTGCGACGCCGAAGATACCCGGGCAAGGGGCTGCCCGCCCGAAGCCGCTGCTCCAACCGGCAATCGGGGGGCTGCCCCTTGTCTGGGCGGGTTTGGGAGTTCGGTCTGGGCCTGCCGGTAGCTGTACCAGCCCCCGCTCAGAAGCAGAAGGAGGCCCAACAGACCCAGGCTCCAGCGCAGCAACCTGCCCCATCCCGCAATTCGGTCGCGTTCGTCGAGCTGGGCGCTCATGCTTGTCCAGGCGGCAGGGTCATACGGGGGCTCAAACTCTTCAGCTGACTTTCTGAAGAGCCGGTCGAGGCCGTCGAAGGCCGCGTCGTTATCGGGTTGCTCTTGCATACTCATCGTTCGCTTTTTTTTGAATCATGGCCCGCAGGTTTTCCCGCGCTCTGGCTAAGTTCGACTTCGATGCGCCCACCGAAATCCCAAGTTGCCCCGCTATTTCGTCGTGGCTAAATCCGTCAATCACGTACAGGTTAAACACCAGCCGGTAAGCCGGCGACAGTTGTTGAATGAGTGCAATCAATTCTTCGTGGGCGAGCTGGCTATAGGCATCGGCCATGTCGGTCGATACCTGCCCCGCTTCGCCAATATCTTCGTGCTGATGGCGTACCGACGCCCGGTAGTGGTCAACGGCTGTATTGATCAGAATCCGGCGGAGCCAACCCTTAAACGGCAGGTTGGTGTCGAATCCATCGAGCCGGGTAAACACCTTCAGAAACCCGTCGTTCAGTACTTCCAGGGCTTCTTCCCGCGATTGGGTGTACCGCATACAAACGCTCATGGCATACCCGTAAAACTGCCGGTAGAGCAGTTCCTGGCCCCGTCGCTCATTGCGCAGGCAACGGGCGATCAGGTCAGGTAGGGCCGGTGAGTTGGGCGAGTTGGCCATTCAATCAAGCGTTCATCAAAACGGGTCGTTACTCTTAATCGGTTATACCGCGAGCAAGGCGGCCGTGCGCCAACTGCCTGCTTCGGTAGGGGGGTATTAGGGTAGGGGTGCTTCGGGCGTACTGGCATTCACAATGGGCCAAACGTTGGGCCGGGGAAAACTAACCCCTTTGGTAGCTCCGCGTGTGGTACCATCTCCGCCGAAGTAATACAACGGCCAGCCTTTGTAGGTCAACTGGTTGCGCCCGAAAACCGTGATGCTGCCAAAGTCTGCCTTTTTCAGCGACGAGGGCAGTTCGCCCAGGGCCGACACGGGCACTTCAAACAGCGGCCAGGTGGGATTGTTGCTAAAGTCTTGCCGGGTGTAATTATTCTTGTTTTTCCGGTCATTCGCAAATGCGTACAGGGCCATTCCGCGGGCGTCGGTCAAATACAGGGTGTTGCCGGTGCCTTCGGTGTAGGCTATGGTATTGGCGGTGACATAATTTTTGCCGTCGTGGCCCACCAGTTGGGTGTTACCGATCAGGATGGAGTAGTTGGGTTTAGCCGCCATCCAGACCCCGCCCACATTGTCGCCGAGTACATCGCCCGCTTTGGCATCGTTTTTAAAATAATACAGCGGCCAGCCTTTATAAGCCGTCTGGAGCCGCCCATCGGGCCGATTAATCACGGTAAAGTCCGTTGTACTGAGCCCGGTACCTACTTGCAGGGCGCTCGGTTCGGCATAGAACGTAACCCAGTTGGAGAGGCACTGGGGCGATGTACAGCCCGAAGCCCCGTTCACATCCGAAGCAAAGAAGTAGAGCGTTTTGCCGCCACTGCCCGTCAGAACTGGCCCGAGCGAGGTGGTGGTGAGATTCACGCTGGCGTCATCGACCGCACCCACCGGTTCGGTAGTGTCGTTATCGCAGGCCATCATGGAAAGAGTCACGGCCAGCGCCAGAAACAGGCTGCGGCCAGGAATAGTAAGATGCATAGTCAACAGTGATTGTGAGTTGGCAATACGACAGTTGAACCGGTTCATCTGGCAATACGGAGCGCAATGGAGAGTGGTTGCGTCGGGCAAAAAATAAATCCCCGAAAACCGGAAGATTCCGGTTTTCGGGGATTTATTTTCGGTTTATTGCTTCTGGTTTATCGTTTTTGGTTGGTTCGGAGTCGCGTAGCAGGTAAATGTTTCTGCAACGTTTCACCAAAACGCTTACCCCTTCAGAATCGCGTGCCCCATCTTGTCGCGCTTGGTACGCAGGTAGGCTTCGTTGTGTGGGTTGGCCGGGATTTCAATGGCTACTGAGTCTACGATTTCGATACCGTAGCCCATAAGGCCTGCCCGCTTTTTGGGGTTGTTTGAGATCAGCCGGACTTTGTTGATGCCAAGGTCGCGCAGAATCTGTGCACCCACGCCGTAGTCGCGGGCGTCCATCGGCAGACCCAGCTCCAGGTTGGCTTCAACCGTATCGCGGCCCAGCTCCTGCAGTTTGTACGCCTTTAGTTTGTTGATCAGGCCGATGCCGCGTCCTTCCTGATTCATGTACAGCACTACGCCTTTACCCTCGCGCTCAACCATACTCATGGCCGCGTGGAGTTGCCCCCCGCAGTCGCACCGGCACGACCCGAAAATATCGCCCGTAACGCACGAGGAGTGTACACGCACCAGCACGGGCTCGCCCGGCTCCCAGGACCCTTTCACCAGGGCCAGGTGCGTATCGTCGGTGTTGGTTTGCTTGAACGCGATCAGGTCGAAGTGCCCCCACTCGGTGGGCATGTCTACGCCGATTTCGCGCCGGATAAGGCTCTCCGTACGAAGCCGGTACGCAATCAGATCCTGAATACTCACGAGCACCATACCGAAACGGTCGGCAATTTCGCGGAGTTGCGGCAACCGGGCCATCGTACCATCTTCGTTCAGGACTTCAATCAGCACGCCTACGGGTTGCAGACCCGCCAGCCGGGCCAGATCAACGGCGGCCTCGGTATGGCCGGCCCGCCGGATTACGCCCCCTTCAACGGCCCGAAGCGGGAAAATATGCCCGGGGCGGCCCAAATCTTCGGGTCGGGTGTTGGGGTCTACGAGCGCCTGAATGGTTTTAGATCGGTCAGAAGCCGAAATGCCTGTGGTACAGCCGTTACCGAGCAAATCGACCGAAACCGTAAACGGAGTAGTGTGCACCGAGGTATTGTCGCCAACCATCATGGTAAGGCCCAATTCGTCGCAGCGTTCCTGCGTAAGCGGGGCGCACATAAGACCGCGCCCTTCTTTGGTCATGAAGTTGACAATTTCGGGCGTAATCTTTTCGGCGGCACAAATCATGTCGCCTTCATTCTCACGGTCCTCATCGTCAACGACGAGGATAATCTTTCCGTCACGGATGGCAGCGATGGCGTCCTCAATTCGGTCGAGCCGAATCGGATTTTCATCACTACTGGTATTATTATTGCTCATAGCGAGTTGGCTGGTAGCAGTGAATTTGTTGATGAACTAACGATTCACCACAAAGATACGTTCGGGAGGGCGCTAAAACGACCCGTAAGGCGTTGATAATGCATCAGCAAACGGATTTTAGATAACGATCAAACGGTTACTTTCTGTGAGGTGCTTTGTGGATTACCGGGGCTTTGCGCCCGGTTGGGTTGCGTTTAACCGGGCGGTTTACGGCGTTGCTGTATCGGGCCGGTTGTTGAAGGTACTGGGCTGGGCCGCTATCGCTCTGGGGTGGTTTGGCGGAGGTATCTCCCTGGCGCAGAACTATTGCCAGCCGCAGCCCGGCGTTACGGCGGGAGGTTTTACCCTCAACCGCACACGGGTATGTGCCAATAGCAACACCAATTTTTCGGTGACGAACACGGTAGCTGGTGCAAAAAATATCCAGTACATTTTTGGCTACAATGGCAACGGTTTACCAACCACCGGCGGTGTCTCCGACTTGACAGGTACCTCCACCGTTACGCTCCCTACAAGTTCTACACCCGGCACTTACACTATTCTACAAATTGGAAGTGGTGGTGGAACAAATGCTCCTCTGGCTAAGTGCGAAACCGTCACTGTACTGCCCAATTCACCTATTTCGTTTTCGGCTGTTTCCTGTTCGGGGCGGAAAGCAACCCTGAGCTTTGCCCTGACAAACATCACCAGCCAGTACGATGCTGTTCGGGTCGATTGGGGCGATGGGGCCGTTATTGATTACTACACAACACAGGCCCAAAATGGCCCTGCTATTGAGCATACGTACACCAGTACCAATCCGGTTACGATCAAAGTTACCGGGCGATATTTCAATGTGGATGATTGCAATGCGCTTCAGAGCACGTTTACCGTAACCCCCGTTGATACCCCGCCAGCAGCCCCCGTGGTCACAAACCTGACCACGGTAGATGCCAACACGCTCCGAATGCAGGTGCGGGGGGTGGCCAACACGCCTATTCAGATTTGGCAGCGGGGACCGGGGGGGGCGTTTCAGCCTACCAACCAAACGGCCCTGAACGGCCAAACCGTTACTATCGTGGCTAACACCGCCCAGAGCCAGTGCTTTCAACTGCGTACCGCGAGCGATTGCCCGGCCCCGAATTCGACGGAAGAGTATTGCAGCCTGGTGTTGAACGCACAGTCGGGCGCTAACCGGGTCGATCTGACGTGGGCTCCGTACACCGCTACCACCAGCGGCACGTTTCGCTGGAGCATTAACAAAGATGGATTTACATTGCCTATTCAGGGGGCCTCGAACCGTAACACCAGTACGTATTCCGATGCCAATGGGATTGTATGCGGGGAGCGCTATTGCTATCAGCTACAGGCACAGATTGGCGTGACAACCCTTGTTTCGAACTCGCTCTGTGTGACGGGCTCCAACGGACAGCCGCCCCAGCCTATGACCGATATTCGGGTGAGTGTCGAAAGTGATGGGTCGGTTCGGTATCAGGCGTTACAGCCGAGCGTGGGGGCTACCACCAATTTTACCACGATCATCTCCCGCGCCGACTCGCCAAACGGGCCGTTCAATGTCGTGGGGCAAACGACGAACGACGCCATTTTTATCGACAAATCGGCCAAAACGAGTAGTCAGGCGTATTGTTACCGGGTGGTGTACCGCAATGCCTGCGGGCAGGAGTCGGCCCCCTCGGCTTCGGCCTGTACCATTTGGCTGCGCTCCGATTCGCCGGGTGCCCTCGATTGGACCGCCGACTCGCCCTTTGGCCCGATTGCCGTAGTCGAGTACGAGGTCGAGATTATTGACCGGATCACGGGCAACGTGTTGCGCCGGCAACCGGTGGGCAGTAACACCCATTTTGAGCCCGACCGCAGCGACCCCGACCTGCCCTTGTACCGGTTTGTGATTGTGGCCACAGCGGCTAATGGGTTTAGTAGCCGCTCGAACCCGTATGAATTGAACCTCGAAGCCGGTATCTTTGCACCGACGGCCTTTACCCCGAACGGCGATGGCCAAAACGACCGCTTCCAGGCGAAAGGGTTTTTCACCGACAACTACCGGCTGACTATCTTCGACCGCTGGGGATCGGTGATTTACAGCACCACGAGTTCCGACGAAAACGACGGCTGGGATGGCACCCTCAACGGGCAACCCGCTCCGGCGAGTACCTACGTCTGGCGCGTTGAGGTGACCGATGGATCGGGTAGAAAGACCGTCAAATCAGATTCAGTACTGCTGATTCGGTAAAAGACAGTTTTGGTGGTGAGCGTTCACCTGTTTGTGGTTTACAGTATAGCTGGGGCGTGGATGAGTAATCAGGCGTCAGCAACTGAAAACTATAAACTCTAAACTGAAAACTTTAGAAAGATATGTTCGGGAACTTAGGAAATATGATGGACATGTTCGGGAAGATGAAAGACATTCAGGCCCGAATGCAGGAAGCCCAGCAAAGCCTCTCTACCCTTACCGAAACGGGTGAGTCGGGGGCGGGTATGGTTCGGGCCACCGTCAACGGTCTCAAGCAGGTAATCAAACTGGAAATTGATCCGGACATGGTGAAGTCGATTGGCACCTCCAACGACGACCGCGAGATGCTTCAGGATCTGGTGGTCGCTGCCATCAATAAGGCTATGGAGACCATGGAGCCCAAAATCCGCGAACACCTCCGCAAATCGACCGAAGGCCTTCTGCCCAACATTCCCGGAATGGATCTGGGCAATATGATGCCGTAATTTTTTAACATAGCTTACCGGTTAGCGTGTACAGTTGGCAGTTGCCTGCTGCTGCACACCCAGACGGGTAAGCCGCAAACCACCTGAATGACCCGGCTTGCCTTAGTTATCCTTAACTACAACGGACAAACATTTCTCCAGCAGTTTCTGCCGCTTGTACTCCAACACGCCGACGGGCACCCGGTTTTTGTGGCCGACAATGCCTCGACCGATGGGTCGGTGGCTTATTTGCAGGCCAATTTTCCGGGCGTAACGGTCGTCAGGCTCACACGCAATACCGGCTATGCGGGTGGCTACAACGAAGCCCTCGAACAGATTCGGCAGGTACATGGCGGGGCTACGTATTACGCACTGGTCAACTCCGACATTGAACCGACTGCGGGCTGGATTGAGCCGATTCTGCGCCTGATGGACGCTAACCCGCGTGTAGCGGCCTGCCAACCCAAAATCCGCGATTTTAACCGGCGCGACCTGTTCGAACATGCTGGTGCAGCCGGTGGCTACATCGACTATCTCGGCTACGTGTTTTGCCGGGGTCGCGTGTTTGCCACCTTCGAGCCCGACCGGGGGCAGTACAATGACAACCGGCGTGTGTTCTGGGCAACGGGAGCTTGTCTGGTAGTTCGGGCCGACGTGTTTCACCAGTCGGGTGGCTTTGATGCCCATTTTTTTGCCCACATGGAGGAAATCGACTGGTGCTGGCGCATACAGCGGCTGGGCTACGAGGCCTGGGCGTGTGGTGAGTCGACGGTGTACCACGTTGGTGGGGGCACCCTACCCAAAGTGAACCCGCACAAAACCTATCTGAACTACCGCAACAGCTTGTATATGCTGTACAAAAACCTGCCTTCGGGTTGGTTGTGGCCCAAGTTGCTGTTTCGGCTGGTACTCGACGGTCTGTCGTCGGTTTTGTTTCTGAAACAGGGGCAGATTGCCGATGTCTGGGCCATTATTCGGGCGCACTTTGCTTTCTACGGGCACCTGCCTACTCTCGCCAGGCAACGCCGGGCGCTGAAACCCCAACAGCAACTTTCGGAGCTGCCGGTGGTGCAACAGAGCATTGTCTGGCAGTATTTTGCCAATAAGAAGAAAACCTACGCCGAAGTAATGGATTGATCAGGCTGCTCTCATTGTAGCCTTTGGGTGACCTTCCTTGCGGGGCTTGTTAGCACAGGCCCGTAAAACCCCTATCACAATTCCCAGATGGTCGGGTGGGCGTGGCGCCGGAGGTGTTTGTTCATCTCCATCCAGAATGCCAGCACCAGATAAATAATAACGGGTGAGCCGAGCGTCAGAAACGAGGTGTAAATGAAATACAGCCGGATGCTGCTGGCGGAGATATTCATGCGTTCACCCAGAACTGAGCAAACACCAAAAGCTTGTTTTTCGACGAAGTATCTGATCTTGTTCATGAAGCTAAGCGCCTGCTGGGCAATGTATATACGTTGAACTCGGTACTACACAACGACAACCTACAGGATTTTGTTTAGTGGCCTGTTACTCAAAATAAACCATTTATTTAACGGCCTTAAATTAGTGAAAAGTTTTGCGGTTGTGTGGAACAAATTTACTTCTTTTGTGTTCAAAGGGAGTCGGTTATCTTATCAAGATGCCACACACTGCCTGACAAAGTGCGTTCAGTTGATTGCCAAGTACTCTTGTTTGCGTCTTTGGTGCCTATTGCGTCCTTTGTAAGAAAGTGCCTTTTTAATGTTCTATTTTTTACTTTTTACAATCATGCAAACAGGAGTAGTTAAGTTTTTCAACGAGAGCAAAGGGTACGGTTTTATTGTTGATGATGAGTCGAAGAAAGAAATCTTCGTACACATCACCGGCCTGAACGGCGTCACGATTCGTGAAAACGATCAGGTACAGTACGAAGTAGTTGATGGCAAGAAAGGCCTCAACGCCGTTAAAGTACAGAAACTGTAAGGAAGGGGACTTGTCCCTGACTTTTCAACATACAAACCCCGCCCGGTCACCAGGCGGGGTTTTTTGTAGCCCCATAGTCCGGTTTGTCGATCACGTTGGCGGGTTCACCCGCCGTTCGAATCAATTCATGTTGAAAATAGACATTTGTGTTTGTGAGGTACTGCTTTTCATCCTAGTTTTACGCGGTTCACTATTACTAATTCATTCATGAAAAAATTATTCCTTTTCTTGATGCTCACCGTAGCCAGCATGAGTGCTTTTGCTGCCGATGCATCCGTTGAAGCGTACATGGTCGATGACCAGCAAGTAGAGCAGTTGATCGCCCAGAGCGAAGACATCAGCCTGTCGGTTGTGCAGAACGATATGCTGCAAAACCAGTCGGCAATGACCGCCATGACGGCTGCTCCTGCGCAGGTGAAAGCCAACAAAGAGTTTGTTCCGGCTCTGTTGTTGAACCTGTTCCTGGGTGGTCTGGGTATTCACCGTCTGTACTTGGGTACTAAGCCACTTACCTGGATCGGCTACATCCTGACGTGTGGTGGTATCTTTGGTGTTGTACCCCTTGTTGACTTGATCGTGCTGATCATCAACAACGACAACCTGTCGCCTTATATCGACAATCCGAAGTTCTTCATGTGGGCTAAGTAAGGGCTCATAGTTTATGAAATTGAAGAAGACATCTCACCGGGTGAGATGTCTTCTTTTTTATGCCCTTTTTCGGGATCGATTTATTGATTGCCCACTTGTTGCAGCACTTCCTTCTTTACAGTTTCATTGAACTGCCGCACCTGCCGACTGTTGTATTCCCTGACGAGATGTTGCGACCGGCGAATACCCCCCGCGTGAAATGACCCAAACAGGGCGGCACCCACCCCCCAGGCCGACAGATAATACCCCGCCAGAAAGTTAGTCACACCGAAATATAATCCCGCCGACTGCACCAGAATGCTCAGGATGGCTTCGCCCGGTTTGCCTGCATAAAACTGCCCCCCGCCGGGTATAAACGTAGACAGTCGCTCGGCCTTCTGTTCGCTTTTCAGCCGGGGCAGTTGCCCATAAGGGGTTTTCGTAGTGTCGGCACCGGTCTGAGCAAGTAGTTGCCGATAGGCGGCACCAGCTTCGGGCCAGCGTTGTAGTTCGTTGAGCGACAGAATCCGTACTACACGCGTCAGTGGAGTTTCGGTTGGGCGGTCGGGGTGGAGGTAGGGCAGCCGCTCCAACAGCGAGAGGGCGTTTTCGAATTGCCCGGCCAGATACGCACAGGTAATTTGCTCGTGCCGAAGCATCAGTAACACCGAGTCGGGGTAGGCGTTGGTTACTTCGCCGTTGAGGTACTGCACGGCGGGGGCAAACCGCCCCTGTTGTTTCAGGCAGTGCACCTTGCCGAGCACAGCCGACAACCGGGCCGCCGAATCAGCTTCTTCAAAGCCAACCCGGTCGTAGGCGATACCGGCTTCGAAAAAACGCCCGGACCCGGCCAGCGAGTCGGCCTGTTGCAACCACCACTGCGCCAGCGACTGCCCGTTAGTTAAGCAGGTTACGCACAGGAATGTGCATATCAAACAGAATCTTGTTATCATACTCGCGCCTGAATTCGTTGCGTTTGACTTTCACGGATAAAACACTCCCCCAGATGTTGCCGACGTAAAAAACCGTAAACAACGACCCGAAGCCAATGAACCGTGCACTGCGTGGGCCATCTTTCCGCAGGCCCTCGTACGTGAGCAACCCAAGCGACAGAATAGGCAGAAAGGCAGCAATACCCTGTTTCGTTTTGCCCGCGTAAATTTTGCCTAAGCCCGGCAACGCAGCACTGTACAAACCCGCTACCAATGGCGACCGGCGTTTTTCGGCGCGCAGCGTGGAATCGTAGCGATTGAGCCGTTGCTGTTCGTTGACAAGGGCGTATGAGCGGTACGTAAACGCCTGTTTGTGAGTTTCATATTCGGCATGTCGGCGTTGTAACAAGGCCAGCCCACCCAATTGCAGGGCTTTAAGTTCGCGAAACGCAGAGTCGGGCGTGGGTAAGGTTTGCATGACCACACGGGCCGAGTCGCGGTTGCCGGCAAAAGCGAGGCAGTACGCGCCAAAGTAGCGCGATTTGGTATAAAATGGCGAGGCTGCCGATACCGACAGGAGTTTCTGATGCGCTACCGTCAGGTCTTTGCTGGTGTAGGCCAGCCATCCCCGAAAATAATGGAGTGAGTCGCGCTGAGCGGTGTTGCGGGCCAGTGGTTCGAGCTGATCGAGGACGTAAACGGCTTCAGTGACGGCCTCTTTGTCGGCCAGGTACTGCGCAAACTGCCACTCGCGCCCAAACGAAGCGCGGGTTTGTGCACACACACCCGACACGCCCACCCAGAGCAAGCCCATCCAACAGATAAGCCATTTCATCGGTACCAGCTGAGTGAATCCAGAACGGTACCGTCCTGTTCGTTGATGTTGATAGGCCGTACGTCGAGCAATCCGATGCGGTTGCAACGGGTGATGCGGTCGGCACTCAGAAAAACGCCTTTCACAAGGCCGTACTGTTCAATCGCGCTTTTGCTGAAGTTAGAGCAGGTGAGCTCATAGGGGCAGGAGCGGGCCAACTGCTGCGACATGAGCCGCTGATAGCCAAGCATAGCCCCCTTGAGGGTGAGCGACACCGGGTTATAACGTGCCAGCCAGCTTTGCCGCCGGGTAGCCAGGGTGCGGGTGCTGTTGCCCGCCCGCCGGTATTGCGCAAACTCGTCGCCCGTTCGGAAATCCCGGCTGGCAATGAGTTGAAGATCGGCTTGTTGACGGTTCTGAGCCAGCGCCGGGTAGCAGCAAAGCAGCATCAGTAGAGACGCGATACTTCGCGTCTTACCCTGCAATAGGTTTTGCGTCTTGGTCGGGGTTTTCACCATGATAAAGGCTCGCGCAAAGAAGCCACAATAGGTTGTGGTTCTACACTTTAGAGAGTTATTCAACACGGGCATTAGCCGGTATGCTGTACTGAAAATACGGACTGTTGGCATCGCCGTTGATTTTGATGCCGCCATAGGTGGTCTTGGCTACGGTCGAGTCGGCCCCGTCGTACACAATCTCGGTGGTTGCCATCGGAAACGGACGCCCGTCAATGGGTTGGTAGCTGTAGTAAAACACCTTGCGGATAAGTTTACCGGCCGTGTTTTTATAATCCATGTAGATCGGGTTGGCCTTATCAAAAACCACTTTGACCCGCTGGATGGCGGCCTTGGGGTCGGGTGTTTTGAGTCGCCACTCGGTCACGAGCAGTTTGCCGGTATTGTAAGTGCGGTCTTGCACAAACCCGAGCTGAATAAGGCCCATATCGGCAGTAGCCCCCGTCAGGAAGTACGCCAATTGGGTAGTTGAGGTGCTGAACGCATTGTTCTGGTATCGCATGACGGCGTTCCGGCGGGGGTCGTAAATGCGGGTTTCTCCCAGCTTGTTGGCCAGAATGATCACTTCCTGCGGAAAGGTAAAATGCGTGACCATGTTGCCATTGCGCTGGTAGTACACCTCGCCCCGGACCGTCACCGATTTGCCTTTCTGAACCTGCCGGGTTGTCATCGTAGCCGACAGTCGCTCAACCGTTTGCGGGGCCGCTATAAACGCAAACAGGCTCAACAGGAGCCCGGCGAAAAGAACGTTTCTCATGGATGAAAAATAGGGAGTGATTGAGCGAACGCCATCCCAAAGGTAGTTTTCACTCAATCACTCAGTTAGGTAGTTTGGGTTCTTAGTGCATTGAAAGGATGCATGAGGGAGAGAACCATGAACCCTACACTAAAACCCCGAAACGACTTGAGGTAATGTATAATGGGTAATGTACAATGAATAATGAATGGACTGGCAATCAGTGTTCATTACACATTACCCATTGTACATTAAATTAAATCCCCAGATCGAGGGTCTTCAGTACGTCGTTCATGTTCCGAACGGCATCAGCCGACTTGTTGAAGGCCGCCTGCTCTTCGTCGTTCAGTTTGTAGTCGATAATTTGCTCCCAGCCGTTTTTGCCGATTACCACGGGTACACCGAGGCAGATGTCTGACTGACCGTACTCTCCGTCGAGGGCTACGCAGCAGGGGAAAATGTGTTTCTGATCGCGCACGATGCTCTCAACCAGTTCGGCAACGGCAGCACCCGGTGCGTACCAGGCCGACGTACCAATCAGTTTGGTCAGGGTAGCACCACCCACCATGGTATCGGCCGCCACTTTCTGGAGGGTCTCACCGTCGAGGAACTGACCAACCGGAATACCGTTGCGGGTAGCCAGGCGCGTCAGCGGGATCATGGTCGTATCGCCGTGACCGCCAATTACCGTGCCCTGAATATCGTTGGGGGGGCAGTCGAGAGCCAGTGACAGATACGTTTTGAACCGGGCCGAGTCAAGAATACCACCCATACCGATGATCCGGTTTTTGGGCAGCCCTGATGTTTTGAGCGACAGGTACGTCATGGTGTCCATTGGGTTCGACACAATGATGATAATCGCTTCGGGAGAATGTTTCAGGATGTTGTCGGTCACGCCTTTCACGATATTGGCGTTGGTGCCAATCAGTTCTTCACGCGTCATACCGGGCTTGCGCGGCAGACCCGACGTGATCACGACTACATCTGAACCCGCTGTTTTTGCGTAATCATTGGTAGAACCCGTGATTTTGGTATCGAAGCCACAAAGGGTGGCCGTCTGAAACATATCGAGTGCCTTGCCTTCGCTGAGACCTTCTTTGATGTCGAGCAATACGACTTCCTGAGCGAGCTGACGGCGGGCGATGTTATCGGCGCAGGTTGCCCCAACGGCACCCGCTCCTACTACGGTTATTTTCATACGGTTATAAAGGACTGCTGTCCGGGTTTTGACGTTTTGAAACCGGCCGCAAAATTACAGCCTGGATTGTGGACAAACCAATCTATTTTGAAAGAGATATGGTAAACCGCCCACATCTTTTTGTAAACCGGTTTGCCGCCCACGGTGCGCTCCGGCCTTGCAAAATAAATTGGGCCTGTGGCTCGGTTTTGAAATATATTCGACCTGTTTGATGTTATACGGCTGGACGGTTCCACCATGATCTTTTCACCCAAACAACCGGCCAACAAAAGTATAGATGGAAAAAAGCAGTCTTTTGTCGCGTGTGCTCAAATCAGTTTTTTTTCGGTCGGCAGGCGGTCGCGCTTACCGAACGGCCAAAAACAGCCGCAGTATCCTGAAATTAGTACAGGACGCCCTTCAGAAGTCGGGTGGCCTCTCGGGAGCCAACGCAGGCCTTCGCGCGCAGCTTAGCCTGTTGACCCGCCTGCTCAAAGCGTACGCGTCGGGCGAGTATCGCGAGATACCCTGGAAAACACTGCTCCGGATGCTGGCGGTACTGATTTACTTTGTGTCGCCCCTGGACTTTATTCCGGACTTGCTGCCGGTAATTGGTCTGACCGACGATATTGCCCTGCTGGTGTGGCTTTTCAGTTCGGTGAAAGACGACCTGGAGAAGTTTGCGCAGTGGGAGAGCCGGAAGGATATTATCCCGATTGGCTAACCTGTAATGAGGAATGGTTAATGAATAATGGTTGATAAGGGGCTTTGGGCCGACTTGTCAGACAGTTGATTATTCATTCTGCATTATTCATTTTACGTTCTTTTACTTTAACTTTGCATATATTCAAATCCCAAAAATTATGACTTTCGCATCCATTTTAGGTTTCCTTGGAGGACTGGGCACAGGAGAATTGATTCTGATCTTTGCAGTGATCGTCCTGATGTTCGGCGCGAAAAAACTCCCCGAATTGGCCCGTGGTCTGGGGAAAGGCATCCGTGAGTTTAAGGATGCTACGAAAGACGTTCGCGAGAACATCGAGGACGGACTGAGAGAAACGAAATAAGCAGAATTTGTCGAGCCGCCCACGCGGCCTGAAGTCGCAGATCAAAAGTCGGTTGACGCATTCATCATGACTGCGTAGGTCGACTTTTGATCTGCGACTTTTGACTTTTTGCCCCTCCATAGCGATTTTTGGCTTTTGACTTTCATATCGTGACCGATTACTACCGTAGCTTTTCTTTGGTTCAGGCCGACCTCCGGGCGGGTATCATTACCTGCCGTCAACTGGTGGATGGGTATCTCGCCCGTATTGAGCAGAACCAGCATCTCAACGTTTTTACGGAGGTCTATGCCGAGGAGGCCCGCCAACGTGCCGATGACCTTGACCGGCGCCGGGCGGCCAACCAACCGGTAGGACGGCTGGCGGGGATGGTCATCGGCCTGAAAGATGTACTCAGCCATACTGGCCATGGCTTGCAGGCGGGTAGCCACATGCTCGATGGCTTCGTGGCTCAGTTTACGGCCACGGCCGTACAACGGTTGCTCGATGAAGACGCCATTGTGATAGGCCGCCAAAATTGCGACGAGTTTGCCATGGGGTCGTCGAACGAGACGTCGGCGTTTGGGCCCGTCCGTAACGCGGCCGACCCTACGCGGGTGCCGGGTGGGTCGAGTGGTGGCTCGGCGGTGGCTGTGCAGGCAGGTCTTTGTTTAGCCAGTATCGGCTCCGATACGGGGGGCTCGGTTCGGCAGCCGGCCGCTTTTTGTGGCGTTACAGGTCTCAAGCCCACTTACGGGCGTATCAGCCGCTGGGGCCTGATTGCCTACGCGTCCTCGTTCGATTGCGTGGGGCCCATTGCGCATACCCCCGCTGATTGCGCCCTTCTGCTCGAAATCATGGCCGGCCCCGACGAATTCGACAGCACCGTGTCGAACCGTCCGGTGGAAGCCTACAGTGAGGCTACCCAAACGGCTTCTAAGCCCCGGCGCATTGCGTACCTCCGCGATGGGGTAGAGAGCCCCGGTGTGGATGCAAGCATTCGCGAAGCCACCCAGCGAACGCTCGATGCCCTGCGGGCGGCTGGCCATACGGTAGAACCGGTGAGCTTGTCGCTGCTCGATTCGCTGTTGCCTACGTATTATATTCTGACAACCGCCGAAGCCAGCTCGAACCTGTCGCGGTTTGATGGGGTGCGCTACGGCCACCGGACCGCCGAGGCCACCGATCTGATTGAGCTGTACAAAAAGAGCCGGACTGAGGGCTTCGGGGCTGAGGTACGTCGGCGGATTTTACTCGGGACGTTTGCCCTGAGTGCCAGCTATTACGACGCCTATTACACCAAGGCGCAGCAGGTTCGTCGGCTGATTCGGGAAGAGACGGAGCGGTTATTTGCCGAGTACGATTTTCTCCTGTCGCCTACTACGCCCAGCCCGGCATTTAAATTGGGTGAAAAAACCAGACGAAATCCCGACGACGACCCGCTTCAGATGTACTTAGCCGACATTTTCACCGTTCAGGCTAATGTGGTGGGTTACCCGGCTATATCGATTCCCAACGGTACTACGCCCGAGGGTTTGCCCATTGGCCTGCAACTGATGGCTCCACCTTTCGCGGAAGCCTCATTGGTGGCTATAGCACAGGAGATTACGTTAAACCTGTAAGGTCTTTGAGACGTTTCCGGCCGCCCGGATTACTGGTTTGAGTTTTAACCAATTCGTAAATTTGAGTGTCCGGTTAGAACTGACTGTATAATGTATAGTGTACAATGAATATTTAAGGGATTGATAATCAGTGTAACTACTTGTTGTTCATCATCCATTATTCATTATGCATTTTCTGATAAACCCCTAAAACCAAAACGCAGCATGAGGAAAGCAGCCGTTGTGATTGTGAGCCTGCTTGGTTTCAGTACAGTTTGTTTGGCGGCCCGCCCGTTTGCGGCCGATACCACCCGCGCCGATTCAGTGGTGGTGGTTGAAGAATACACCAGTACCCCCTCGGTACCCGCAGCGCTCCTGCAGGAACGGCTGCCCAAGTTGCAGAAAACCATTCCGCTGCCGTACCATAAAACGGTTCATGGGTTTGTCGATCACTTTTTGTTCAGGAAACCCAGCTACACCCGCACCATGCTGGAGCGGATGCCGATGTTCTTCCCACTGTATGAGCGTTTGCTGGCTCAGTACAACCTCCCCGACGAACTGAAATACCTCTCGATTGTGGAGTCGGGGCTTAATCCCCGAGCCGTGTCGCACGCGGGTGCGGGTGGTCTTTGGCAGTTTATGCCCGGCACCGGCCGCGATATGCGTTTGTATCAGGACGATTACGTTGACGAGCGGATGGAGCCCGTAAAAGCGACCGAAGCCGCCTGTAAGTACCTCCGCGACTTGTACCGTATTTTCGGCGACTGGCCGCTGGCTCTGGCGGCTTACAACTCGGGGCCCGGCACCGTGAAGCGCGCCATGCGCCGGTCGGGGGGCGACTCGTTCTGGACGATTTACGACTACCTGCCCAAAGAAACCCGGGCCTACGTACCGCAGTTTATCGCCTTTACGTACGTAATTAACTATGCCGCCGACCACGGTATTACGCCCGAAGCGCCTGATTATCCTATTCCGTTCGATACGATTCACGTGAACAACTACTTCAACGTAGTCACGTTTGCCAAACAGACCGGCATTCCCGTGTCTGATATGCAGAAACTGAACCCGCACATCACAACGGGGGTGTTGCCTCCGTACACGCGCAACTTTATGCTCCGTGTGCCCAGCGATCAGTTTGCGTATTTTGAGCGGCATCGGAAGGCAATTCTGGATTCGGCGAGCCGGATGCCCAACGTGATGGATCATATTCTGCTGGCCGATGCCGAGGGAGTTCAGTACGATGCCCTCAAACAGGTGCAGGATAACGACCGGTTTTCGTTGTCGCGGTTAAGTGCGCAACAGCCCACGACACTGTTGGCCTCAAATGCGCCCATCCTGAGTGATGACGAACCCGCCCCCGACGATGTGGACGAAGTGTTGGTGCAGAAGCCCAAAAAGATCACGTACGTGGTGAAGAAAGGTGAAGGGCTATTCCGGGTTGCCGAGCGGTTTGGGGTAGAGCTGTACGACCTGAAAAAGTGGAACAAGCTTACGTCGAACACCGTTGCGGTAGGGCAAAAGCTGGTTATCCTGAGCGATGTAGGCGAAACCCAGGCCGAAGCCCTGGCCGATCAGGGTACGTCGAAAGCCACCAAAACGAAGTCGGTAGCCGCCCGCAAGCCGATCAAAACCCGTTACCACCGGGTACAGCAGGGCGACACCCTCTGGAACATTGCCCAGCGGTACGACGGCCTGACGATTGAGCAACTGAAGAAAGTTAATAAAATCCGGGGCAATGCCCTCAAGCCAGGCCAGAAACTCATTGTGGGGTAGTGGCTATCTTGAGCCTGCTTAGATTATACGAATAGCCCGGTAAACGGGTCTATTCGTGTAAAAGGCTGAATCCTTAGTTTATGATTTACAGGAATTAAGTACTCAGACTGAATTAAATGTATAATGAACAAAGTGAAATGTACAATTAAATGACTGGTTTTGAGTAGGAAATTCAATTATGCATTTTACATTATTCATTCACTTAAGGATTTATTGGCGTGATATTAATGGTCGGCATCCCAGCCCAGAATATTGATTTCAAACACAATTCCGTTTTGTTTGGGTGTTTGGGGGTTGGGCAGAATGGCTCCGGCGCAAAACTGCACGTGTTTGGTAGCCCAATACATGACGCCGGCTACGCCTACGCTTTGCTCGTTGCGCCCCGAAATCCAGTCGCCCATCAGGTACCATTTATCATTTAGTTTCCATTCATAACCCAGCATCAGACCTGTATGGTTGCCAGCACCGGCAAAGGCTGAGTTACTGACGTAAGGCCCGGCTACTACCTTACGGCCGGGGCTGAGTTCGTATTTAACCAGCCCGTAAGTAAAGTGCGCAAACTCACGCCGGGTGGTATGGCTAAACAGGTTGGTTCCCGATTGGGTACCGAGATTGACCGCTACCCGGGGCGATACCTTAAACTGTTTCTGAAGTGTAGCCAGTACAATAGGCGAAACCGACCCCAGCCGACGTTCGTCGTTGTGATTTAACCGCCATCGTGGCCGAAAATAGGCCGCTTTGCCTACCACATTTACACCGGCATCCCAGCCTTTGCCCAAGCCATACACAAAGTGCCCTTTCGATTCAATTTGTTTTGTGTACACATTGAGTTGATGCTGGTAAAAGACTTTCTTTTCGGGCGTAATATCGCCAGAGGGAATGTTGAAGAGGTTTTGTTGAGCCTTGGCACTCAAACCCAAACCAATAATCCCTACAAGCATGGCCACAACGGACCGTAATATAGTTGTCATGATGAACTGTATAATTTTCTGTACTTTTTTAAGGTTTTTGGGGCTGTACATGAAGAGATGGCATCTCCCTTACTGAAATGCCATCTCTAAAAAAGAAGGTATGAAGGGTATGGATGAGCTCAAGTCTGAGTAAGGTCAACAGGAGCTTGGTGAGATTGTGTTATTCCAGTTTGGCGTCCTGCGCCATCAGGAGAGGAGCATCGCCATTGGTGAAAATAACCTTGGTGTTGGGCGAATTAGCCAACTTATTAAAAGCCTCAATCGACTTGAACTTGATCAGCATAGGGGTTAATCCCTCATTGATGATCTTCTGAGCATCGCGTACACCTTCGGCTTCGATGACCCGGCGTTGCGCTTCCTGCCGCTCCTTGTCGAGTACAAACTGCATGCGTTGGGCATCCTGCTCAGCCGCCAGTTTATCTTCAATTGCCTTGGTCAGGCCGGGGGGCAACGAAATGCTTTTGAGCAGTACCGATTCTACCAGGAATCCCCGCCCTTTGAGTTGTTGGGTCATTAGCTCCCGAATGGCCTTTTCAATTTCGGCCCGCTGCCCCGTGTGCATGTCTTTCGCAAAATAGCGAGAGGCTACATCGGCTACGGCCGAGCGGAATACGGGCAGAATCACGACTTCTTCGTATGAGCGACCAATCTGCTCCACAATCTTGGGGGCTTGAGCACCTTCTACCCGGTACAGAATAGATACATCCGACTGAACCGTCAGACCCTCTTTGGAAGGTAATGGAGAACGAACTTCAATATTGACGGTGCGGGTAGGTACTTTAATAATGCGCGTAATAAACGGATTGAAGACTTTGGGGCCTTCAGAGAGGGCCGTCGGCTGAATTTTACCAAGAGTGCGCTTTACGCCTACCTCACCCTGACGGACTACCGCGCAGCTACTGAGAGTTAGGAGGGCCATACCAGCTATGATGAATGATTGGGGTTTCATGATGGTTATTTGTTGTTTAGTTTATGGCGTCTTACCCGGATGTCCGGTGCAAGTTGTTTGGTTCATTAGCCTGTCGTTGATTGACAGAACAAAGGTGAGACAGAGGGGTTAGGCTTGAATTAGTCTCTAATTAGAAAGCAATTAGAGTTTACCGTGGCAACGGTAGACCCGAGAGCGTGTACTGCCCAATGCTTTGGCGTTGCCACAGGACGGCCCCGAGGGTTGCAACGTGATAGCATTTAACAATAGGCCGTAACAAACCGCCCGTACCGATAAGCGGCACGGGTAAAGCCCCGAACAACTTCAGGCAGCCGGGGTCAGGTATCAGCAGGCGTAAAAAGGAGGTATGCTACTGAAAGAGAGTAAAATACTTTATGGTTGGGCCGGTTGCGAGGGTGCCGTAGCCCGATTGTTTAGTGAGTCGAGTAGTTGCCGAAATTGCAGATGCTGTCGTTCGGTTTCGAGTTGACTGGCCAGCAGCGAGTCGTACCGAACCCGAAGAAAATCATGGGCTTGCTGTAGTTGCCGATTGGCCCGGTTTGAATGTACCCAGCCCGCCAGGCTCATGGCGCAACCGAAGCAGCAAACCAACAACACCCACCACGGTAGGGCTACCCGCACCCGTCGGTTGGGGGGGCTACCAGCCGGCGGACGGGCGTGATGATTGGCGGAGTGATCGATAACATAACGATTCATAAGCGTCGGCAGGGCTGTTTACTCAAGGTGCTACGCTGCGAATCTAAAAAGGCCTGATTAAGCGTATGTTAGGGAGCTATTAGAAATAAATTAGAAGTTATCAGCAGGGGGCGTTTAACCTATTGAAGGGGGAGCACGAGCGTGAAAATAGTCCCCTGTTCGGTACTCGACTCAACACTGATGCGGCCACGATGCAACCGTACAATACGCTCGGTAAGTGAGAGTCCAATGCCGTGACCATGAATGTCTTTGCCGTTGCTGCCCCGCCGGAAAGGCTTAAAAATATGCGGTAATTCATCGGCCGGTAGGGGTGGGCCATCGTTTTGTATCCAAAGAGTCAGTTCAGTAGTGCTGGCACTCAAACGGGCCCTGACCGTATGATTGGGCGAGAACTTGGCCCCGTTTTCGAGCAGGTTATAAAACACCGACTGCAACAAGCTATCGTTACCTGTTATTTGCCAGGCATAGCTTGGCTGTGACGTGGGCTGTTCGAGCAGCACGGCATAGTTGGGATGTTGTTTACTCAGGGTTTGGCGTACTTGCCAGAGAACCTCATCCACAGCTACCGGTTGCATCCGCACGGCCGACTCGTCGAGGCTGGCGTTGGCGAGGCTCATCAGGCCATTGGCCAATCGGTTAAGACCTTTCGCGTCGTCGAGAACCGAGATAATGGTTGCCTTCAGGTCAGCCGGGCTTTCGTCGGTCATGAGCGATACTTCCAGCTGACCCGTGATGGCTGTCAGGGGGGTGCGGAGTTCGTGGGCGGCATTGGAGACAAAGGCCCGCTGCATACGAAACGCTTCTTCGAGCCGGTCGAGCATCCGATTGAACCGACGCGACAGCTGGGTCAGTTCGTCGTTGTTGTTGGCTTCGTGCAGTCGTCGGTTGAGGGCCGAGGCCGTGATCAAGTCAATTTCTTGTACCATTCGCTGAATAGGCCGTAGCATACGCTGGGCAAAGTAGTAGCCTGTAACAGCCACAACGACCGTTGCGAGTAGCCAACCCACCGCCAGCATAATAGCTAACCCGCGCTGCTTGCTGAATCCGTACTTGTCGATGGCTGAAGTAACCACCACGAACCGATTGAGCCGGTCGGCATACGGAACACCCACAATTTCGCGGTCTCCTTCGCGCCAGAACAACTCGCCCTTAAGGCGTATCTGATCGAGCTGATGTTTGCTTACATCGAGGTAGTCGGAGCCGCTTTCATAAATAATCTGGTTGCGATGATTGTAGATAATGATTTCTTCCTGATTAAGAACTGTCATCTGGTTCCTGTCGAGGAGTTTAAACAGGTCGGGGTTGATCGTTTCTTTCCCAAACAGGAGCTCCACAGACGTGAGGGCTTCTTCGCGGAGCCGTTCTTTGTATTCGCGCTGCCGAAAACGCTCTGCAACGGTATAAATCAGAAGACAAAAGATGAGTAGCAACAACGACACAACCGCCGTGAAAAGGAGTGCAAGTCGGGCGCGAATAGTCAGGATAACGTTCATTTATCTTTCAGGACATAGCCCATGCCAATGACCGTATGAATCAGTTTCTGGTTATAAGGCTTGTCAACTTTGTTACGTAAATAGTTTACGTATACGTCAATGACGTTGGTGCCCGTGTCGAAATTGATGTCCCATACATGTTGAGCAATATCGATCCGTGAAACAACCCGGCCCGGATTCTGCATCAAATAATCGAGCAAGGTAAACTCGCGGGCGGTCAGTTCGATGACGTCACCTTGTCGGCGGGCCACTTTGGCGTCGAGATCCAATTCAAGATCGGCGAATTGTAGTTTTTGTTTCCGTCCATCGGCCGGACCGCTGTGCCGACGCAGAAGCGCTTTCACCCGAGCTATTAATTCCAGAAACTCGAATGGTTTCACCAGGTAATCGTCGGCACCGGCTTCAAAACCCAACAGTTTATCGGTGGTTGTGTCGAGTGCTGTCAGCATCAGAATAGGGAGGGATGCATTCTTGCTGCGGATATATTCAGCCAGCTCAAGGCCACTCAAAAAGGGGAGGTTTACGTCGAGCACAATTAGGTCGTAGGCATCAGACGAGAAAAGCCGTTTGCCTTCGCGGCCGTCATAGGCTACATCAACAGAGTACGACTGGGTTTCGAGTCCCTTTTTAATAAATGTAGCGACCTTAACTTCATCCTCAACAACAAGCAGGCGGGCAATAGGGGCCATGGTAGAAAGTAATGATTGTGAATGGAATATTCCATATACGACATTCAATTCAGGAAAGTTTAAAAATTTTCGGATTCAACATGTGTCATAAATGGAGAGGCATAATCTTTGTCATGGCTTGCAGACCGGTATAGTATACGTTGGGTTATTCTCCCCCTTTTTGTGTATATTTACCGATTAGTAACCCTCTAAACGAGACGCCATTAAGGCATGATTGCATACTTAGACGGAACGCTGGCTTACAAAGAGCCAACTTACGCTATCATCGACGTGAAAGGCGTAGGCTACGCGGTTCATATCTCTTTGGCCACGTACTCAACACTTCCCGGCGGGGGCGACAAGGTGAAGCTGTTTACCCACCATATTTTTCGGGAAGATGCCCAACTCCTCTACGGATTTGCGAGTGGCGACGAAAAAACCCTGTTTCAGGACTTAATCAGCGTGTCGGGGGTGGGGCCTAATACCGCCCTGATGGCCTTGTCGGCCCTGAGCCCGTCTGACCTCCGCATGGCTATTTTGTCGGAGAATGTCCGGGTGGTGCAAAGCATCAAAGGGGTAGGTGCCAAAACGGCCCAACGTATTATTTTGGAGTTAAAAGACAAGATGAAGAAGGCCGGTGTTATCCCCGACGGGCCCACGTACCGGCAGGTGGCGGGTGCTAATCCCGTCCGCGAAGAAGCCCTGGCTGCTCTGATGGCCCTCGGCTTTCAGCGCCCATTGGCCGAGAAAAATGTCGATTCTATTCTGCAAAGTGCCGATGGTGCCGACCTGAGCGTTGAAGACGTAATTCGTCGGGCACTGCGCTGACAACCAAAAACTAACAGCGAACAACGAGCAGTGAACAGTTGGCGCTAAATGGTGATCCTTTGTTGTTGATGATTAGTGCATTATTTTTTTAGAAGCTCATACACTGCTTTTCATCTGCGCTTTCTGAGTACCGGATTGTTCGTTGTTCACTGTTCGTTGATAACTGTTCATTGTTCGTTGTTCATTGTTCCCTGTTTATACGATTGGCACGATGTTCGCCGTTTGAAGTGAAGACCTGTGCAGTTGCCGTATCGTGATCTGTCACACCACCGATTTGACGCATTACCAATGGTGAACCCTTACCTTGTTCACGACTTCTTGTTTACCTCTGTGACTACGCTTCAACGCCGGATCAGGCGGCAGGCTGTGGCCCAATGGCTGCTGTGTGCAACGCTGGGGGTTTCGGCCGTTAGCGTGCTGAATACGAACGCACTGGCCCAAAGCGGTCGGCGCGGAACCGTACCCCGGCGCAATACCACCCCGGCGGCTCAGGCAGCCCAACAGGCCGACTCGACCCGTCGTGCCAATGCCCGTCTGGCCGCTCAGGAACGCGCCGATAGCATTCGGGCGGCCCGCTCGGCCAATCGGCGACCTACCGTTAACTGGCCCGACCGCTACGCCACCCGGTTTTCCGAACGCACATCCCGCTCCCCGTTTATCCTGCGCGACCCGCAGGGCGTAGCGACCGATATTCGGCTCGACAGCCGTGATCGCCTGTCGGTTTACGAACAGGTACGGCCGGGCGTCGGTACGCCGGGCGTGGCGACGCCCGGTGTTTCTCCACAGGCTCCGGTCTCCAATACAAACCCGCCCGGCGTGGCCACGCCGGGCGTCGGTACATTGCCGTTTCGGCCGGCCGAGAGTATTCCATTTAGTGAGTATCAGCGTTTGCAAAACGGGCGCGCACAGCAGTCGCTCTGGCGTGATTACAGTGCGCAGCGCGACGGACAAAGTGCCGTTCGGGGGCGTGGGTTGCTTCCCAAACTGGAGTTGCCGCCTGTGGTCGACCGGTTGTTTGGTGGTTCGCAGGTCGATTTTAAACCCAATGGGTTTGTGATGCTCGACTTTGGGTATCTGCATCAGTTTATCGACAACCCGGCCATTCCGGTACAGCAACGGCGGCAGGGCAACTTTATCTTCAACGAGCAGATCAACATCAACTTCAATGGTAAGATTGGTGAGCGGCTCGGTATGCTGGCCAACTTCGATACCAAAGCGAGCTTTAACTTTGAGAATGCCCTCAAGCTGAATTACAAACCGCAGGGCCTGCTTCCACCCGGTTTGCCCGGCGGACTGCCTGGTGGTTTACCCGGTGGCTTGCCCAATGGGCGTAACCTCACGCAGGGGCTGGGAGCGCCTTCGATTCCTGATTTTACGCCCAAGAACGAAAGCATCATTCAAGGCCTTGAGTTGGGAAACATTAGCTGGCCCATCAACAGTCAGCTGATTCCGGGGGTGCAAAATCTCTTCGGTTTCAAATCGCAGCTCCGGTTTGGGCGGCTCAATGCTACGCTGGTGGGCTCGCAGCAACGCTCACGCAAGCAGGAGATTGTGTTGCGGGGCGGCACCATTGGGCGGCCCTACGAACTCCGGGCCGATCAGTACGACGAGAACCGACACTTCTTCCTGTCGCAGTTTTTCCGCGACAATTACGAGCGGGGTTTACGGTCGCTGCCCATGATTACTACGGGTGTGACCATTACGCGTTTGGAGGTCTACGTTACCAACCGGACCAATACCACCGAAACCCTACGTAACCTGGCGGCTTTCTCCGATCTGGGCGAAAACCGGCGGCTCAACAGCCCCAACAACCCGAATGTGCAGATTATTGCTGGCTCGGCTACGGCTGACAACCGCTCGAATACGCTGTACGACCGCCTTCGGAATAACCCCGATATTCGGCAGGTTGACCGGGCAAGCTTTGTGCTCGATGGGCAGTTTGGTTTCCAGAAAGGCGTCGACTACGACCTGTTGCGGGGGGCCAAACGCCTGACCGACCGGGAGTATAAATTTCATCCTGAGCTGGGCTACATCTCGTTGCTGACGCCCTTGCGCAACGACGAGGTACTGGCCGTTGCCTTCGAATACACCTATCAGGGGCGGAGCTACAAGGTGGGTGAACTGACCGAAGACTACCAGAACCGGCGCGACAATGAGGTGCTGGTGCTGAAAATGCTGAAGTCGGCCACCATCCGCAACAACCTGCAACTGCCGATGTGGGACCTGATGATGAAAAACATCTATACCCTCGGCGGGGTAGGGGGCATGGGCGGGGCCGGTGCGATGGCTGGTCAGCAGATCAACCGGCAGGGCTTTCAGCTCCGAATCGTGTACAAAGACGATCAGACGGGTATCGATAACCCCAATTTGCAGGAGGGGCAGAACCTGCGCGACCGGCCGCTGGTGCAGGTGTTCAACATGGACCAGCTGAACCAGCAGCTCGATAAGCAGCCCGACGGCAACTTCGACTTTGTCGAAAACGTAACCGTCGATCCGCGCTTCGGCCGGATTATCTTTCCCGTGCTCGAACCGTTTGGCTCGTACCTGTCGCGGCAGTTTACCGATGCCGAAGAAGACCTGCGGGCCAAGTACGTATTCAACGAGCTGTACCGCCTGACCCTGGCCGATGCCATTCAGGTACCCGACCGCAACAAGTTTTTCCTCAAAGGAAGTGTGCAGTCGGGCGTAGGGCCGTCCGTGCAGTTGCCGTTTGGGGTGAAAGAAGAATCGGTGCAGGTATCGGCCGGGGGCGTTCCTTTATCGGCCGGGGCCGATTATATTTTCGAGGCTTCGACGGGCCAGCTCCGAATTCTGAATGAGAGTGTGGTGGCATCGGGCCGCGAAATCCGGATTGCCTACGAACAGCCCGACTTGTTCCAGAACCAGATTCGCCGACTCATCGGTACCCGGCTCGACTACGCCATCAGTCCCGACATTTCGGTGGGTATGACGGCCATGAACATGCGCGAGACCCCCGCCGGTTTTCTGACCCGCGTGGCCATCGGCAACGAGCCGGTCAACAACACGATTCTGGGCTTCAACCTGAACCTCCGGAAAGAACTGCCCGGCCTGACCCGCTTCGTCGACAAGCTACCGTTCCTCCAAACCAAAGAGCTGTCGACCATCGCGTTACAGGCCGAGGTGGCTCAGCTTTTTCCCGGCGTGGCGCCCCGCGTGAACGATAACTCCTTTATCGATGATTTCGAGGCTGCCCGGACCATCTTCGACCTGACCCGGCAGCCGACTCGCTGGCGTTTGGGAGCCACCCCGCTCCAGTTTCCGCAGGGGACGATTCAGAATCCGCTGGAGTACGCCTACAACCGCGCCAAAATTTCGGTGTACAGCGTCGACCAGACCATTTACAACAATACCTTGCCGGGGGCTATTCCGCTCAACCTGTCGGAAGAAGACAAGCGGAATTTCTACGAGCAGTACTTTTTGCCCAATCAATTGTTTCCCGGTCGCTCAACGCCAACCGTTGTACTGCCAACCCAAATCCTCGACGTAGCCTACTTCCCCAGCGAGCGGGGTATGTACAACTATAACCCCAACCTGACCCGCGAGGGCTTTCTGCCCAACCCACGCCAGAACTTCGGTTCGGTAACGCGGGCTGTGGGTTCGGATATTGATTTCGACAATGCCAACGTCGAAACGCTGACCTTCTGGATGATGGACCCATTTTTGCCCGGTGAGCGGGGCAAGGTGCGGGCTTTCCCCGACGACTCGCGCAACAAGCCCAACACGACGGGCGGGCGGCTGATTTTTAACCTCGGCGATATTTCGGAAGACGTGGTGAAAGATGGTCGGTTCAATTTTGAGAACGGCCTGAAAGTAAATCCCGAAGACCGGGGCCCCGACAACGACACCACGGCCTGGGGTAAGGTGACCCGGCAGCAGTTTGTGACCAATGCCTTCTCAAATCAGGCCGGTGACCTCGAACGGCAGGACGTGGGCCTCGACGGGTTAACCAATGCTGAAGAGCAGCAGAAGTTTGCGGACTTCCTCACCCAGATTCGGCCCCGGGTCAATGCCGATGCCTTTGAGCAGATTCAGAGCGACCCCTCCAACGACGACTTCCGGTTCTACCTCGGACCGCAGGCCGACTCGGCTAAGTACATCGTAGCCCGGTATAAGCAGTTTATGGGCATGGATGGCAACTCCAAAGACCTCAACAACCGCAACCAGTTTCTGACGCCATCGTCGACCAACCTGCCCGATATTGAGGATTTGAACGTCGACAATACCATCAACGACAACGAAGCCTACTACGAGTACCCCATTGATCTGCGGCCGGGACAGTTGCAGGTGGGTCGGGGCTACATTGTTGATAAAATCGAAACGGAGGGGACTACCTGGTACCAGTTTCGGATTCCGGTGCGCGACTTTGCCCGGAAGGTCGGCAACATCAACGGCTTCAAATCGATCCGGTTTATTCGGATGTACCTGACTGATTTTCAGGAGCCCGTAGTGCTTCGGTTTGGGCAGCTTCAACTGGAAGCGAACCAATATCGCCGGTTTACGGGCGACCTGAATCAGCGTGGTTTGCAGGAGGTGCCCGAGCCGTACGACGCTCAGTTTAAAGTAACTACGGTCAATATCGAAGAAAACAGCCAAAGCACAACGGCCGTTACCGGGGGTGGGGTGGCGCAAACTAAATATCGGTACACGGTGCCGCCGGGCTTCCAGCGCGACCGCGACTTTACGCAGATTGCCAACGTAGAGCTCAACGAGCAGTCGATGGCCTTGAGCGTAACCAACCTGCGCGATGGCGACTCGCGGGGCGCTTTCCGCATCACCAACCTCGACCTGCAATTCCGCAAGCGGCTCAAGATGTTTGTGCACATGCACAACGAGCAGGACGAAAGCGGACAGGTAGCGGCCTTCATGCGGATCGGTACTGACTTTACCGACAATTATTACGAAATTGAAACGCCCGGTCTGCGGGCCACCCCTTCGTCGGCCATTGCCGATACCGAAGTATGGCCCAACGAGAACGAAATAGATATTCTTCTACAGGACCTGATCGACCTGAAAGTCCGGCGGAATGGGGAGCTGACCCGTCGGTCGGCGGTGCCTTACGAGGGACAGGCCGTCGACCCCGACGACCCGTCGAAGGTGTACAAGATTACGGTAGTGGGTAACCCCGACCTAAGCGCGGTGCAGTCGGTGATGATCGGAGTGCGCAACCCGCGTTCGGCCGATCAGCAACCCAAAACGTTTACGATCTGGGTGAACGAACTCCGTACCAACGGCTACGACCAAACCGCCGGTAAGGCCGGGGTAGTGGCCATGAACGTTAAACTGGCCGACTTTGCCAACGTGACGGCCTCCGGTAAGTTTACAACCTTCGGGTTTGGCGGGGTGCAAACCAAAGTAGGCGAGCGCACGCGCGACCTCACGGTGGAGTACGGGGTATCGTCGGCGGTGTCGATCGACAAGCTCTTCCCCGAAAAGTGGGGCCTTCGGATTCCGATGTATTTCAACGTCGATTCCCGCCGGATTGCCCCGCAGTTTGACCCGCTCGACCCCGACGTGAAGCTCGAACAGTCGTTGCTGGCCTTCCCCGATGGCTCGGCCCGGTCGGCCTACCGCCGGATGGTTGAAGACCGCACCATGCGCCGAGGTATTAACCTCTCCAACGTGCGGAAGGTGAAAACTAACCCCAACGCGAAGAATCATTTTTACGACGTCGAAAACTTCGGGTTCTCGTATGCCTTTAATGACATTGAGCGTACCAATATTCTGACCGATCAGTACCTGCAACGGCAGTACCGGGGGGGCATTACGTACACGTACAGCCCGCAACCCCGCGTGATTGAGCCGTTCAGGAACGTGAAAAGTCTGGAGCGCAAGTACCTGTTCTGGCTGAAAGATTTCAATCTGAGCCTGGTACCCTCCGTGGTGTCGATACGGACAGATATGGACCGGAGTTTCATCAAAACCCAGCTCCGCAATGCTGATCCCACTGCTGCGGGCAGTGGCGGAACGGGTCTGACTACCCTCGGTGTGGCTCCGTTGTTTGAGAAATACTTCCTGTTCAACCGGTACTACGACATTACCTGGAACCTGACCAAAAACCTGTTGCTCACCTACAAGTCGCAGGCTAACGCCATCATCGACGAGCCAGCGGGCGACATTGATCGGACCTGGAAACGGGACTCGATCTGGCAGAGCGTGCAGAAACTGGGGCGGATCAAAAACTACCAGCAGGATCTGCGGTTTACCTACCGGCTTCCGCTCGACAAACTCCCGCTCACCGACTGGATTGCGGCCGATGTCAACTATGGCATGGGCTACCAGTTTCAGGCCAACGCCTTCGGCCTGACCGACTCCACCGGAGCGTCGTTTGGCAACGTACTGCGCAACAACCGGGAGCGGGGCATTACGGGGCGTATCGACCTGGTGTTGCTGTACAACAAAATCAGGGCCTTGCGCTGGGCCAATACGCCCTCGCCGGTGCGGAAAAACTTTGCCCGTAGTCCTGGTGATATTGAGGAAATTGTGCGGAACGAAAACCGCCTGCTTAAGTCGGCCACGCGGGTGCTGCTGACCGTGCGCGGCATCAACTTCAACTACACCATTCAGGAGTCGACAATTCTGCCCGGTTTTCTGAGCACACCCCGGTTCTTCGGGCTCGACCGCGCGGGCGCGCCGGGGCTTCCGTTTGTGCTGGGTGCGCAGGATCGGCAGATTCAGATTAAGGCAGCCGAGCGGGGCTGGCTCACCAACAGCACCGTGCTCAACACGGCGTTCCAGCAGAGTATTGCCAAAAACTTCACGGCAACCACCAACCTGGAGCCGTTCAAGGATTTCCGGATGAACGTGCAGATGCGGCTCACCCGTGCCGACTCGTATCAGGAGTTTTACCGGCCTTCAACCGTAGGTGGCAACTTCGAGAGCCAAAGCCCGGTGCGTAACGGTCAGTTCAGCATGTCGTTCTGGTCGTTCCGAACGGCCTTCAACGATCTGGGCTTTAGCTCGCGGGTAAACAACAATGCATCGACCCTGTTTAAGCGGTTTGAAGACAACCGGAAAGAGATTCTGGCGCGGTTGCAGCAGGTAAACCCCACCGAGCCGGGCCGACCGGGCAGCTATACGCTCAACTCGCAGGATGTCTTGATTCCGGCGTTTTTTGCCGCCTACAGCGGGCAGAGTGTGAAGAAAACGAGCCTGTCGCCGTTCTACAATTTCCCCCTGCCCAACTGGCGTATCGACTACACGGGGTTGAGCAGCTTGCCGATGTTCCGTAAACGGTTCAACTCGTTTACGCTGGCACACAGCTACACGTCGAATTACAGCGTAGGCAACTTTGTGTCGGCCCTCGACTACTCGGCTATGCTGGTCAATCTGGCTGTAATGGACTACCCACTGGCGAGCCGGGCCACGCTCGAAGGCCTGTACATTCCGGTGTTTGTCATGAGCACGATCCAGATGACCGAGCGGTTTGCCCCCTTGCTGGGTGTGCAATTCCAGACCAAAAACCGCTGGTCGGGCCGGTTTGAGTATAACCAAAGCCGCGATGTAGCGCTCAACCTCTCCAACGCGCAGGTGGCCGATCTGACTAACAAAGACATTACGGCAACGGTAGGGTACACCAAAAACAATTTCCGGTTGCCTTTTATGGTTAACGGGCAGCGTCGGCGGTTGAAAAACGATATGACGTTCCAGTTTCAGTTCACTCTGCGCGACACCCGGGCCATTCAGCGTAAGCTCGATGCCGAACAGATTGTGACGTCGGGTAACTACAACTTCCAGATTCGCCCCACGATCAATTACGTCGTGAGCCGCCGATTGAACCTGAATTTCTATTTCGACCGCACATTCAACGATCCACTCGTGCTCAATTCGTACCGTCGGGCAACCACGGCCGGTGGGGTACAGGTGCGTTTCAACCTGGCCGAATAAGCAGTATTGCTACCGTATTGAGATGTCATCTTGTTTGGAAAGATGACATCTCTTTTGTTTTCTATGGGCGCTTCTTTTTAAACAAGACGACATCTCTGAGGCCGCTTGTCAGCTTCAAGCCAGCAGCTTAGGCGTTAAGATTAGATTATATATGAAAAAATTAACAAATAAATTTTTGATAAAATAGCTGTGAGTTCCAACTTTGGGGGAAAGTAGTCTACTACTTCACTGGACTCTTTGCTATGTCGTCACCGTTACTAAACAAGCCTATTGTTACGAATCAACTGGTTATACTACTGGTTGCGGGCTTGCTGGTTGTCCTGACAACGCACTTGGGGTTAATGCCGCTTGATCCGGGCGATGAATCGCGCCGGGCGCTGGTTGCGCTCGAAATGAAACTGTCGGGCGATTACCTCACACCAACCCTCAACGGTGAGCGGTATTTCAACAAACCGCCCCTCTACAACTGGATTATTCTGGGTTCATACGCCCTGTTTGGCACGTATTCGTCCTTTGCCCTGCGCTTCCCGATGCTTGTCTCGTTGCTCCTGTTCGGGCTGACAATCTACGGGTTTGTGTGCCGGTACACCTCACCCACGGTCGCGTTTCTGGCGGCCCTGATGACGCTCACCACCGGCCGGGTATTGCTGTACGATTCGTTGTTCGGCTTAATCGAGATTACCTACTCGTGGGTTACGTACACGGCCATGCTGCTGGTGTTTCACTTCGAACAACGGCAAAAATACACGCTCATGTACCTGAGCAGCTATGCCCTCACAGCGGTTGGGTTTATGCTCAAAGGGCTACCGTCAATCGCGTTTGAGGTGCTGACACTGGTTGGTTGGTTGGGATACACCCGGCAATGGAAACGGTTGCTGCATCCGGCGCATCTGGCGGGGGTGTTGCTATTTGCCGGATTGCTGGGCACGTATTACGCGGCTTACTTCAGCCGTAACCCGATTCCGCTCGCCGAGGTGGCTGGCGTACTGTTCAATGAGAGTGCAAAACGGACGGTTGCTCATTTCGGGATTGGGCCAACCGTGCTGCACCTGTTTACATTTCCGGTCGAGGTTTTGTACCACTTTGCGCCCTACCTGCTTTTGGTTGCTCTGTTATTCCGGCCCGGAACTCGCGCCCTTATTCGGCAGCATTCCTTTATTGCGTTCAATGCGCTGACGTTTGGGCTTACCGTGTTGGTGTACTGGACCTCACCCCAAACTTACGGCCGTTACCTAATTGGCCTGATGCCGTTGCTCCTGACTGTGCTGGCTTATCTGTACGCCAACCACAGTACGCCAACCGAGCCAACCCGGTTCTGGGTGGAGCGGATCTGGCTGGCGGCTACCGGTATTCTGGCGGTTGGGTGCTGGGCCACACTGTTTGTGCCGGCTACCCAACAACTGCCCGGCGTGGTCTGGAAAACAGGCTGTATATCGGTTGGGCTGGCCCTACTGAGTGTGCAGATGGCCCGGCAGTCGGCCAACCGGTTAGTCTGGCTAATGGCCGTGATGCTGGTTATTCGGTTAGGCTTCAATTGGCTGGTACTGCCCGGCCGGGCCGCCAAACGTACGCTGTATAAGCAGCAGACCGAAGAGGCCGTTCAGGCCACGCTGGGTAAGCCGCTGTATGCGTACCGAAACACGATTGTGTTTGATGGCGGTGCCGACCTCAACACATTTCATATTGAGGCCTTACGGGGCGATGTGCTCCGGCGTAGTTCGCAAAAAGTGCCGGGGGCGTACTACATCGCCGATTCGGCCAATCTGGTGGGCGAGCAATACCGGGTTGTACGCCCAATAACCCTG
Source organism: Rudanella lutea DSM 19387 (assembly GCF_000383955.1). Lineage (NCBI taxonomy): Bacteria > Pseudomonadati > Bacteroidota > Cytophagia > Cytophagales > Cytophagaceae > Rudanella > Rudanella lutea. The sequence goes on along the minus strand of NZ_KB913013.1, from coordinate 1,988,457 downwards.
TTTGATCGGCATTCGGCCTACGTAATCCAGTTTAGAGACCATGATTCCACGCCGTAGAAACCCCCTAAGACGTCGATTTGCGCAGGCCGTCGGGACGCTCGGGAGCCTGCTGGCGCTCGCCCGCACGGATGTACAGGCGCAGGTTCGGCTTGTACCCGACGAGCGGGAGCTTGGCCTCAGTACGCAGGTGGGCCTTGGCAGCCCGGCCCGGTTTGTGCCCAACAGTGAGCGGGCTGCGGTAGGGGTAGAGGCTTCGTTTAACCGGCTGCTGGTTCGGCAGCAGAACGGTGTGCCGTGCGGGCCGCTTGCCCGAGCGGGTGTTTTTGCACAGGCTTATTCGTTTCGGAACCCGGCCGTGCTGGGGCATTCATTGGGGGCCGCGCTGTTTTACGAGCCACAACTGTTCAGCTGGGGCCGTTTGGCAGTCTCGGGCCGGATTCTGGCAGGTGTCTCGTACGTGAGTCGGCACTATAATGCCGAAACCAACCCGACCAACCGGGCCATTGGTACAGCCCTGAATGGCCTGATTGGGGCAGGGTTGCTGGCCCGGTACGTGGTGGCTCCCGGGTGGCGGCTGCTGGCTGGGCTGGAAGGAAAACACCTGTCAAACGCGGGGGTTCGGTTACCGAATCAGGGCCTCAATACGCCCGCACTCACGGTTGGTATGACCTATTTTACCGGTGCGTCGGGGGCACAGTTGGCCAAACGGCCCAAATGCCTTCCGGGTGTACCGGGTAAACGGCTGCTTGCCCGGATGGTCATGCTGGGGTCGACGCGGGTTTTGCCGGCCACCACCGACCGCCCGGAGCGCGGCTACTCCATCTGGGGGCTTAATCTGGTGGGCGGGTATGCCGTTTGGCGGAGCCATTATCTGTCGGGTGGGGTAGAGGTGCTCGACGATCGGAGTTTTCGGGAGCAGCTTCGGCGGTGGCATGGGAGTTATCAGCCGCATCGGCAGGTAACCATGCTGGCGGGCTACGAATGTTGGATGGGGCCCTTCGGTCTGACCGCGCATATGGGCTGGAATGTGGTCCGCCCCCCTACGTATAATCCGATAACGTACCAGAAGTACAGCCTGCTGGCCAAAAGCCGATCGGGCCTGACGGGAGGAGTGGCGGTAAAGGCCTATGGCGATGATACGAAGAATATTCAGCTCGTTTTGGGGTATTCTCTCTGATAACCACCCACTTCTGAGTGTAAGTAATATTCTGTGTACTATTTTGCTGGACTAAGTAGGTAAATGGCTTTTGTGTAGGTAATGTTTTTTTGGAAAAAAATTACATGAACATAAAGTCATAATTTCTATATATCCTGTTCGGGCCTTATCTTTGACTGCTTGGAAGAAAGTTCTGACGGGATTCGCCCTAAAAGCAGGAATAAAATTTGTTTTTTAATATAATTTATATTCATATGTCAAGTTTTTCTGTTGAGGTGAGCAAGCGAGTATTTATCACTGGACTTTTCTTACTAGTCTGGTTGTCGGGTTGCGTGAGCCCTAAACAGTTGGTCTATTTTCAGGACATATCGAGTACGCCCGATTCGATTCGTTTGGCGCCCTTCTCGGCGACCATTCGGCCGGGCGATCTGCTTTCGGTGCAGGTGAGCAGTCTCAACCCCGAAGCGTCGGCTTTTTTTAATCCGCACCCGGCTCAGCCGCTTACGGCCGCCCCGTCGACGCTGAACTCAACAACGCCCCTGCCGGCCTACAACGGCTATCTGGTAGCCCCCGACAATACCATTACCCTGCCTCTGATTGGTAAGGTGGCGGTAGCGGGCCTGACCAACGTGCAGGCAGCTAGCCAGATTCAGACCCGGCTGAAAGATTATCTCAAAGAACCAACGGTGAGCCTGCGGAATCTGAACTTCCGCATCACGGTACTGGGTGAGGTGGCCCGGCCATCGCTCTTCAACATTTCGAACGAACAAATTTCTCTGCCCGAAGCCCTGGGGCTGGCGGGCGACCTGACCGTGTACGGTCGGCGCGATAATGTGCTTGTCATCCGTGAAGAAAACGGAAAGCGTACCTCCGTGCGGCTCGATCTGACCCGGCGCGATGTGTTTCAGTCGCCTTACTACTACCTGCACCCCAACGATGTGGTGTATGTAGAACCCGTAAAGGCGCGGGTCGCGAGTGTCGACCGGGTGTATCAAATCACCCCTATTGTGCTGAGTGCCCTATCCTTTCTGGCCATTATTGCTTCACGCTGGTAAACTCAAGAAGTACTATGAACAACGACTCAACTTATTCTTACGTCCCGTACCAAATGGTCGAGGGCGAATCGAAAAACTTACGGGCGGTACTTATGCGATATGCCCGCAACTGGCCCTGGTTTTTGGCGAGTATGGCTATCGCGCTGGCGGCTGCCTACGTGTACCTGCTGTATCAGCAGCCGGTGTATAAAGTACAGGCCAGTTTGTTGATCAAGGACGAAAAGAAAGGCCTCGATCAGAGCAATGTGCTGAAAGAGCTCGAAATCTTTACCCCCAAGAAGGTGGTCGACAATGAGATCGAGATTCTGAAGTCGTACACACTGATGGACAAGATTGTATCGCGGCTCCAACTGACAACCCGGTACTACAAGCCGACTACGTTTGGGTACCGCGAAGTGTACGAGGCCCCCTTTCGGTTGATTGTGGAGAAGCCAACGCCCAGGCTGTACGAGAGCGAACTGAATTTTGCCTTTATGTCGGATCAGACGGTCGACATCAACGGCAAGGTGTACCCTCTGAACGAAAGTGTACAGACGCCCTATGGTCGTTTGCGGGTGTTCAATCGGAAGCCCGTGGGGGCCAACACGGAGCCGGTTCGGGTGCAGGTAGTGACGCAAACCGAAGCCGTCACCGACTTTCTGAAGAAGCTCAAGGCCGAGCCAACCTCAAAGGCATCGAGCGTGATTATGCTGACCCTCGAAGACGCCGTACCGCACCGGGGCGAGGCTATGCTCAATGAGTTGATCGAAGAATACAATCAGGCGGCCATTGCCGACAAAAACAAGATGGCGGCCAACACCCTGCGCTTTATTGAAGAGCGGCTGGCCCTGATCTCGAGCGAACTGGCGTCGGTAGAGAAAGATGTAGAGCGTTATAAGTCGAACCAGGGAATTACCGACCTGGGGGCGCAGGCGCAGAATTTTCTGGCGACGGTGCAGCAGAACGACGTGCAGATGAATCAGGTAAAGATTCAGATGAGCGCCCTCAACGACCTCGACCGGTATCTGAAGAGTCAGTCGAGCAGCCAGGGGCTGGCACCGGCTACCCTCGGCCTGGCCGATCCGGTACTGTTGGGTATGGTAAACCGGCTGTCGGAACTGGAACTGAAGCGGGAGCAGGCCGTGCGGACGACCTCGGAGTTGAACCCGATTGTACAAACCCTCGACGGACAGATCAAAGAAACCCGTACCAACATTACGGAGAATGTAGAAACCATGAAAAAGCAGCTGGCGAGCACCCAGCAGCAGCTGATGGCCAACAATGGCCGCATGGAGAGCATGATTCGGACGATTCCGGCCAAGGAGCGGTCGTTGCTGGATATTACGCGGCAACAGTCGATCAAAAATGGCTTGTACACGTACCTGCTTCAGAAGCGCGAAGAAACAGCCGTTTCGTTTGCCTCGACCATTTCGGACAGCCGCACGATTGATGCTGCCCGCGCGGGTAACCTGCCCATTAAGCCGGTTCGGCGGTTTTTCTTCCTGGTATTTGGCCTGCTGGGGCTGCTGTTGCCCATTGGGGTGATTGCGGGCCGCGACGCGCTCAACAACCGGGTGTTGCGCCGGGCCGATGTGGAAGATCAGACGCAGGCACCGATTCTGGGCGAGTTGATCAAGAACAAAAATGGGGAGGCTATCGTGATTCGGGGCCGGAGCCAGTCGATTCTGGCCGAACAAATCCGGACGCTGCGGACCAACCTCCAGTTTTTGCGGACCGATGCCGAGCGTAGTCAGGTTCTGTTGTTTACGTCGAGCATCAGTGGTGAGGGTAAGTCGTTTATCTCGCTCAACCTGGGGGCCAGCCTGGCCCTGACCGGCCGCCGGACGGTGGTGCTGGAAATGGACCTTCGGAAACCCAAGCTGCACAAGAATCTGGGTATTGCACACGGGTCGGGCATTAGCAATTACCTCATTGGTGACGCGACGGTAGAAGAGATACTGCGGCAGATTCCGGGCCACGACAACTACTTTATTGTTACCAGCGGGCCAATTCCGCCCAACCCCGCCGAACTACTCAGCACCCCGAAGCTGACCGAGCTGATAAATGCCCTCAAAGAGCATTTCGACTATGTACTGATTGACTCACCGCCGATTGGCCTGGTGACCGATGCGCAACTGATTGCCCCTCTGGCCGACGCTACGCTGTATGTGGTGCGCCATGACCTGACGCCCAAACTGTACCTGAAGCAGCTGGACACGTGGTATCGGGAGCAGCGGTTCCAGAAACTCAACGTGATTCTGAATGCCGTGGGCGATGGCGAAGCATACTACAATAGCTACAGCTACGGGGGGTACTACGACGAGAAAAAACCGGCGCGAACCGGCAAACGAGCCTAGCGCCAACTACTTTTTTATTCCGGGTTATACTGCCAATTATTTCGTTTTGTTCCCATGCTTTCCATCGATTCAACTTATGCTAAGGTTCACGACGTTCGTCGTGATGTTGATGCGGTAGCTACCGGTTTACAATCATCCTGGTATTCGCAATACGGCAAGCGATTGTTTGATATTACGGTGGCTTCGCTTGTCACGCTCTTTGTGCTCTCGTGGCTGCTGCCCATTGTGTGCCTGCTTATTCGGATTACCTCACCGGGGCCGGGTTTGTTCAGGCAGGTGCGGTCGGGTCGGCGGGGGCAGGTATTTCGATGCCTCAAGTTTCGGACGATGTATTACAACCCCAAAGGGAACTTTGCCCAGTGCCGACAGCATGACTCCCGCGTGACACCCATTGGCCGGTTTTTGCGCCGGACCAATCTGGACGAAATGCCGCAGTTTCTGAACGTACTGTGGGGCGACATGAGCATTGTAGGGCCCCGGCCACATGCTATTCAGCACGACGAAATGTACTGGACCCGGATTCCGAGCTACCATAAGCGCTACCTGGTGCGGCCGGGTATTACGGGCCTGGCGCAGGTACGTGGCGCACGGGGCGAAACCCGTGAACTGATCAATATGAAACACCGGGTTGATTATGATCTGCTGTACGTTCGGCGTGAGTCGCTGGGGCTCGACGTTAAGTTGTGCCTCGCTACGGTGAAGTGCATGATCAAGGGTAATGTTAATGCCTGGTAGTGACTGACCACCGGCAGGGACTGACCACCCCCTAACCCCCTCCTGAAAAACAGGAGGGGGAACAGACAGACAGTTTACCTACAGGTATCCTTCAATAGGTCAAGTTGGTTGTGAACAATTCACCCTCCTTAGTTCAAGGAGGGGGTTGGGGGGGTAAGCCGCTACGATCAGGTAAAACACGCAGGTATCAGACTGCGATATAACCCGGAAAGGCATTGATTGCCGTTCCGAAAAACACGAAAGCTTTTCATGCTCGCCGTAATTAATGCGCTTCGGTTTCGCCAGCAACGACCTGCCAACTTGGTAGACGGTGCCGCACTGGATGGTGCGGCACCATCCAGTGCGGCACTCGAATCGAAAATCAACCGGAGCATTGTGGTTTCGTTTGGGGTTCGGTTTCTGAGCATAGCCGTTACGTTTCTGTTTATTCCACTGGCTATTCAGACGCTCTCCCGGCATGAGTTCGGAATCTGGATGGTGTTGTTTTCGATGGTCAACTGGCTGGCCATTGTCGAAACGGCGGTTATCAATTACCTGCGCAACGAACTGATTGCCTGTTTTGTGGCTGACGATACCGACCGGGCCGGGCAGGTGGTGGCCTCGGCGGTGGCTACGGCCGCGCTTATTGCGCTGGTCTTGGTTGGCGTGGCTGGTGTGGCCTATCTGATGGGTGGGCTTAGTCCGTTGCTCAGCCTGCTTTCGATCAACGAACCGGGGGTGCAACAGGCGTTTGGGGTGGTACTGGTCGGGCACGTGTTGCAGATGATGATGAAACTGTACAACGGGGTGCTACTCGCCGACCATAAGGTGTACCTAACATCGGTGAGTTTGCTGACCTGTAATCTGATCAGCTTTGTTGCGATTCTGTTGCTGGCCTACTTTCAGATTAACTCCCTGCTCGTATTCTCGGCTATTCAGAGCTTTATGCCCATTGTGGTGTACGGGGGCTTTCTGGCGTACGGCTTTCGGACGACCTACGCCCGGCTGATGCCCAACCTGGGGCACTGGGCGAAGGTGCGTATCGGCTCGGTACTGAGCCGCAGCGGTAGCTTTTTTGTGTTACAGCTCGTGAGTACGCTCATGTTTACGTCGGGTAGCCTGGTGGTGGCCCGGTATTTCTCGGCTACGGAAGTGACTACCTATGCCGTTACGGCCAAGTATTACAGTCTGATTCCGACCATCTACGGTATCGTGATTGCGCCCTACTGGTCGGCCTTTGCCGAAGCGTTTCTGAAGCGCGATCGTCTCTGGATTACGGGTACCATGAGCCGGCTACACCGGTTCTGTGTAGCTACGGTAGTGGTGGCGGCTGGTATGCTCCTGATGAGCAATGTCGCGTGCCAGATCTGGCTGGGCAATGCTGTCACGATCCCGTTTGAGCTGGCGTTTGCCTTCACGGTTTATTCGGGGGCGTATGTACTCCTGAGTAACTACAACTATTACACCAACGCGGTGGGTCGGCTGCGGCTCGCTACGGTGGTGTCGGCGGTGGGCTGCGTGCTCTTTTTTCCGCTCAACTACCTGTTTATTGAGGTGCTGGGCCTAGGGCTGTCGGGTGTGGTGTGGGTAAGTACGGCCTGGTGCCTGTTGCTGACCCTGTGTTGCCGGTACGAATACCAAAAATCGCTGGCAACGCTATGAAAAAGCCCTCTTTGCTCAATACCCTCTACCGGTTGCTACGCTATGGATACCGGCTCGTGCGGGGCGCTACCGGTCAGGGGCTGAGTAAGCTGCTGCTCCGGGCCAATATGGTGGAGTACGGGGCCAATTTTCGCAGCAATGGCGTGCCAATTGTCGACATTCGGCACCCGGCTTCCATGCGTATGGGTGATAATGTGTCGCTCAATAACGGGCTGAATTACAACCGGATAGGTCGGCAGCAGCGGTGCATGTTTGTGGCCAACTACGGCGGGGTAATCACCATCGGGAACCACGTGGGTATGAGCGGTACGGCTCTGATCTGCCACTGTGGCATCACGATTGGCAACCATGTGCTGATCGGAGGTAATACGGCCATTTACGATACCGATTTCCACCCGATTACGGCTGAGGGTCGGCGCCGGGGTGCCCATGCCGAGCAGGCCGCCAAAAAGCCGGTGCGTATAGAAGACGATGTGTTTATCGGGGCGCACTCGACCATTCTGAAAGGCGTGACCATTGGCCGGGGGGCCGTGATCGGGGCCGGGTCGGTAGTGTCGCGTACTGTTCCCCCCTACGAAATCTGGGCGGGTAACCCGGCCAAGTTCATCAAAGCGGTCGACCAATGAAGAATTTACCTTACATATTGCTCATGTACGCGGGGGTACTGGCGTTTCCGTACGCCCTCGAACTTTACTTCGGGTTTGGCGAATCGTACCTGTACCCTTCCGTCGAGAGTCATTTGCCCCTTCTGCTGCCCATTATTGCCATTTTTACCCTCCGTAACTTCTTTACCCGGTTCTTTCTGTCGGTTTGGGTGGCCTGGTTGCTGGTTGGCGAAACGTTTATTCTGTCGTATTACGAGCACAACCCGTATTACATCGCGCAGGCCGAGGGTTGCCTTATCTACGCCCTCTTTCTGGCGGCTCTGTCGGCTGGGATGCTGCTGTATGAGCAAAGCAACCCGCAACGGATTCACGGAGCCATCCATAAAGCCATGCACACCTCGGTATCGTACGATTTGGGGTATCTGGAGTACGGCTTTGTGGCCTATCCGTTTATCTGGATTGCCATTATCTACAGCAACATTGGCTTTATTCCGCTGCTGGCTGGTAAAGACATTACCGACAGCATGTATGAGATTCAGTACGGATACATTTATGGCTACGGCCTCTACAACTGCGTGAGTGCGCTGGTGGTGTACCGCAAACTACGCATGAGCCGGGCCCTGATGGCCAAAGTGCTCTGGGGGCTGATATTGCTGATCGTTCTGCTCATTATGTCGTTCGACAGCAAGCGGCTCTTTCTCCTGCTGACGATCCTGGCCATTATGGTCTACGAGCAGATGACCACCCGCAGTTTTCGGATCAACAAAGGGATGATTGTGGCCGGATTGTTTGCCCTTGTCATGTACAGTGGCCTCCAAAGTGTCCGGCTTGGCAATAGCGATGTGGGTAAGTATTCCAGTCAGGGCTTACCCGTGGGGGTCGAGTTTCGAGAGTACATCCGAACCGTGAACAGCTTCGGGCCCGGCGATATTGCCAACTACGACCTGCTCACAAGTACCCTCGGGCAGATGCTCAACTCGTCGCTAATCCGGCTGGCGGGTTTCGATAAGACCGAGCTGATCAGTCAGGATAGCGCCACCGCCTGGATGAAACTCTTCGACGACAACAATGCGCTCGGCATCCGAACGGGCCTGATTTCGGAAGTGTATTTCGCCTACGATTTTGCCGGCCTGTTGCTGATGGCCCTCATTGGGTACGGCATCAGCGCCCTGGGCAATGCGTTGCTCAAAGCGAGCCGGTTCAGCCATCTGGTGTTGCTGGCCATTGTGTACGGGCTCACGCTCCTGACCGTTTTTGGGCAGCTATCCGTTTGGGGCGGGTGCCTCACCGTACTGGCTTATCTGTACGCCCTGTTGTCTGTTTTCAATCTGGTCCTGGGCCGAAAAAACCCGCAGCCTGCCGTACCTTATCTTGTTCGTCATGATTTACGTCGTTATTCCCGTTCATAACCGCAAACAGTACACCCGTACCTGCCTGCAATGCCTGCGCGGGCAAACGCACCCATCGGTGCAAACCATTATCGTAGACGATGGCTCTACCGATGGTACCGACGCCATGGTACAGGCCGAGTTTCCCGAAGCGGTGCTGCTCAAAGGCGACGGTAACCTCTGGTGGACTGAGGCCACCAACGTAGGGATCCGGTACGCGTTTCACAAGGCACCTGCCGACGAAGAAAACTTTATTCTGACGCTCAACGACGATACCGAAGTTGGCCCCGATTACGTGGCCCAGCTGCTGGCTACCTACCGCGAGCACGGACCCTGTCTGGTGGGCTCGGTCAGTGTGGATTCGGCCAATCCGGCCCGGCTCGAATACGCCGGTACCCGCGTAAACCTGCGCTGGACGGGCGAAGTCGATCTGGCTAGTCAGCAGTATCAGAATCAGTACAACCGCCTGAAACACGGCCCAACGGCCCTCCGTTCTGATAGTTTACCGGGCCGGGGTGTGCTCATTCCGTTTCGGGTGCTGCACGAAATTGGCCTGTTCGATTCGCGCCGGTTTACGCACTACATGGCCGACATTGAGTTTAGCGTTCGTGCGCACAAGGCCGGTTTTCCGCTCATGGTCTCGGTATTGGCTGTCGTGCGCGAACACGTACACGCTACCGGCCTCGATGTGAAAGGAACACTGTCGTTGGGGCAGTTTGTCCGGGGTATGTTTTCGATGCGGTCGGCTACTTACCTCAAGCCCCGGTTCTACTTTGCTCTCCGGCACTCGCCTACCCATTTGCTTTACTTTTTGCTCGATGTAGCCCGCATGTTTACTGGCTACACCGTGCGCCGGTATAAGGCTCGTACGCTCAAAGCGGGGGTCTGAAGCAGGCCATACAAGTAGTCAGACAGAATTAAATGTAAAATGAATAGTGCAAAATGTACAATGAGATGGCTGATTATCAGCAGGTAATACAATTGTTTATTTTGCATTTTACATTGTTCATTTACTTACTATTTATTCAGTAAACCTTAACCCCTAAAAGACACCGGGGGCCGATTCGAAAGAGTCGGCCCCCGGTGCGTTTGGGTAGGGTTTGTCTTGTGTGCTGATTACTTGTTTGCCAGCGTGCAGTCTTTCAGGATGTTGCCCGTGGCCGATTCACTTTCGTGCATAAACTTGGCCGACGTGCCTTTGCGGTTCAACTGGCTGTTGCTGATTACGTTGCGGCTGGTTTTAGCACCCGTGAATTTCACGATGGCCGTGGCCGATTTGCTTTGTTCGCAGCTAATGGTGCTGTTGATGAAGGTGTTGTTCTGGCAGTTAAAGCTCGTCGATTCGATGCTAACGGCACAGGTGCCCCGGCTCGTGATCCGGTTGTTGTTGAAGTTGCTGTCCGACACATTGCGGATCTGTACGAACAGGCTCGTATTGAACGTGTTGTTTTCGATGGTTGAGCGGAGCATGTTACCCAGAAACAGGTAGGCATTGTCGTTGGCACCTGTGTTTTGATTGCCGCTGATCGTCACGTTTTCGTGAAAATCACCTTTCAGCGATGAGATGGCGATGATGGCTGTGGGGCGGTTGCCTTCCACATTGGTGCGGTTCAGGGCTGTGAACACATTTTGCAGGATCTGCGCGTTTTTAACAGCTCCGGCCAACTCGATACCCAAATCGTAGGGGTTGCTGATGGTGTTGTTGGCAATGACAACCTCGCTTCCTTTGCCCGACAGGCTAACCGCCATGCCGTGGTGGTACGCGCTGTTTTCGTTCAGGCCCAGGTTCCGAAATACCGAGTTCCGAACCTCAATGTTGCTGAACCGAACAACCCCGTCGGTCAGGTGATTCTGAATCTCGATACCCATGTTACCCAGATTGGCAAACGTGCAGTTGTTTACCCGAAGGTCGCTTACCGAGGCTCCTACGGCGTCGGTAACCAGTTTGATGCCCGAGGTAGCACCGTAAGGGGCCGTAAATGTGCAACCCGTAAACGACAACCCTTTAATGGCTTTGCGGTTGCCCGATACCAGCCCGAAGTAATACGTGCTTCCGTCGCGGCTGCTGCTTTCAAACGTCAGGTTGGTAAACGCGACGTTCGTTACCGAGCCCAGATCAAAAATGGTGCGCTCAGTCGTTACCAGCCTGGCCTCTCCAACGCCTACCAGCTCCACGTTCGACACCTCCAGTTTGATTACTTGCGTCAGCTTGTAGGTTCCCGCGCCAAACAGCAGTTGCTTACCCATGCTTGCTTTCAGTGCTTTCCGGATAGCCTCGGTATCGTCGGCCTGCCCGTCGCCTTTTGCGCCAAACGTCCGTACGTCAACCGCATTTGCATCGATCTGAACACTCACCCGGGCCGCTACGGCCTCAACCACCGGAGCTGCTACGGCTTGCGGGGCTACTTCGTCGGAGGTAGGGTTACAGCTCGTCAGCAAACCGCTCATCAGAACCGTAATCGCCAATACCGCGGAGCGGATAATTGAGCTGGTCAGACGAACTTGGATAAGAGTGTTAGCGGTAGAGAGTGCCATGTTTTTGATCGTTTTAGCGCGTTGCCTGATCAAAATTGGCCTCTAAAAGAGGGGAGGAGGGGTCTAATTCGATGAGTTGCAGAATCCGCCGGTTTTTTGGCAGGATATTGCACAAAATTGGTTTTGAGAAAAGGGTAAAAATTGCACTATTAAAAGAGGTTTAATCTCGTATGGTTATTCTGTATAAATGACAATAAGTTAATTATTTGGATTTGAATCTTAAAGCGGGATTAAAAACATAATTATATATTAAATTATAATAATATTTAAAAATAAAATTTGGCCTTACGTGAATTTTACAAACTAATAAATGTTGTACTTTACCTGTATGTATTTTCGTTAATCCGGATTTAATAATTGTACTTTTTAAGGCCAATAGCTCGTATCTGCGCTTTAGAAAGCTAACGAAAGTGAGTTACAGATAATAGCATACGCAAAACCCCCTAACATGCCTGAATAGCACATTAGGGGGCTGGTGACCGATGCGGTTGGCTACGCGTGTTGGGTAGCCTTTAGTTGGCTGCTATGCCGGGCGTTGAGCGAATGTATTCTCGTTGACTACCGATTCATAGATAGACAATACCTCGTTGAGTACGCGGTCGGCTGCGTAGCGCTCCCGAAACTCGCGGTAGAGCGACTCGGTCAGGGAGGTTGTTAGCGGCTGTTGGCGCGTGTGAGTCAGGACCTCGTGCAACGATTGGGCGTTGCCAGCCTTGAAGGCCGTGCCGAGTTTACCGTGCCGGATAATCGTCAGCAGATTTTCGACATCCGAGGTAACAATGGGTGTTCCGGTGGCAAAGGCTTCGAGCATCGTTGTCGGGAGGCCTTCGTAACAGATAGAGGTAATCACAAACGCCCGGCAACGTTTCAGCTGTTCGGCGGCTTCGTCGCGGGTAAGCTTGCCTACGTATTGCAGATGAGGCAACTCGGCGGCCGCCTGTTCAACCAGGGGCCGGAGGGGCCCATCGCCCACGATTCGGATGGGGTGGGTGCCCAACCGGGCCGCGTCGATCAGGGTCTGAATCCCTTTTTCGGGCGATAACCGCCCTACGTACAGGAAAAAATCGTCGCGGTTTTCGGGGCCAGAGTACCCCAGATCAGGTACAAAATTGGGTTTGACGACCACCTGCTCGGGCTTGAGCTTCAGCGACGACTGGAGTATCTTTTTCCGGCCAAACTCGGTGAGGCTGATAAACCGATCAATTCGTTGCCAGGTGCCCAGGAGCTTGTGCAGGCCCGTGATGGCCGTGAGTTGAGCCGATTGTGCCTTTGAGTCGCGGAAGCAGCCGAACCGGATGCCATCGAGCGGAAGCGTCTGGGTGAGGCAGCGCTCGCAGGGCACCTCACCCGGGCGCATCAGCGTACCACCCACGCACACCAGGCGGTAGTTATGGAGGGTCATCACGACCGGAATCCCCCGCTTTTTGATCTCGTCGATCACGCCCGGCGAGGCCGTGTAAAACAGGTTGTGAATGTGTACCACGTCGGGTTTGAACCGATCGAGGGCTTCTCCAACCCGCCGGGCCGACCCACTGTGCCGTAACGACCGGATGGCCCCGCTCAAGTTGCCCAGCAACGACCCATCGAACCCTTCGTTGGTAAATGTGACCGTTTCGACCGGCAGGCCTGCCTGCCGCAGCGCATCCACTTCCTGTTCAAAAATGACGTCTTCGCCACCGCGCTGCTGGTAATAATTATGAATAAAGAGGATCCGCATACGTCAACGTTGGGATAAAAGAGTACGAAAACTAAGCATGGCTCCCAGACTGTTGTTGAGCCAACGTCCCTCGTCGGCAGCGAGGGTGAGCCGCACCTGCGACTGGGTGCCCCAACGCACGGGCACGAGCACCTCGGCCATGCCTGATAGCTGCGTACGTGGGGTACGCGGGTCGTGCCAGATAGGGCGGCCAAAGTTGCGGCTGTGCGATACCAGCGCCCGTACCTGCACGCCCGATGGCCAGCCGCCCAACAGGCCCAGGTGCAGCACCTGCACCCGGTTGTTGCTGATCATCATGCGGCCGAACCCCCCGCGCAAGTCGCGCAGGTCGGGGCGGGTATCGAGGTAGCGCGTCAGAAACGGGGTGCCCAGCACCCGCTGCTGATGTGTCCAGCCATCGCGGTACTGGTAATTGTTAAAGTAGTCGTCAGCTCCGTCGTATTGCCGGTTTTTGGTGTCGATGGTAAATCCGCCCTGATTCATGGTGGTCAGGAGTTCGGCCGTAACCTGCTGGAGCCGGAAACCCGAACCGATTTCGGGGGTAGCGTTGCGCCACCGCAGACCATATAGCCCGTCGGGCATATTTTGCATAGCCACCCCCGATTTATCTTCGAACGGGTGCTGGTAGTACAGGTACCAGTTGGCGCGGCTACCGGCCAGTTCGAGGGCCAGATCGATAGAGCCGAGGTGATTACCCACGCGGTTGAGCAGGTCAAACTGACTGTACTGAGCCGAGTCGCTTGCGGGGGGCTGATCTACGGTGATCACCCGCCAGTAATCGCGGAGCGAGCTGGGGAGCCGCCCACCGGGAGCGAGTTTTCCCACGGCTTCGGACCGGCCACCCCATTGCGCATGGTGCGTGACGCCCCCAAACAGCCGAACCCGGTTGCGAAACAGACTGATCCGGCCAAAGAGGGCTTTCTGATGCAGAAACGAGCCCTGCACCGAGTCGGTATTGCTGAACCAGCCGTGCGCGTACAGGGCCGAAACTGCCAGAATACCTTTGGTGAAGCCGATGGGCACAAACCCCCGCGTGCCAATCTGTAGTTTCGGGATGGGCATAGCATTGCCCGACCAGGCGTAGCTACCCGACGTCAGCAGGGTGTCGCCCAGGCCAAACACCTCGCGCCGTTTGCCGACGTAGAGTTCAAACGCACCGAGCCGGGCACTTGCGTAAGCCTCGGGGAGCATTACCCGAGCGGCACCGGGCGCGGCTGTGCCCACGGCTTCAAGGCCTAGTTTCAGGTGTACCTGTTTGGAGTTGTCGGGATCGCCCAGAAACTGAACCCCGCCAACCCGTACCAGACCGGCCGGGGCATTGAGCGGAACAATTCCGTACTGCCGCGAGCGGAGCCAGAAGGGTGTCGACGAGCCCGAAGCCACCAGCCCCCCGGCCTCGGCAAATACCCGTTGCCCCCGTTGGGTGGTGTCCGGAATCTGCTGCGCCAGGCTAGGAGTCAGAGCGGCAATGGCCGTGAGGCCACCGAAGAAAAGTCGTTTCATGAAGAGAGTTTGCAAACGGAGGGGTCAAAAAGAAAGATGTCGGCGCATACGGGTCAGGTCAGACAATACCCGGCTGGTCAGGCGGGTGGGCAGGCTAAACCGTTGCCGCATACCTCGCACGTAATGATTGGCGCAAATGAGCGAATCGGGAAACGTGAACGTTTGGCCGGTGCCGGGGTCCAGCAGGGTCTCGTAGCGGTTGTAGCCTGAGGTGTTGGTCGAGTCGAGGCTGAAACCGATGTTCCGAATTTTCGATACGGTAGGGTAGAGGGTTACGCCCTGGTGTTTGGCCTGCGCGTAGCACCAGCGGATGGCCCACGAGTCAATTTCTTTGGTGCGCCAGCGCCGGAGCATGCGGGGGCGGTCGCTACCGTAGTAGGCAAACTGGCGGTAGCGGGTTTTGTCGGCCACAAACTCGTCGTAATCGGCTACCGACCAGTCGGCCTTGGCCCATCGGTCGGCCCAGGTTGCCCACCCCCACGAACTCGTGCGGGGGAATACGTACGCATCAAACGGATAATTAGCGGGTTTGGTAAACGGAAAGGTATAGCCGGAAATAGAAAACAGTTGCGGCTCATGCTCGTAGTGCGTGAGTGCCGCGTTCATGTAATCGAGAAAATTAGGGGTGGTAAGCAGGTCGTCTTCCAGCACGATGACCTTCCCATACTGCGCCATCACGGCCGACACACCCGTAATGACCGAGGTGGCTAACCCCCGGTTTTCGGATGCATAGTGCCGGTACACATTTCGGAATCCCCCGGCCGCGTCGACAATAGCCCGCACAGCCGCCACTTTGGGCTCATCGGCCGGTTTTTTGGGGCCGTCGATAAACACGTGCAAGTCGCTCTGGGAAGCCAGGTAATTGGCCCGGAGGGCGTCGAGTGTCTGGCGAATTTCGGCGGGGCGTTTGTAGCCAAACAACACAATCGGGGCTAATGAGTGAGGGGCGTTCATGAGCGTTGGGGATTGAGCATGAGCCGGAACGAGTGCCGGGCCAGGTGCAATAGAAACAGCGAGTTGGTCACGGCATAGCGTTTGAATAGCCGCCGGGGCTCCATAGCGAGCCGATAGGCCCATTCGAGCCCGTTTTGCTGCATCCAGAGGGGCGACCGCGACTGCACGCCGGCCAAAATGGGCAGAGCCCCACCAATACCAAGCATCACAGCCCCGATGCGGCCCCGCATTTGTGCCATCCAGCGTTCCTGCTTGGGGCAACCGAGGGCCACAAATACCAACCGGGCACCCGACGCGTTGATCTGGGCAACGGTGGCTTCTTCCTCGGCCGGGGTGAGCGCCCGAAACGGGGGCGACAGTACGCCCGCAATGCGCAGGTCGGGGTGCCGCTGCTCGCAAACTGCTACGGTTTTGGCCAGGACGTCGGGGGTGGAGCCGTAGAAAAAAACGGGCAGGTTTTCGTCGGCCGCCCGCCGAACCAGGTCGGGCAGCATGTCGATACCGGCTACCCGGTCCTGCCGAATCTGGCGTTGCAACCGGATGGCCCAGGTCAGGGGTACCCCATCGGCACACACCCAATCGGCCCCGTTGACCAGTTCGGCAAACTCTTTCTTTTGTTGGCCCTCAATAGTCATGTGCACGTTGGCAAAGCAGACCGTCCGCGACTCGCCCTGTTGAGCGGCCCGGATAATCGACTCCCGAATGTGGTCGTACGAACCGAGGGAGACGTTGAGGCTAATCACGGGCGCTCGTTCGGGCTGCTGAGCGCACATGGGCGAACCGTTTGAGAAACTGGACATTGACTGGTTTATCGTTTTTGGTTTCTGGTTTATCGTTTCGGGGTAAGGTCCGGATTTTTGGAGTGGTTGGCGTTTCCGTTTATCGTTTTGGGGTTTATGATTACGTGGAAACTGGCTTTGAAGGTCTTGGGCAGGGCACTGAGCCGAACCGCCGATCTTTATAAACTCGCGTTATAAAAGCTTCTGATTCACAAGGGGCTGTTTCGAAAGTAAGTCCCAATCGGCCGAGGTGAATACAGCGGGCAAACAGGCCAGATCAGCCTCCCGGTGGAGGTCGCTGCCCAGAAAATCGACACAGTGTTCCTGCAGGAGCGATTGCGCAAATCGCTGGGTTCGGGAGCCATACCGCCCCGTCAGCGACAGCAGGTTGAGTTGCATGTGGCATCCCTGCGCCCGGAGCTGCTTGAGCAAATACGGCTCGGTCTGGTAATAACGGTACCGCTCAGGATGGGCCAACACGGGGGTGTAGCCCTTCACCTGCATGGCAAAAATCCAGTCGGTGAGTTGCCGGGGCGCGGCCGCCCACCCTGTCTCGATCAGCACGTACTGGGCCTCGCCGAATGTCATGAGTGTATCGGCCCGGAGATGCTGGTCAAAGTTCTCATCGAGCAGGTACTCAGCCGCCACACTAAACGTAATGGGCAGTTGGGCTTCGGCAATGGCCCCCCGCACGAGGGCTTCTTTCTCGCGCAGAAGTGCCACCGTGTTGGGGTGGTAATCTTGGCTAATGTGTGGGGTGCAAACTACCCGCCGGATACCCCACTGTGCATACTGCCGGAGGCAAGTCATGGTTTCTTCGAGGGTTTTAACCCCATCGTCGACACCCGGTAGCAAGTGATTGTGCATATCCACGGGCCATGTAGCCGCCATGCGCTCCTGAAAAGGGCCATCGTCGGGTTTTCCCATACGCCACCGTCGAAAATACTCCCACATACCTTTCTATACGCTCAAAAACGCCAAACCCTTCATACCACCGTACCGCTTTTGTACACGTACTCTTCTCTCCGAAAGAGAGTTTCTTTAGCTGCCACAGCGATCGATTGAGTCGACCTACTTTGGTTTGGCATAACAAAAAAAGGTAATTTTATTAAATGTTCATATTAAATTGCATACAGAGTTCTAAACTATCCCCTTAGTGTGTATTGGTTTGTGAGTTAAACCGCTCATTAGTTGTGCGTTATGAATGTACTGATTACGGGAGGAGCCGGTTTTATTGGATCAACATTGGCGGGCCGACTGCTGCGTGAAGGGCATCGGGTGAGTATTGTCGACAATTTCAACGGGGCCTACGACCCGGCCCTGAAACGTCAGAACATCCGGCGTATAGGTCCGGCCGGTTCGGTAATGGTGTACGAGGGCGACGTGCGACAACCGCCCTTTATGCGGCACGTACTCCGGCACGAGGCTGTCGACGTGGTGGTGCATCTGGCGGGCCTGGCGGGTGTGCGGCCATCCCTGCAAAACCCAACCGCTTACTTCGATCATAACCTCAACGGTACTACGGTTCTGCTCGACGCCATGCGCGATACGGGCGTTAGTCGGGTGGTGGTGGCCTCGTCGTCGTCGGTGTACGGCAACCGGGCACAGGGGCCGTTTCTCGAAACCGACCCCACCGACGAGCCGGTGTCGCCCTACGCTCTTTCCAAACGGGCGGTCGAGCTGGTGTGCAGTCAGTACAGCCGTTTGTATGGCCTCAATGCGTACTGTTTGCGGCTGTTTACGGTGTACGGCCCCCGGCAGCGGCCCGATATGGCCATTTCGCGGTTTTTGCATCAACTATACCGGGGGCAGCCCGTCCGGCTTTTCGGCGACGGCCACAGTCAGCGTGATTATACGTACGTGGACGACATTGTCGACGGCATGGTGCGGGCAATCCGGCGCGTGAGTGGGTACGAGGTGATCAACCTGGGTAGCGCGGCCCCGGTATCGCTGCTCGAACTGGTGTGTTTGCTGCGTGACATTACCGGGCGGCATTCGCCTATTGAATGGCAGGCCGAGCAGCCGGGCGATGTTCCGCTGACCTATGCCAACATTGACAAGGCCCGGCGGTTGCTCGGCTATGTACCGGCTACTAATCTGCGCGAAGGCCTGACACACATGGTTGAGCAGTTGGGACAACCTACCGTACTATCTCTTTTATGAAAAAACCATATCTCTCGGTTGTTGTGGGGGTGTACAACGAGGCTGGCAACATTGCCCCGCTGATTGGTCAGTTGAGCGCGGCTCTCGAACCCGTCGATTACGAGCTGATTTATGTGAATGATGGCTCGACTGATGCCACGTTGGCCGAGCTGAAGGCCACGACCCACGGACGTCTGACGGTACTTGATCTGCAAAAAAACTACGGGCAAAGTCTGGCTCTGGCTGCCGGTATCGACGCAGCCACGGGGGCCTTTATCGTCACGATGGACGGCGATGGCCAAAACGACCCGACCGATATTCTGCGGATGCTCGAAACCGCCGAACGGCAGGACGTGGACCTGGTCATGGGTATTCGGCAGGCCCGGCAGGATGGATTCTGGCTACGAAAACTGCCCAGTCAACTGGCCAATGCGCTGGTGCGTTGGGTGCTCAAAGCGCCTGTGCAGGACAATGGTTGCGGAATCAAACTATTCCGGGCCGAGCTGGCCAAATCCATCGGGCTCTACGGTGAAATGCACCGGTTTGTGGGGGTTCTGGCGTATCTGGAGGGCGCGCGCATTGTGCAGGTGCCTGTGCGGCATCATGCGCGCACCATTGGGCAATCGAAGTATGGTCTGAGTCGCACCTTCCGGGTGCTGAGCGATCTGATTTACCTGTACTTTCTGAAACGTTATCGGCACAAGCCTATGCACCTCTTTGGGGGGCTGAGTTTGTTGTTGGCGGTCGTGGGGGTACTGCTGTGGGTAGGCCAGGGGCTGGGCTTCCGGCCCGAATCGTTCAGCCCCGTAACACTCGGGGCGGTGGCTATACTGGGTAGCCTGCAACTGGCCGGTATGGGGTTACTGGCCGAGATGCAACTGCGCACCTACCACGAATCGCAGGGGAAAAAGCCGTATCGGGTCCGGCGGGTGTTCAGGGCTTCGGCCGGGTCAGGTCGGTCAGTCGCTGCCCCTGTTGCCGGCCCCATCGCAGCTGTTTGGCCTGCCCAATGACCTGCGCACCGTAGATGCCCCGGTGCCCGGTACATAGATACGCCACCACACAGGCAATGGCCACGTAGGGGCCGCAGGCGGCACCAAATAGTTCGAGCGCCATCAGAATACAGGCCAGGGGCGTATTGGCAGCCCCCGCAAATACGGCCACAAAGCCCATACCGGCCAGCAGGGCCGTGGGCAGGGGGAGCCAGGCCGAGAGGGCACTGCCCAGTGTGGCCCCGATGAAAAATAAGGGCGTTACCTCACCTCCTTTGAAACCAGCACCGAGCGTGAGGGCGGTAAACAGAATTTTAAGGATGAAATCGAGGGGGGAAAGGGGCTGTTCAAATGATTCGACAATAACCGGCACGCCCAGACCAATGTAGCGCGTACTGCCGAGGGCCCACACGGCTCCGGCCACCAGCAGACCTCCCACCAGCGGCCGGAGGGGCGCAAACGCCAGCCGGGCTTTGAACACCCGACCAATACCGTGGGTCAGGGTGCCGAACAGAAGGGCCGTTGCACCAAAGGCAAGGCCCGCCAGGGCGGCATACAGCGCGTAGGCCGGTGTGAGATCGGGCACGGCCGGGATGTGGTAATGGGTATGCCCAACCTGCCACCACCGCGTAACGTAATCGGCCCCAATAGCCGCAGCAAAGGCCGGAAACAGGGCTTCGTAGCTCAGCCGACCCACCAGAAACACTTCTAAGCCAAATATGGCCCCGGCCAGCGGAGTTCCAAACACCGAGCCGAACCCCGCACTGATGCCCGCAATGAGCAGGAGCCGACGATCGCGGGGGCGCAGGCGAAACACGGGCGTAAGCCGGTCGGCAATAGCCCCGCCCAGTTGCAGGGCCGTACCCTCGCGCCCGGCCGAGCCGCCAAACAGGTGCGTGCCTACCGTGCCGATCAGAATGAGCGGTGCCATCCGAAACGGAATGGGCGACCGGGGCCGGTGAATGGTTTCGAGCAGCAGGTTGTTGCCGCCTTCTACCGAACGCCCCCAGTAGTGGTACATCAGCCCGATCAGGAAGCCGCCGAGGGGTAGCAGGGCAACTATCCAGGGGTTTGATTCGCGCCAGTGGGTGGCCCAGTCGAGGGCCACGAGAAACAAGGCCGAAGCGGACCCGACACCCACCGAAAGAAGTGTGCAGATAACCAGCCACCGGGCCATGAAAACGAGTGCGGGAGCCCATCGGGCCAGGGCCGTCAGGGAAGCAACCGAAAAAAGACGAGCCGCCATAGAGGGCGGTAAATTACAAAAAATAACTCCCGGCCAGGAGGTCGGGAGCTATCTGGTAACCCTACAGTACGCTTCAATGGCAAAATCAACTCACAGACAACTTCATAACGTTGAGTTATCTGCGTGACTGATCGGGCTCGACTCAAAACAGAAACACCAGGTAGTATAAAGTCCTTTGGTACCTTCTGCCGGTTGGCTTCGGCATATAGGTGGGACCTTATTTGGTTTGGCAAACTAACCATTTGTCTGTTAGAAGAAGCTTACACTTTCCTTAGAAAAAGCTTAGAAATTAGCCTTCTTCCTGGGCTGTATTTTTAAATTTATAATTGCAAGGTATTGGTTTTTAGTATGTTGTCTGCGTTGTTTTGCTGAGCACACCCGAACCCGTCATAGAGCGTACCCTTCGGGCGTTTGAAAGAGAAAGATACCTTTGTTTTCGGTACTGTACGTTAGACCTCAGTACTGGACACCAGATATTGGACACTAGACGGTAAACCTCCCTACACAATGGTAGTACCTCTAACACCAGGGTCTGAAGTCCGAATATCCAGTAGTGAGACATCAGACGCCGGTACGCGAGAAGGATAGGTACGGCCTTCGGCGTCTGATATCTTTACGGTTTCCTGCGACGAAACAAAGACTACTGAACTATGAAGGCTGGGCCGGTGCTATACCGGTCGGTATTATGCCGCACTATGAAAACGATTCTGATTATTGAAGACGACCGCCGTATTGCTCAGAATATCAGCCGGGGCCTTGCCGCCGAAGGGTATCAGACCGAAATCGCGTACGAAGGGTACAACGGGCGTGATCTGGCCTTGCAACAGCCGGTCGATCTGGTTATTTTAGACATCAACCTGCCCGGCCTCAACGGCTTTGAGGTGTGCCGGAATCTGCGGTCGGCCAAGCCGCACCTGCCCATTATCATGCTCACGGCCCTGGGCGAGGTGGAAGACAAGGTAGAAGGATTGGAGCGTGGGGCCGACGATTACATGGTGAAGCCCTTCGACTGGCGGGAGCTGAGTGCCCGCGTGGCTACCTGCCTCCGGCGGTCGGAGCGGCTCAACGCCAACATTGCCGACGAGGTGGTGCGGGTGGCTAACCTGACC
Source organism: Rudanella lutea DSM 19387 (assembly GCF_000383955.1). Lineage (NCBI taxonomy): Bacteria > Pseudomonadati > Bacteroidota > Cytophagia > Cytophagales > Cytophagaceae > Rudanella > Rudanella lutea. The sequence continues at coordinate 1,966,564 of NZ_KB913013.1, read as the reverse complement.
ATAAACCTGACCGCCAAAGATGTGTACCGCGATACCCAACGGATCGACCTGACGGGTAAGGAGTTTCGGTTGCTGGAGGAGCTGGTGCGGAACCGGGGCCGGGTGGTAACTAAGGCTGACCTTGCCGAGCGGGTCTGGAGCCTTAACTTTGATCCCGGCACCAACGTGGTGGAGGTGTACATCAATTACCTGCGCAAGAAAATCGACAAAGATTTTGAGCCCAAGCTGATTCATACCCGGTCGGGCCTGGGTTATGTGCTCAAAGTAGACTAACCTGACCGTTAACCGCCCCGTGTTTCCAACCATCATGACGCTCCGGGCTCAGATTGCCCTTCGGTTTTCGCTCATTGTAGCGGCTATTCTGCTGCTGCTGTTTAGTCTCATTTACGTGACGGCATCGACGTACCGACGCGATGACTTTTACGACCGACTAAAGCAGAAAGCCCGCACGACGGTGCGGTTTCTGGTGCACGTGAAAGAGGTAGACCGGGCCATGCTCAAAATCATTGACCGGAACTCGCTCACGGCCTTGTTCGACGAGAAAGTACTGGTGTTTGATCACGCCAATAAGCTCATTTACAGCAGTGTCGATGATGCGGAGATTGACCACCCACCGGCTTTGCTCAACCGAATCCGGCAGGAGGGCGAACTCGAAGTGCAGATGGGGCAGTACGAGATGGTTGGTATTGCCTCGACCCAGAAACAACAACAACTCGTGGTGTTGGCATCGGCCCTGGATGCCCCCGGCCTGACCGAACTGCGGCACCTGCGCAACACGTTGTTCTGGGGGTTTATCGGGGGGGTGGGCCTCACCATTCTGGCGGGGATTTTCTTCGCGGGGCAGTCGCTGCGGCCGTTGAATGAGTTCAATCAGCAGATCAAGTCGATAACGGCGCGCAACCTGCGGCAGCGGCTCGACGAGGGCAACCAGCGCGATGAACTCGAACAATTGGCAATGAACTTCAACGCCCTGCTGGCCCGGCTCGACGAAGCCTTTGCCCAGCAACGGGCCTTTGTTTCGCACGCGTCGCACGAGTTACGCACCCCGCTCACGGCCCTAAAATCGGAAATACAACTGGCCCTGCGCCAACCCCTCGACCGCGCGGAGCACGAACGGGTACTGCACACGATGCTGCTCGATACCGACCGGCTGATCGGCCTGGCCAACAGTTTGTTGTTTCTGGCGCGGTCGCTCGAAGATGTGATTCAGATGCCGCTGGAGCCGGTTCGTATCGATGATGCGGTGTTCGAAGCCCGCGACGAGTTGCTCAGTAGCCACCCCGACTATCGGGTCGATATCCAATACGGGCAGGCTCCCGAAATCGACGACGAAACGCTGGTCGAAGGCAACGCGACTCTCTTACGTCGGGTATTGCTCAACCTGTTCGACAATGCCTGTAAATACTCGCCTGATCATACGGCGCGGGTGTGTATTACCATCGACAATCAGCAGTGCCATGTGATTGTTGAGGATAAGGGTATTGGTATTCCGGCAGGTGAGCAGGCTGCCGTTTTTGAGCCCTTCCGGCGGGCGTCCAACGTGCACGAGTACGAGGGGTTTGGGCTGGGCCTACCCATCTGTCAGCGCATTGCCGAGCTGCACCGGGGCAAGATTACCCTCGAAAGCAAACCAAACGAAGGCAGTACGTTCCGGCTTTCGCTGCCGCATCTTTAGTTTAGAGTTTTGGGTTTAGGGTTGTTGGTTGGTGCACACCCTAATTCTAAGTTTTTTCTAATGGATCTGTAAGGGCGGTTTAAGATTGTTGGTGTTGTTTTGAGAGAAGAAGTTCAAGTAGTAGACGTTCAACCTAAATCACCCCAATCGATGAACTGGCTCGAATACAGTAAATGTGTCCTGGAGAAAGTGCGGTTCGACCGGGCGTTGTTTCGTAAGGAGTTGCGTAAGTTTCTGGGCTGGTTAACGCCCGCCGAGCGACTTCATTTGTTACGCTGGTGTCGGCAAAGCCACCGGCAACTGATGGGTAACAGCCTCGTAGTTGCCTGATGTAACCGCAAATGATGTGTTTTTAGGGTAGTTGGCCCCTGTCGAATCCAATCAACAGGGTATTATCTGCCAAGGGGTATGACCCCATAGCTGACCGGGCGGCCCGGCGACTTTCTTCAGGGAAAGCGCCCGGCCGCCCGGTTCTTTATTTCCGCGTAAACCGCATCACGGCCACATCGTCGGCCAGGAGTACAAGCGTGTTGGGGTCGCTCAGGGCGTACCGATTTACCCGTTTGAGCGTGTTCAGAAAGACGCTTTCGCCTTCGCCGGGGCACATTTTGCGGGTCGTAGCCATATTCTCGGCAAAGCGGATGGTGTTGCCATTGACCGTCACGGGGCCGTTAAAGGCGTTACAGCTGGTATTGCCGCTCAGGCGCCCATCGGAGCTAAAGGTGAGGGTAGGTTTTTGTTCGGGGTACAGCCCTTCAAACGCAATGCGTGGCCCCGATATATAATTCAGCTCCCAACGGCCGCCCAGTGCGCCCGTGCCGCTACCCGACGAACCCGTTTGCGCGGCTGAGCTGCCCATAAACTGCCGCTCGGTCAGGAGGAGGTAAGGCGGGTGATAATGGTGGATAAATATTTTCTCTTTGCTATCGGGGTACTGCCGGTAATAGGCCGAGTCGGCCAGGAGAACAACTATCTGGCCCGTCCGGACGTAGTGGTTGCTGTTGTAGTACTCGGGCGCTACGTAGCCGTTCAGGTTTTTCTGAACCGTTTTGGAGGCAATGTTGCCGAGGTATCGCTGATAATTCCGCTGCGCTTTCAGAGCGGGCTTAGTCAGGTTGTTGTACACGTGCTTGAGCACAATCCGGTTCAGCAGCTTTTGCTTTTTGATTACGTCAGGTGCGCCCGAAAACGGATTGGTCGCGTTGAAATCGTTGAGGGTCTGGATCGACAGGGGCACTTCGGGTACCCAGTCGGCGGAGTTGACCACGTTGAAGGCCCAGCCGCCCTGCGTCATGGCTTCGTAGGCGTAGGCAAAGTACAGATTGCCCGGTTTGGGTCCGGCACTACAGTACGTTTTGAAGCGAATGTCGGCGGGTAGCCGCCCTGCTTTCTGAAGGCTGTAGAGGTGTGCGGTGAGCAGGTACGCAATGGCCCCGCCCTGACTGTGGCCCGTAATTACTATGTTTCTGACGCCCTTCCGGTAGCTCGAATCCAGTTTGGGTAGCATATCCTTGCTCAAAAAAGCCGTAGCCACCAGCCAGCCCACGTGTACGGCCGCCTTGGGGTTTTCGGCCAGGTTGTAAGCGAAGGTCTCCGTGTCACTTATCTGCAAATCACCTTTGGCGGGCACCATGGCCGCGTAGAAGTTGGCGAGCCAGCTGGTGCTGTTGGCCGTAGTGCCGCGAACGCTGATGACGGCCGTTTGGGCATTATCGGTCCAGAGGTCCCAGCGGTTGTCGAGCCCCACGATAGGTGAGCGATACACAGGCTTAAAACGTTGCGGGGCCGGAAAACTGGCTACGTAGGTGGAGTCACCGAAGCGGGCCGATACTTTCAGCAGCTCGATGTACTCGGCCGGGTCGAAACCGGGTTGTAGGGGTTGCGCCTGCGCTGCACTGAACGAGAGCAGCGCCAATACGGCAAGCAAAGGGCGTTTCAGAAAATGAAAGGCGTGCGACATACAGGGAATGTGTTGGTGATGGGACGAAAATGCCAATGTAACGCACTAATTGGTAAATGATGTGCCGTATGCTAATAAATTGATTCTATGCACGTTGCGGCTCTGGATAGAAAATAGCCTTATTTTTTTTGATACTCTATTCCAACGATCGACAAATAAACGGGGTCTATCGGGTACACTCCGGAGATGTTCAACCCCTTTTGTTTTATTTTTTAACAACACGCATGAATCGATTAACCACGTCTGTATTGGCCCTGCTCGCCCTGGTGAGCGTGGCCTGTCAGGACAATCAGTCGCTGACCCCCAAACCAACTACCGGTGTTTTGCTGGACGAAACGTTTGCCAATGGGCAGAATGGCTGGGAAGGTGAATACACCGATTACGGGGTCGCGCAGGATTCCCTCATCGAGTTCAAGTTTGAATACGTAAAACTGCCCAGCCCGCTCGACAGTACGCGTAAGTCGTTGCACGTGTATGGCCGCAACCGCAGCGACGATCTGTTTATGTTTGTTCGGAAAAAATTGACCGGCCTGGCCCCGAATACCGATTATACCTTGCTGTTCGATGTGGAGTTGGCCTCGATGTACCCCGAAAATAGCGTCGGCATTGGCGGCTCACCGGCTACGAGCGTATTTCTAAAAGCCGGGGCCTCGGCGCTGAAGCCCGAAAAAGTGAAGAAAGACGATTTTTACAACCTGAGCGTCGACAAAGGGTCGCAATCGGATGAGGGTAAAAACGCGGTGATTATCGGCAACGTAGCCAATGGCAAACAGGAAGAAGGATACGCCCTGATTCAGCGGTCGAACAAAGACAAGCCGCTAACCGTGAAAACGAACGAAGCCGGTGAACTCTGGATCTTTGTCGGCACCGATTCGGGCTTCGAAGGCGATCAGTCGCTGTACTACAGCCGGGTTAAAGTGACAGCGGTAGGGAAGGAATAAGGGAAAAAGGAGAAAGGGAGGAAAGGGAGAAGGAAAGAGTACACAGCGCTCAACCGCTCCTTTCGTCCCTTTCCTCCTTCCTTCCTTTCTCTCTTCTTTATAATAAATCACACTCATACCCTACGGCGTGTAGTACGCTCATGATTCGGTCGGGGTTGATTTGGCTACCCTCAACCCGCAGTACGTTGTCGCAATCATCAAGGTCGAAGTTGACCCGGTACAAACCGAACTGACGGCTGAGTAGTTGGGCGAGGGCGTCGGCCTGTTGGGGGGCGGCTACGTTGGTTTTGAATACTTCGACCCGTCGTTTGAACAGGATCGACTCGGGGAAATCGGTTCGGAGGTTCATCGGGATTTGTTGTTTTGCGGTCGGTAAAAATCGGCAAAATTTTCCAAACGTATACGGGCCGGGCGTGCCGATTTTCGGGGGCGTTTGTGCCACGAAATAGGCATGAAATTGCGTATTTTTGGGGTACCTATTTTCCCGAAAACCATGAAGAAAGTTGCCCTGCTCGTCTACGAAGACGCGGTACTGTCGTCGATCTCCGGCGCCATCGATCTCCTCCTCGCCACCAACGGATTTCTCCAGCAAATGGGCCAGCAGCCCGCCTTCCAGCTCGAACTGGTGAGCGATGTCGGCGGGCCTATTCAGCTCCACGTGCCGGCTCAGTTCATTAGCTCCCGTACGTTCGATGAGGTGACCGAAACCGATCTGGTGCTGGTACCGGCGTTTTACGTCAGCCCTGAGCTGGCCCTGTCGAAAAACGGCCGCCTGATTGAGTGGTTGCGGGCGCGCCGGGCCGGGGGTACCGAGATTGCCAGTATGTGTCTGGGTAGCTATTTTCTGGCCGAAGCGGGCCTGTTGGCCGGGCGGTCGTGCACCTCGCACTGGACCGCGCTCGAAGATATGCAACACCGCTACCCCGATATAGAGGTGCTGACCGATAGCGTCATGACCGACAAAGACGGAATCTACACCAGTGGCGGGGCATTGCTGTCGTGGAATCTGATTCTGTACCTGATCGAGAAGTTTTGCGGGCGCGACATCAGCATTGGCGTCAGTCGCCGGTTCAACATCGACCTCGACCGGGTGAGTCAGTCGCATTTTGTTGTGTTTCAGGGGCAGCGCAAGCACGAAGATGCGCCCATTCTGAAGGCGCAAACCTTTATCGAGCAAAACTACCACCTGCCTATTTCGGTGGAGCAAATTGCCGAACAGGCCAACATGAGCAAGCGCAATTTTATCCGGCGCTTCAAACAGGCCACCCAAAACACCCCGCTCGAATACCTGCAACGGGTGAAGGTGGAGTCGGCCAAGAAAGCGCTCGAAAAAAACGCCGACGATGTCAGCTCCATCATGTACAATGCGGGCTACAACGACGTGAAAACGTTTCGGAAGGTGTTTAAGCAGATTACCGGCCTCACCCCGCAGGACTACCGCCGGAAATACAGCCGCGACATCGTGACGCTGAGTTGAATGAGTGATTAAGTGATTGAGTGATTTGGGGATTTGGTGAAGCCGGAATGGCTACAGACCTGCTTCGGAGAGCCAGTTTTTGAGTACGGACAGGTCGCGTTTCATGCCTGCAACGAGTTGTTTACGCCCCTCAGCCCCGTCTTTGGCGGTGGGCATGGGGTACTCAAAATGGATAGATAGCAGCGGTCGCAAACCCACCTGTTTCATGAGCCGGAAAAAAGCCGGAAAATCCGTTTGTCCTTCGCCCAGCGGCACCGACTGGTTTTTCAGCTTCTGACCCGAGCCCATCCAACGGAAATCTTTTACGTCGATGGTGCGCACGAAGGGGTGAATACGCCGGAAACCCAGCGGCCAACTGTTCGAACCTTCGACGGTGGCATGGTACAAATCGTACTGGCAACCGAGGTAGCGGGCATCCTGCCCCCGCAGGGCGTCGGCCAGGTCCCAAACGGGGGCACCAAATTTTTGGCCGCTGTGGTTCTGGTAACCGCCATGAATCCCGTATTTCTGGTTTAATCGGGCCAGCCCAATCAGGTCTTTGCGAATTCGCTCAACCCCGGCTTCCATGGTTTCGTTTGGTAGGTAATCAATCCAGCCGGTTCGGTAGGCCCGCACGCCCTGCGCGGCTGCTGTTTTCAGGATGGCCTCGGCCTGTGGCGAGCTGGCACTCGTAAGGGCTGTCACGATGGTGGGGATGCTAAGTCCCGCTTTCCGGGCGGCTTCAAGAGCGCGGGGCAGGTCGTCGGCGACGCGTTCGGGCAGCACATGCCCCGCTGGCCTGACGGTCATATCGAGCCCATCGAAACCGGCTTCGGCCGAGAGGCCCGCTAGTTCGTCATAGCTAAACCCGTCGAGGTGTTTAGTAAAGACCTGAATCCGCAGTGGTTCGGGGGCGGGGGTAGCGGCCCAGAGGTCGGTGCTGGCTGCTACGGCGGCTGTGGTGGCCAGACGGCTCAGAAACGTTCGGCGGCTATCGGAATAGGGTGTCATAGGGAATCCGTGAAAATCAAATGTATAGTGTAGAATGGGTAATGAATGACTTGATAATCAGCCGGATAATCATTCTTTATTATCCATTTTACATTCGTCATCCACATTCATTCACTCCCTCAATTTTACAGGGCATGATCGGCTTTTATATCTTGCCCCGACCAGATTTTGCGGGCCGTCCAATCGACACTGGGGCCGCTCCAGAACGGGTCGGTAGGGGAGAGGCCCAGCGGCAGAAACGCTACTGTGCAGAGGTACAGGCTCCCGGTTGAGATGTAATTTTCGCCGATCGAAGGCTGGTGCCCGCATAGCCCAATGGTCAGCCAGCCGTTCGGGTCAAACGTGCCGGGAGCGTCCATCGTCCGCCGAATCACGGCCGTCAGCGCCGACCGAACCTGGTGGGCCGGTAGCTCGTCGGGGAGTGACCGTTGCAGCGCCATCTGGGCCAGGTGCTGAAACGCCCCGCACCGGTACGCCAGCGACCGCCCGAAAGCGGCAAACGAGCCATCGGGGGCAATGAGTCGCTCCTGCACCACGGCAAACCGTTTGGCGCGGGCCATAATCGGGTCGACGGCTGCTTTACTTACTTTTCGTAAGGGCAGCAACGTCTGCACAATGTCTACGAGCATCGGTTGAATCACGAAGCTGTTGTAGTAATCCCAGTGAAAATTAGGCCCGTCGCCGTATACGCCATCGCCTTTGTACCACTGCTCATGTTGCCGAATGGCGTAGTCGAGCCGCATTTCGTCGGCCTCACCGCTCAGTTTGAGCAAAGCCGTTTCGATCATGCCACTGAACAGGAGCCAGTTGTTAAAGAAAGGCTTGATGGTTCGGGTTTGGCGGAGGGCTGCCAGTAAGTTCTGTTGGGCTGTGGCGTCGAGCCTGGCCCAGAGGGCGTTCGGCGCCCGAACGAGGGCATGGGCCAGAAACGCGGCATCCACCACGGGCTGGTTGTTTTTGGTCCAGTTGAGGTACGAACCGGGGCTATTGGCGTCAACGGCGCGGGCAATGGCCTGCCGGGCCAGTTCGCCAAAACGTTGCTGCCGGGCTTTTTCGTCGGCCGGTACATCAGCCTCAAGCCAGGGCGCAATACCCGCCAGCGTGCGGCCGAGGGCCTCCAGGTGGGTAACGGCCTGCCGACTTGCCTGCTGCCCCGGCGCCGACTCTACGGGCATCTTTTCGCGGAGTTGCCCGGCGGCTGCCGCAACCAGCACCGGCTCGGCAATTTTGAGCAGGGTCTGGAGCCAGTACGCCCGGTCGGTGGTGGGCTTGGGTTGTGGCTGAATTTCGGGGAGGGTTAGCGCCGGTGCGGCCAGCACCCCAGCCGATTGGCGAATGAAAAAGCGACGGTTCACAGATTGAGGTTGTTTGTGGTTTCAGCGTTATCTGCGTTTGATTTAAATTCAAAAGATGGCACGCGGATGACACGGATTGAGCTAATTTTCACAGATTTACTCATCAGCCCGAATCCGTGAAATTAGCGCTATCCGCCTGCCATTTACACGTAAAAGATTGGCACGCGGATAACACGGATTGAGCCGATTTTCACGGATTTACTCATCAGCGCGAATCCGTTAAATTAGCGTGATTTATAAATAATTTTTGGTGCAAATAGCTGTTTAACAAATGATTACTGGCTCTAGGGCCTTCGACAGGCTCAGGCTGACATTTGGCTTGAGAGTCCCCAGTCAGCCTGAGCCTGTCGAAGGCCCTGGCGTCAGCCATTATGCATAATCCACGTTAAATTAGCGTTATCCGCCTGCCATTGTAAAAGCGTTATCGGCGTGCTCCAAAAACGATAAACTCAAAACCCTAAACCAATTATAAATTCCCGCCGACGCGCAAACCACTCGGTACGCGCTTCGGAATGGTCCGGTCGAAGGAGTCATCGTTGAGGGTATTCAGAAACTCAATGATCGTGTTGATGTCGCGAAATTGCACCCGCAGGTGTTTGGTGAGCGGGTCGAGCTGCTCGGCCTGCACGCGCGGGTTAGCAATGGTAGTGCCCGACAGATCTTCGTAAAACATCAGCACTTTGGGCAAGTCGGGGAGGGTGCCGTTGTGCATATACGGTGCCGTGCGGCTCAGGTTGCGGAGCGTGGGTGTCCGAAACGCGTACCGGTTATCCGGCCCGGCATCGAATTCGGGCAGGGCCGCGTAATCGGCCACGCCGAGGGTATGCAACTTGAAATCCGACAGCATGGGGCCGTTGTGGCACTTAGAGCAGCCCGATTTCAGAAACAGCGCCAGCCCTTCCTGCTCGGTTTGCGAGAGGGCCGATTTGTCGCCCCGCATAAACTGATCAAAGCGGGAGTTATTCGCAACCAGCGTCCGTTCGTAGGCGGCCAACGCCCGCGCCAGATTCGGTACCGTGACCGGCTCGGGTCCGGCAAAAGCCTGTCCAAACAGGCGTCGATACTCGCCAATGCGCCGGAGCCGGGCCACCACGCTATCGGGGGCCACCTCTTTGGCGTAGGTATGGCCCCGCATTTCTTCAAACGCTTTGATGGGCTCGAGGGCCTGTTTTTCGAGACTGCTGGCCCGTAAGTCCCAGAACATGGGTGCCTGATCGGCCCCGACGGGGTTTTCGTGGGTCAGCCCGTTGAAAGCCGCATTGAGCACCGACTGCGAGTTTCGTTTCACCAACGGAATGGTGTTGGGCTCGCGGAAGTGTCGCTTGCTGCCCGTTCCCTCCCCATTGACCCCGATCGAAACCGGCAAAAACTCAGCGTACCCAAAGTCGGGGTGGTGGCAGGTGGCACAGGCCACATCCCGCCCTCCCGACAGAATCGGATCGTAAAAAAGCATCCGGCCCAGTTCAATTTTGGCGGGTGTACCGGGGTTGTCGGTGGGTTCGGGTACGCGCAACGGCAGGGCTTCCAGCACCGATATGTCGTCGGGCGGCTCTCGTCGGCTCAGCCGTTCCTGCCGCTCCGACTGGCAGCTCAGAACCACCGAGGTCCCAAAAGCGAGCCCCGCTATGCCGAGAAGAATGCGTTTATGACGTTTCATGCCGAAAAACACGGGTTAAAAAGCCGGACTGTTCCCGCCAACGTGTGCTCGCACGACGGATTTATTTACGTGGCCAACTGCTCAGGGCCGGGGTTGGGGTGGCCGGTACATTGGCTCCTTCGGGAATGAGCAAGACCGTGAGCGCACCGGTTGACCCGGCGGGCATCTGCACCTCAAAACCCACCACCGACGAGCCGGGGTTGGGGGCATCGTACGAATTGGGCGGGGTGGTGCTCCAGGTTTTCATGGTCACCTGGGCGGGTTCCTGCACGCGCAGGGTGAGCGTTTGGCCATCTTTCCGCAGCTCGGCTGTGTTGGGCCCTGTAATTTTTACCTCGGCCGGTGTCAGCAGCGACCAACGTACGGTGGCCGGTTGGGTTGCCACTTCCAGCTCGTCGCGCACCACTACGTAGTTACCCGCCATAAGCCCAATGCCCCGGCGGGCTGTTTTGAGGGTCCCTTGGTACACCGTGCTCAGGTCGGTGGTCGCGTTCTGGAAAGCGGGTGTGCTGGCATAGCTTGTCAGGGGGGCGTTTCCGTTTACCCGTTGCAGCTCGTTGTTGATTGTCAGCGTGCTGTGTACCTCATTGCGGTACCGAAATACCTGCCAGCGTTGGGCGTTCTGGTCTTTACCCCAAATGTTCAGCCCCTTCGATTCGAGCGAGTTGTAATCCTGCATCCCCAGGTCCATGCCCCAGCGCACGCCGTTGGCTTCGAGCACAAACGAGCCTGCATCCATGTGGGCGTGGTTGACCGAGGGCGAACCGCCTTTCATGCCCACATACACGGCTTTGGGGTCTTGCCACGACGACCGGAACAGGGCCACCGGGTTTTTGCCACTGCCTGCCCACAGGGTAGCGGCTGGCGGGGTAATCCGGTTTATTTTTACGCCTTTCCCCCAGACCATCATGGCGGGCAGAATCCGGTCGCCGAGCATCGGTTTAGGGTCGGCGGTCAGGTGGGTGCGCTCAACCCACAGGAGCGAGGGGTCGTTGCGCTTCTGCGAAAACCAGAACATGGCCGGTTGAACACCACCCCCACGGCCAGCATCGGAATAATTGAACGAGGCTCCCGAGGGGCCTGTCATGTGCAGGAGGTAATCGGCCGTTTGCATGAAACCCGGCTGGCGGGATAATCCAAAATCGCTGCGGAAAACGCGTTCGAGAGCGCTGATCAGGAGTACGTTAAACGTGGTGCCGTAGCCCCAGTAGCCGTAGCCTTCGGGGTAGGCACCGTCGGGGGCGTAGTCGGCCATGGCGCGCACCACCGTCCGAACGGCGCGGTTCACCAGCATGCGCCCCTGCTCAGGGTTGTTTTCGTACACGGCCAACGCGCCAAACGTAATGCCGGCGTTGCAAACCTGATTCCAGTTGTGCGTAGCCGTCAGCCAGCTGTTATTTTTCTTTTCGAGGGAAGGCTCAATGCCTTTTTTCTGAATGGCCTCGCGGATTTGCGTCCGGGCCGTCTCCGACAGGTCATTGTAAAGCCAATCGTAACCAATGGCTACGGCCATAGTCATCTCGGCGACGTCGAGAAAATGCGAGGGGTTCCAGTCGCTGAACCCCGACACCGCGAGCAGTTCGCGCTCGGCCCGGTCGAGGTAGGGTTTCTGCCCCGTCAGCCGGTAGGCATACGACAAAAAGAAGATCCGGCGCAGGGCCTCGCGTGACTTGTCGAGCAGCCGCCGACCAATCTGAATACGTTCAACGGGGGGCAGGCTCTGCATGCGGTCGCACTCGGCCAGAATAGCCCCGTGCGCTTTGGTCCAGACCGGGTCGGCCTGAATGGATTTGAGCAGGGCTTTTTCCTCGCCTTTCAGCAATAGCAAACGCGGGTGGTCGGGCAGTTTGGCGTTGGTCCGGACGGTGTCGGTCTGGGCGCGGCTAAGCGTCGATACCAGAAAAAGCAGGAAGGCAAAAAGGGCGAGTCGGGTTGTGGTTTTCATGCCTACCAAAGGCACAAACCGGGGCGTGTTTACCCTAAGACTAATGGACGTTTGACCAACCCGTTTACGCGTCGGCCGGCCGTTAGTGAATCGGGTGGTCGAGTTTCTCTTCTTCGAGGTCGAGCCGGGCCTCTTCTTTGCGGATAATCTCCTCGGTAAACTCCTGTTTCTGGTGCAATTGGCGGAGTTTCTGGCGTTTGGCGTCGAGTATATCCGTTACGATTCGGTTGTAGTGGGCTATTTTGTCGAGATCGCCATCCATCGATTGCAGGTGGCGGGTAGTCAGGTGATGATCGTTCTGCATCCGGTGGCGTAGATTCTCGAGCAGTTCGTTGCCCGTAGCGCCCGGTGGGTAGTGTTCTTCAAGTCGGCAAAGGGCCGCGTCGAGCAGTTTGAGCCGAATGGCGTACTCCTGCTTATGGTGGGGCATTTCCCCGTCGGGGTCTTCGTACCGTACCCAGCGTACAATGAGGGGCAGCGTAAGACCCTGAAAAACAAGCGTAATCAGAATCACGATAAACGTGATAAACAGTATCAGGTTACGGTACGGGAACGGGTCGCCATTCTGGAGGGTAAGCGGAATCGACAAGGCTGAAGCCAGCGATACCACTCCGCGCATACCCGCCCAGCCCACAATGACCGGCCCCCGCCAACCCGGATTCCGGTCGGCTACAGCATGGGGCAGAATCCGGCCAACTACCTGCGTGAACGACGAGAAGAAAAAAGCCGATCCAATCCGCGTGACAATGAGCAGCAGCGTAATCAAAACCGCGTACCCAATGGCCTCCGACCAGGTGTCGCGGCCGAGGCCGTTGATGATGGTGGGTAGTTGCAGGCCAATCAGGATAAACACCAGCCCGTTGAGCGCAAACACGATGGTGGCCCACATAGACATGCCCTGTAAGCGGGCGCTGTGGTTCATGATAACGTGCCGTTGATTAGACAGAAACAGCCCCCCGCTCACCACGGCCATCACCCCCGACATATGGAACCGCTCGGCGCTTAGGTACATCATGTACGGGGCCATAAACGTGAGCAAAATGGTGATGCGTACCGGCAGCGGGAGCCACCGGTGAATCAGGTACAACACGCCAGCCACCGCCAGCCCCACCCCGATTCCGCCGAAGGTGACCACAAAAAAGCTGCCCACAGCCTGCTGAATCACAAACGTGCCCGACAGGACGGCCGCCAGTGCAAACCGAAATACAATCAGGCTGGATGCGTCGTTGATGAGACTTTCGCCTTCCAGAATGCTCGTTACCCGGCGCGACACATTGACACCCCGTAGCACCGAAGTAGCCGCTACGGCGTCGGGGGGCGAAATAATGCCACCCAGCAGAAAGCCCAGCGCCAGTGTAAAGCCCGGAATCAGGATGCTCGACACGTAGGCAACCGCAAATGAGGTGATGATTACCAGCCCAAACGCCAGCGTGACAATGATGCGTCGCCACCGCCAGAAATCCCGCCAGGAGGTAAACCAGGAGGCTTCGTACAGGAGTGGAGGCAGAAAAAGGAGGAAAATCAGCTCGGGGTCGACCTCAACGAGGGGCATGCCTGGAATAAAACCGATGAGCAGGCCGCTCAGCACCAGAAAAATGGGCATTGGGATGCGCAGCCGCTGCCCGAGCGTAACCAGCAACGAAATCAGAACCAGTAAAAAAAGGCAGAGCAGTAACGTTTCTTGCATGCAGTGGGGGCGTTGTGGTGTAGGGACGCGGATACTCCGGCAAACGGTTTGCCCGCGTCCCCGGTTCGTTATTGCACCTGCGGCATATCCGACGGGTCCATGAGCAGGTAGCCGGGGTTTATTTTTTCACCATGCCAGCGCGCGCCAAAGTGCAGGTGGGGGCCGGTAGTGCGGCCGGTTTCGCCCACAACACCGATTTTCTGGCCTTTGGTTACCGTTTGGTTCGGCTTTACGTCAATCGATTTGAGGTGGAAATACTCCGACAACAGGCCATTGCCGTGGTCGATGTACACCGAGTTGCCGCTGAAAAAGTGATTGGCGGCCAGTACAACCCGGCCGTTGCCTACGCTCCTGACCGGGGTGCCTGCGCTCACGGCGTAGTCGGTGCCGGTATGGCGGTCGGCGGGCTGCCCGGCAAATGTCCGGCAGTCGCCAAAGCCCTTGCCTGCCGGTAATTGGGCCGTAGGTTTAGTCACCGGAAGGTCGAAAACGGGCGGGCGTTCTTCGTTTTTGGCGAGTAAAATAGGGTTCAGCTCATCCATTTCGCGTCGGTGCCGGGCCTGATTTTTCTCCGAGACCTTCACGTACTCCATCTTTTTGAAGTTCTTGATGTCTTCCTGCTGACAGGGCTTTTCGGTGACCGTGAGCCGGGCCGATTCGAGTTTGCCCCCGGTGGTTCGGCGCGAAATAGTATAGGTGCCTGCTTTTTTCTCCATGTCGATGGGGTAGTAACAGGTGCCGTTTACGGGGTTCCAGACCCGACTTTCGAAGCTACACCGCTGGCAGTTGCCCGGCCACCGGACTACGGCACCCTGCGCTGCCGACACCGAGCGGGTGGGCGTGCTGGTTTGGGCATTGGCCGCTACGGCCAGCCCCGATAAAGCTATGGAAACGAGATAACTGCGCATGGGGTGATTATTAAAAACGTCATTAATCAACCCACGCACGGCCCTCCGGGTTAGCGAAGCCACCAGAATTTGAGCAGGCGGGAAAGGTAAAGATGAAAGAGCGAAAGAGCGAAATAGCGAAAGAGGAATGAAACTTCACTCAGTACCGCCCTCACTCTTTGCTGAACCGGTGCGCCGGAGCGACGGCCCGCACTCTTTACTGAGCCGGTTCTTTATTTTCCTTCGTTAAAAAATACCGTCAGGCCGTCTTTGCCAGCCACCACAATGTCGGGGCGGCCGGTGCCGCGCAGGTCGGCGAGGGCAAAGTAGATACCGGTGCCTTTGCCCACCCCGGCTGGTCCGTAGGCTACCGTGTGTTTGGTAAAGGTTTTACCGTCCCAGGTAAAATAGTACAGACCCACGTCGTCGTAGCAGCCGGGGTCGCCATCGTTGTGGGCCCTGAACCGCTTGCCCGTGATTAGCTCGGGGCGTTTATCACCGTCGATGTCGGCCCATTCCATGCAGTGGTACTGTGAGTTCTTCTCGTCGATGCTGTGCTTTACCCAGGTGCGTGTGCCGCCGGTGCGTTTCTGCTCGTACCAGTGCAGGCCGTAGCTATGCCCCTGACCCACAATCATGTCGGCCAGTTTGTCGCCGTTGAGGTCGGTTACGATAATTGGGACGCTCGCCGTACCGAGGTCAAACTCTTTGCGGAGTTCCCAATGCTCGTTGCCCATGTTTTCGAGCCAGCCGTTGCTCACAATAAAGTCGCCTTTACCGTCGCCGTTGATGTCGCCGAAGCCAAGGCCGTGCCCCTGCGTGGGCGCTACCGGCACCTGCCTGAACGTGTTGGGCTTTTGCAGGGTAAAGTATTTGAGCGGCTTGCCGGGGTTGTTGGGTACAATCTCCACTTTACCGTCGCCATCCACATCCCAGGCGCGGGTGGTTTCTACATTGCCGACCTGCGCAATTTCGTGTTCGGGCCAGGGCTGCTTGCCCTCGGGACCATTGTTTTCGAGCCACCGCAACGTTCCGCTAAACCAGCCCCCCGTCACGACGTCCTGATCGCCGTCGCCATCCACATCGAGCGGAATGGTCGAAAAATCGTCGTAATACTCCGAAAAGCGTTTCTGGTCGCCGATGAGCTTCCGTTTGCGGAACGAGTTTTTCCGTTCTTCGCCGTTTTCGTACCAGAAATCGCCCGAAACAATGTCGGGTTTGCCGTCTTTGTTCACGTCGATAATCCCGACGGATTCGAAGCTTTCGGCGGCCACAAAATGCCGGGCAAATTTCAGCTCACCAGGTGCCCGCGTGGGGTTGAGCCGGGTGGTAGAGGCTGTCAGGAGCGAAAGCCCCACAAGGCAGAGGGCTGGGGTTAATCGATTCACGTTCATTCGGTTGAGGGTTGTGGTATTTTTAGGTAGGCCGGTCGCCCTGACCGGCCTACAGAAGCTACACGGACGTTTATACGGTATCTAACGCAAAAGCAGGCTTACGTGTCTTCCATTTGCCGCGCGTGAAGTCGGGAATGGCAACGGCCGTTGAGCCCTTCCGAATCGACTCTTCCGATAGGGGGCTGATGGCGCTCCAGGCGGCTGCATCGTACACGTCGATGGGGGGCGCGGTGCGGTTCCGAACCGAATCGATAAAGTCGCGCATCACAAAGTGGTCCATACCGCCATGCCCGGCCCCTTCGGCCAGTTTGCCTTCTTTTTTCCAGTAAGCGTGGTCGTACTGCTGCATGTAGGCTTCGTCGGGCTCCCATTGGTGGGCTTTGGGGCTACGGCCTTCAATGTAAATGAGGTTGCCATCGTCCATCCAGAGGCCCTGCGTGCCCTGCACCCGGAACCCAAGTGAGTAGGGACGGGGCGAGTTGGTATCGTGTGTAATCAGAATGGTTTCGCCATTGGCGCATTTGATCATGGTCTGCACCACGTCGCCCAGTTTGAACTTCACCTTCGCGTTGGGGTGGTCGGGGCCACCTTTATCCACCACGTACTTGTGCAGCCCGCGCGCGGGCGAGGCCATCGAGGTGAGGTACAAAAACTGGTTGCCCCGGTTGATATTGATCATCTCGGCCACCGGCCCCAGGCCGTGCGTGGGGTAGAGGTCGCCGTTGCGGTCTACAGAGTGCTGTGTGCGCCAGCGGGCTTCCGAGTAGCCTTTGGGGCCAAACTCCACCCCTCCGCCGTAGGGCTTGGTGCCGTCGTTGAATTTCACCTCGCGCAGGTCGTGCTGATACCCACATTGCAGGTGGTTGATCTCTCCAAACACATTCTGCCGCACCATGTTGAGCACGGCCATCACATCGCGCCGGTAACACACGTTTTCGAGAATCATGCAGTGGGAACCCGTTTTCTCAAACGTGTTCACCAGATCCCACGACTCCTGCAACGTCACCGTTGCCGACACCTCAACCCCGGCGTATTTGCCCGCCCGCATGGTGGCCAGTGCCATAGGTACGTGCCATTCCCAGGGCGTTGAGATAATGACTCCGTCGATGTCGTCGCGCTTGACCATGTTCTCAAAGTCGCGGTCGGTTTTGCCGTAGGTGGCGGCTTCTTTGCGACCGTTTTTGGTCAGCATCTGCTGGCTTTGGGTAAGGGCGGCCGGGTCGGTATCGCAGAGTGCGGTAACAGTTACGTTGGGGAAGTTAAGCGCGTTGCGGAGGTGGTTGCGGCCCCGTTGGCCCACCCCGATAAAGCCCAGCCGCACGGGTTTGTCGTCGGGGCGGTGGTACGGCATTCCGGCAAACAGTTGTTGAGGAATCAGGGCGGCTCCGAGGGTTGCGGTCGCGGTGGTTTTCAGGAAAGTACGTCGGCTCATGGTTTTCGAATGCATACGTGTCTGCTACCCTAAAAACAGGTAAGTGGTCTGCATCTACCAATGTACCCGTTAATTGGCCAGGTCATTGACCGAAATGACACTTTCCTCGTCCACCACATACCCCACCCGAAACGCCCCCGGCAGGCTGTAGTAATAGGTTTGATGCTCGCGGTCGTATTCGACCGGAAAGTTGAGGTCATTTTTGAGCACGGTGAGGTAGTTGAACCAGGTGCTGCGCGAAATGCCCAGCCGCTCGGCCATCTGCTCGGGGGTGCCGGTGGCGCGTTGGCGAATGAGCCGGTCGATGCGCTCAATAAGGGCTATAGCCTGCGGGAAGGTCTGAATGGGCATACGAAAGATAGGTTGGTGGGAAAGCGAGAATGGCACACAAGGCGTAACGAGCCGATGCCGCTCTTTGTTACGCCTTGTGTGCCGGTATGGTGTTGCAAACGCAACTAACGCTGAATGAGTAGCTTGGCGACCTCGTTGGTGGTCGGGTTTCGTAACCGGACAAAATACATCCCGGCTGCCTGCTGACCCAGATCAATGTCTGTTTCCTGGTCATATTCGGTCCCTGTAACAGGCAGGCTAAACAGAGTTTTGCCAGCTGCCGACTCTACAGTGAACGTTGCCTGCTCTCCATTGGCCAGTTTATAGCGTACACGAGCCTGCCCGGTACTTGGGTTGGGGCTAACGCGTAACCTATCGCCCGGTTCGGTGGCAACAGACGCGGCCAAACGAGCACTCCCACAGTTGGTTTGAAACGAATACGAAGGAGCCTCCACACCCGACTGACGGGCCTGTAACGTAAACGTAGTGCCGTTACGTTGCCAGGTGGGTACGTTCATGGTGGGGCTGCTTCCCCAGCCACGAAGCCCCGGAATCTGGTATTCGATGGCCGAACCGTTGCCGCCTGAGGTGTTGATGGTGAGGTCGCCCGTTGAACAGCTAAACGTGGGCGCAATAAGGGTTAAGGCTCCGCCTGATGGGGGTGGTGGTGGGGGTGTGGTTCCGCCACTGCACGAAGCCCCAAACGTGTAGGTAAACGTTTGGCCCGACTGAACGGCCGTGATGGTAAACGTAGTGCCGTTGCGGAGGTTTGCATCCAGCGTTACGGTTTGCAAACTGTTGGCACTAATAAGTCGGTTGCCAAATGCGCCCGGACACCAGGTTTCAATTTGGGCACCATTGCCGCCCGTAAATTGCCACTGCCACACGCCCGTGTTGCAGTCGTAGCTTACCGTCTGAAAGGTGAGTGTGCCGGTGGGTGGGGGCGGTGGTGGGGTAGGGGTAGTAGGGCAGGTAACGGCCTGAAACCGAAACGAGCGGTAGTCATAGAAAGGCTCGGTTGTGTTGCCCCAGATTTGCAGGTTGGGCCCATTGCCGTAGTCCTGTACATCCCAGGTGTTATGGTTGTTGTTGGGGTACGTTATCCGCCACAGGGTGTTATCGGCGGGGTTACAGGCCAACGCCCAGTCCTGTTGGCCGTTGGCAACATACGTGCTTAAGCTCAGAGCTTCGCCAAAGTTGCCGCTGCTGGTGCGGATAGCCCGGTTGGTGCCGTCCTGTACCGTAAAACTGACTCGTCCGTTGCCCCGGTCATCAACCCGCCAGATTTGGTTGTTCTGGTTGTTGGCCCCCTGTTGGATAATACGGCCATCACTCATCGCCTGCAACCGCTGACCCGTTTTTTGGACCTGAATGGTATAACAGGCGTTGGCCGGCACCGAACAGGTGGGGGCAGGAGGTGGGTAACGCCCGGCCCAACCGACCACGTTGTGACTGCCCCGGCTGGCAGGTTTCCGTTAAGCGTATAGGTACGTTCAGGGAAAACAACGGATAACTGATTTCCATTTATCTGATAACTTCCCAGAATGGCAGGCCCGCTAATAGAATATTCCTGTTTTTGAAAGGCACCTCTGGGCTGACCAGTATCAAAATTGGCTCGCATTCTGATTTTTTGGCCGAATGTGAACGCGTTCATGCATCGGTCGTCAGTGTAGTCCATGTAGTTCATGAACATGGCTTGTTCCCCAGGTGTACACCCGGCAACAACATTTGGGCATCCATTTGTACTAATTGCCTGATTTGGCGTGTCGGCTACTTCATCTGTCCCATTACAATCATTTCCTAATATATCACCTATGTAAGCCCCATTCGGAGCATAGTTATCTAAGTCATCATCTCCCCAGATGTGAATTAGGTTTAGCCAGTGACCTACCTCATGGGTTGCGGTACGCCCAAGATTGAAAGCTGGTAAGAGATTCCCTGTCTTACCAAGTGCGTTAAATCTTACCACAATACCATCAAAATTAGGTCTATTAGCCAAACTTATTGGAAATGTAGCTACTCCTAACGTAGCATCTATGAAGTTGCATGACCATATATTGAGGTACTTATTGCTATCCCATGCTGGAAGACCAACTCCGGCCTGTTTCACTGCGTCTAAGTTATTTAGAGTGAAACCTATAGCTGAGGTTCTGAACCGTTCTATACCATTTGTTGGGTTACCATCTGGATCTTTACATGCAAGATAAAATTGAATACGAGTGTCCGCAGTTCCAAATCTTGCAGGTGTTTGTGATGCGTCTGAATTCGCTCTTCTAAAATCTTCATTTAAAACATCTATCTGTGAACGAATTTGCGCATCGCTAATATTCTGTGCATCCGTATTGTGGATAACATGAACTACTACAGGAATTAGAATGACAGGTTCTGAGGATACTTGTTGGTTTAAAAGAATGGGTGTATTTGGAATGACACGTGTAGGAGCTGATTGCTGAAAGGAGTTAACATAGTTATTGAAATTATTAAGCCTTTCAATTTCAGCTTGACTTAGTGAAAGTACTACCACAAATTCGTTGAGCCACCGAGTACTGTGTAAAACAGAGCAAAAGGTAAGAAAGCTTCACCCATGTGCAAAATGTCTTGTGAAAGATCTTCATACAGGTGTAAAGTTTAGTTTGAATATTTTTCCAGTTTCACATACCCAAATGCCCCTCTGCCTATGTAAGCTGGGGTTTGCGTTTCGCCCGAAAAAGTAATGGGCAAGCCTTCCACCTGAAGTGTTTTGGGGGTTTCTCCGCAAATGACCAAAGGCAGTGAATTAGGGTTTTCGCGAACGATGTACCAGGTTGTTTCGGGTGCCCTTGGAGAGCCTTGCAGACGCATGATTCCTTTCACGTCGACAATACGGTCTTTAATGGCACCCGCCAAACAGTCGTTTTGGGGGCTTACCGAGCCTTTTCGCTCACAGGAAGCTCCCAGTAGCCATAGCGTACAGGTGCACAGAAGTAACAGACCTCTTCGCTTCTGCTGGTGCAGACGCACGGCCCCTACCCGGCGGGTTGCTGCTGTTTTGTGAAAGAAGGTGTTCATGTTGCGTAACAGATTTGTGTTGATATACGAGCTACTCAGAACGAGACGTCTGCGTAGCTAAGAGTCTGAAAGTGAGGAAAAGGTTGGAAACGGCGGGCGGTGGGTTTGTAGTCTGTAAGCCCGAAACTCCAGCCACCCATCGTCAGAAGCGTAGGCCGTTAGCTGTTGGAAAGCCCGGTTGTTTTCGCGCAGGTAAGTGAATGGACAATGTAAAATGTATAATGAACAATTGTATTACCTGCTGATAATCACCCATCTCATTGTACATTTTACACTATTCATTTTACATTTAATTTTGTCCGAGTACTTACTTGGGCTTAAACTTGGATTGCCCCGGTTGGGCATAAAGTGAAGAGATACCCCCCCCCAGCAATGAGTATGCCAAGCAGAAGTGAAATTAGAGATGTTCGCATGTGAATGTGGATTTGATGTAGAGAATGATTACTTAACTACTTCCATTCGGTCGACTGCAATTAAGATTCGTGGAAGACCGCTAAAATCAAAGACCTCTTTTGACTTCCAGGCCCGTCCCCAAACTTTGTAATTGTACTGGGTCACCTCCTCAGCGTTTCGACCATCGTATGGTATTCGTGGTAATTTGTTATACGTTTGAGGGCATACCCCAAAACCTTTTATACCAACAGGTCCGTCGAAGAGCTTATGAATATACTGAGCCTCCTTAAAGCGTAGGGATGTTCGTCCATCGTAGAAAGCAAGTTCACCGTTAAGGTGCTTCAGGAATTCTACATTATGCCCTATATCGCAACAGCTCCCATTCTCACAAGATGGATCGGGTGGCTCGATGATTTCGGGCTGTTTTTTGCGGCAGGACAGCGTGAAGACAAGGCTCAGTATGCTGAACCAGAGCAGGATAATTTGTTTGAGCATGATAGTAACCAGTTATGTTAAACCATGCTTCAAACTTACACGTCAGTAGTCTAAATATCTTGGACTGAGTAAAATAGGCACAAATTTTTTTACAGTTTTTTGTAAGGTTTCTGGCTATAAGTAGTTGAGCAGAATTAAATGTAAAATGAATAGTGTAAAATGGACAATGAGATGGTTGATTATCAGCATTTAACACAATTGTTCATTATGCATTTTACATTGTCCATTCACTTAAGACAAGTTTGTTTAGAACTACGGGTTCGATGGCCCAGAGCTACAGAGTTAACTACACAGAACGAGACGTCTGCGTAGCTAAGAGTCTGAAAGCGAGGAAAAGGTTGGAAACGGCGGGCGGTGGCGTTGGTCAGGATTTGCTTTTGGCGATCTGCGTAATGGCCATCACCAGCCGGTCGAGGTCGGCGGGGGAGGTGTAGACGTGGGGGGTTACGCGCACACAACTGATGTTTTCCCAGACCGTGGGCGAGGTGTTGATCTTGTATTTGCCAAACAATTGGCTTTCCAGCTCGGCAATGGTCATGCCGTCGATGCTGACCCCGCAGATACCGCACGAATACGGTGCCTTGAGCGAGGTATGCAGGCGCACACCGGGGAGGTTAACCACCCGCTCGGCCCAGTAGTTTTTGAGGTAGCGGATGCGCTCTTCCTTGCGTTTGGTGCCAATGGCATTATGAAAATTGAGGGCTTCGCCAATGCCCTGCTCAATTGCAAAACTGCGGGTGCCCAGCGTTTCAAATTTGCGGATATCGGCACTGTTAGGGCTGGGGTTGCAGAGTAACGGCCAGACACCGGCAATCTTCTCCCGCCTGATCCAGAGCATACCCGTACCCACCGGGGCCGACAAAAACTTGTGCAGGCTCGTGCCGAAATAGTCGCAGCCGAGGTCGCCAATGGTAAAGTCGAGCAGACCAAACGAGTGCGCTCCGTCTACGAGTACTTCCACCCCGCGCTGTTTAGCCATCCGGCAGATTTTCTGTACCGGCAGAATCTGCCCCATCCAGTTGATCACGTGCGTCACGTGCAGAATTTTAGTGCGGGGCGTAATGGCTTTCTCGTAGGCGCGCACAATGGCGTCGTCGTCTTCGATGGGGAAGTTAAAATTGAGCTGTTTGTACACCACCCCCTCGCGGCTTGCCCGTTGCCGCCAGGCCTGCACCACGTTGGGGTAATCCTGCAAGGTGCCCACCACCTCGTCGCCCCGTTGGAGCGGAAGGCCGTAAATCACGGTCAGCAGGGCTTCGGTAGCGTTTCGGTTAATGGCGATTTCGTCGGCCGGGGTGCCTGCCAGCAGGGCCAGTTTGTCGCGCACGGCCTCGCGACCCTGATCCAGAATCCGCCACATGTAGTACGATGGCCCCTGATTGATGAGCGCGTTGTACCGTTCGAGGGCGTGCTGTACAATGAGCGGAGCCGGCGATACGCCCCCGTTGTTCAGAATCAGGATGTTTGACGACGAGGCCGGGTACGCCTGCTGAATCCGGTGCCAGTAATCTTCGTCGGTCGCGGCCTGTTGGGGGGTGAGCCGCTCAACGCGGGCGGTGGCATCGGCCCAGTCGGCTGCGTGGGCCTGCGCAAACAGGCTGTTGGCGGAGAAGGCGCCCCCGGCGAGGGCCAGTTTACCTAAGAAAGAACGGCGGTTGGTTGGGGTTGACATGGGGCTTAGGAATTTATCGAACCTGCTTCCGGAAAAAATTCAGGGCTTCAACGTGTACGTCCAGATCGTTGGGGTAGTCGTGTTTGCCGCCGTTAACTTTCAGCAGCACCACATCGGGCTTGCCGGGGGCGTGGTAGGCAAACCGCTCGACCGTTTTGCCATCGGCGGGGTCGGTATCGGGCAGGGTTTCGTGCGTGGGGGTGCCGGTATGGCCTGCCAGTTCGGCCCAGTACGCAACCGTGCGGTCGGTGGAGCGCACCTCGCCCATGTTCATGTTTTTGCCCAGTACTACCGGGCCGCCCTGATAGGGGTTAATGGGGTCGTCGGTCCCGTTGACGATCATCACCGCCACCGGCTTACCCGAGGGAACGCAATCCAGATTCGGGGTGTCGGGCAGGTTGGCAATGAGGGCCGTAACGGCCCGGAACTGCTGCGGCATGGTCAGGGCCAGTTTGTAGGCCATGTGCCCCCCGCCCGAGGTGCCTACCGCAAACACCTGCTCCGTATCGACGCCGTATTTCTGGACGAAATACCCGATCATGGCCGAGAAAAAAGCCTGCTCGTTTACATCGTCGAGGTTGGCCTGCGCGGGCGACGCCTTGCGGCACTCGTTCCAGTACCGTTTGTAGCCATCGGGGTAAACCACCAGCGTGTTGCTCGTAGCGGCTATTTGTTCCATTTTCTGGGCGGCTTTCATCATGCCCCGGCCATTACCGCCCGACCCGTGCATCACAAACACAAGGGCCGGTTGGCGGAGGGGCTGCGTGGGGGTGTTGAAATGAAACGAACGATAACGGCCTTCAATCTGAAGCGAGTCGCTGATGAGCTGGGCTTTGGCGAACGCGCAGCTGAGAAAAAGCAGCGCGATAGATAGCAGACACTGAAGCATGAGGTTGGGTTTCGGTTTTGACAAGGACGAATGTACGGCCATAAATTGGAATAGGCCAACCCCGATTCGTGTTTGCAAATCCCGCCCGGACTGCCGTATTTTGCGGGGCAAACATCGCGCGATCAATGAACTTTCCCCAGGAACTGAAGTACACCCAGGATCACGAGTGGATCAAATTTGAAGCCGACGGATCGGCTGTCGTTGGGATTACCGATTTCGCTCAGCACGAACTCGGCGATATTGTTTACGTAGACATCAACACCGTTGGTCAGTCGTTGAGCAAAGGTGACGTGTTTGGCTCGGTCGAAGCCGTAAAAACAGTTTCAGATCTGTTTTTGCCCATCGAAGGCGAAATTCTGGAAGTAAACACCGAGATCGAAAAATCGCCCGAACTGGTCAACACCGACCCGTACGGAGCCGGTTGGATTGTGAAGGTGAAACCCGCCGATGCGGCCCAACCCGACGACCTGCTGAGTGTCGACGCGTACAAGGAATTAATCGGTCAGTAAGTTTACCGTTTGAATAGAGGAAAGGCTCCATCAGGGGCCTTTTTTTTAGGGTGTTACCTCCAACATTATGTCCATTCTTCTTCGTTCCGCGCACATTATCCATGCTGAGTCGGCTTTTAACGGCCTGACGCGCGACGTGCTCATCGAAAACGGATTGATTCGTCAGATTGCCGACCGGATCGATGCGCCCGAACACACGCAGGTGATTGAGTTACCTAACCTGCACCTGTCGGCCGGTTGGGTCGATATGCGGGTGTCGACAGGAGACCCCGGTTTTGAGCAAAAAGAAGATCTTACCAGTGCCTGCCGGGCCGCCGTAGCCGGTGGGTTTACCGATATTGCCATACTGCCCAATACGCGCCCTGTGGTGGATTCAAAAGACACGCTCGGCTACGTCCGGCGCATGGCTGAGGGCCAACCCGTAGCGGTGCACCCTATTGCGGCTATCACGAAGGGGGCTAAGGGCGAAGATTTCACCGACATGATCGACCTGCACCATGCAGGAGCCGTTGCGTTTTCGGATGGGGATCACCCCCTGCAAAACGCCGATCTGTTGCTCAAAACGCTACAATATCTTCGGCCGTTGGGCGGTTTGCTCATGAACCGCCCCGAAGAAACCGGCCTGACCCGCTTCGGGCAGATGCACGAGGGCGTGCAGAGTACCCTGCTGGGTTTGAAAGGAATGCCCGCCATGGCTGAGGAGCTGATGGTAGCCCGCGACCTGCGCCTGCTGGCCTACGTGCTGGGCGACACCGAAGCGATCCAAAAAAAACCCAACACCGTGCCCATGTTGCATTTCTCCTGCCTCTCAACTGCCAAATCGGTGGAACTGATTCGGCAAGCCAAAGAGCAGGGCCTCCCCGTGAGTTGCGATGTAGCTGCCCATCAGCTGGTGTTCGATGATACGGCCCTCGCCGGTTTCGATACGTTTTTGAAAGTAAACCCGCCTTTCCGGTCGCGGGCCGATGTGGAGGCACTGTGGGCCGGCCTGGCGGATGGTACCATCGACGCCATTGTGTCGGATCACAGCCCGCAGGACGACGAAAGCAAGCAGGTTGAGTTTGATCACGCTGAGTTTGGCATGACCGGCCTGGAGACCGTTTTTGGGGCCCTTATGTCGCACAACCCCGGTCTGCCGTTGGGGCAGTTGATTGCGGCCCTGACCACCGGCCCCCGGCGCGTGTTGCGGCTACCCACGAGTACTCTTGCCGAGGGCGAGCCGGCTACGTTCACCTTGTTCGATCCGTCGGGAACCTGGACGTTCGATCGTTCGGTTTCCAAATCAAAAAATTCACCGTTTCTGGGCCAAACGCTCACCGGGCGGGTGCTCGGCACCATTCGGGGAGGGAAGCTTTGGGGGAGAAGTTACAGTTAAGAGTTAACAGTTGGGTGCTTCGGTCAACTCTTAACTCCCAACTCTTAACTCTTAATTCCCAGCCCTTTGGCCATTACTTGTTGAACTATGTCTGCTGAAACTTCTTTTTTTTCGCACCCACTACTCCGCGTTCCGCTCATTGCCGGGGCCATCACGGGCGCTTTGGCGATTACGTATTTGCTGGTGCTGTACGGGATGGATGTCCAGTCGGTGTTGTACGTGCGTTCCATGCGTCCGCTCGACTTTGGGTTTTACCTTATCGCCATGGGTACTACGCTCTGGTACTACCGCAAGTACATCAACCGGGGTATGTTGCACCTGTGGGAGGGGCTCACCATCTGCTACGTGATCAATGTGGTGGCGGCCCTGCTGACAGGCTGGTTTATTTACCTCTTCATCAGCTTTGTCGATGCCGACCTGTTTACCCGTTATATTGCCGATCTGCTGACGTTTCAGACGAGCGACAAGGCTGCTTTTGTGAAGCAGTTCAGCGAAGAAGCGTTTGCGGCTCAGATCGCCAAAACCAAAGCCACCCAACCCGCCGAGCTGATTTGGGACGAACTCCTCAAAAAGTCGCTCATGACGGTATTCCCGGCACTCATTTTGTCGCTTATCTTCCGCAAGCAGGACTACAGCATTATGAATCCAGGCTGAGCCTGAACCGTACACCCCTTAACCACCTTCAAACAAACGATGGAACCATCTCCCGCACGTGTTGCGCTTAAATGGGGCCTGATGACGGCCTTAGTCGAAATCTTGATGACGTCGATCCGGTACGCACTGGGTTATTACTTTAGTTTTGCGTTTCCGGCTCTCACCCTGGTTATCCTGCTGGTTGGCCTGATACTGACCATGCGGGAGCTTCGGGAGCAGAACGGCGGCTACATGACCTACACCGAAGGCCTGAGCCTTGGCGTACAGATGTTTGCTATTATTGGCCTGCTCGACACTACCTATACCATGGTGTACACGGCGTTTATTGACCCCGATGTGGTGGTAAAAACGCTGGCGCAAACCCGCGATTTTATGGAAGGCTTCAACGTGCCCGATGAGCAACTGGAGAAATACGATGAGCAGATGGACGCCCTCGCCGATCAGCAGAAAAAAGGGGTGAGCGGCATCAGTTTCATCACCGGAATTCTCGGCTGGATATTTTGGGGCTTCCTTTTGTCGTTATTGGTGAGCGCGTTCGTAAGCCGCAAAAAAACGAACCCCTTTGATTGATGCTGGCCATTTTTCGGAAAGAGATTAACCAATTTTTCAGTTCGCCCATCGCGTACATCATCATGGCGGTATTTCTGACCGCCACGGGCCTGATGTTGTGGGTGTTTCCGGATACCAGTCTGCTGGAATACGGCTATGCCGATATGGCCGCGTTTTTCAACCTGGTGCCGTATGTGATGCTGTTTCTGGTACCGGCTATTACCATGCGCTCCATTGCCGACGAGGTACGTACCGGCACGCTCGAATGGCTGCTGACCCAACCCGTGAGTCGCCGGGCCATTGTGGGCGGCAAGTTTCTGGCTTGCTGGCTGCTGGTAGCCCTCACGCTATTGCCTACAGCCTTGTACTACCTCACGCTGTATCAATTGGGCAACCCGCCCGGCAATATCGATTCGGCGGCAGTGCTGGGCTCGTATGTAGGGTTACTGCTGCTCGGAGCTGTGTTTGTGGCTATTGGGTTGTGGGCCTCGTCGCTCAACGACAATCAGGTGGTGGCGTTTGTGCTCGGTGTGTTTGTGTCTTTTCTGTTTTACGTGGGCCTGAGCTCGCTGGCGGGCCTGGGCGCTCTTGGTAATCTGGGCTATTATTTTGCTTACGTAGCTTTCGATGAACAGTACCGCGCCCTGGGCCGGGGACTTATCGACTCCCGCAATGTGGTGTATTTTGTGAGCCTTACGGCCTTTTTTCTCTTTCTGACTACGCGCCGACTCCGATGACAATTGCCGGTCGATCTTTACAATACTGGTTGGCAGTAGGCTGGACCATCGCCATTTTCGTGGCCTGCTCGCTACCGGGCAACGGCAAGGTGAACCTGACCAACTCCGACAAGTGGAACCATGCGGGCGTTTTCTTTATTTTCGGTATCCTGTGGGTAAATCTGGGCCGCCGACCGTGGATGGTGGTACTGGCTGGCATCGCCTACGGTATGCTGATCGAAGTCTGGCAGGGAATCATGCCCATCGGCCGCACCTTCGACTGGTACGATGGGCTGGCCGATGCCGTAGGCGTAGTGGTGGGCGTAGTGGTAGCCCTGCTTGCCGAACGGTTTCGTAACCGGCGTTCCTGATTTGTCCGTATCTGGCTTCTTACACAAACATGAGTCATCCCGAATTTTAGGGTAGTCTAGGCCTCGACCCAACCCAATGCCCCGTTAGGGGCTCAATGTTGGTAGAAAAGTCGTCTCCCACGAGAACCCGAGCCCCGAAGGGGCGTAACTCGAATCAAGTTACGCCCCTTCGGGGCTCGGTTATTTGGATCATTTTCCCGTTAGCTATAGACATTAGGCCCCTAACGGGGCATCCTGGGGAACTTGGGCCTGAACCATCAAGATGTTGAAAATTCGGGATGACTCATGTTTGTCCCTATTGAGTCCGTTCGAGGGCTTTGTGAAAATAGCTGAAGCACCTGGCTTTACCCAGGGAACTCCAACCCAAAACGACAAGCCAGCTAAGTTTACCGCTGAGCGGTTACGCGGTTGCACTTCTCACCAATGATCTTGTAAGCGGGCGTATAACCCAGTTCGCCCGCGCGGCTGAGGTCAATGCAGCCCGCCTGTTCGTCGCCGGTATCATAGCGAACCACCCCGCGTAGGTAATACGCTTCACCATGACGGGGGTTCAGTTTTACAGCGCTATTGCAGTCGATGACAGCTCCGCGCTGATCGCCGAGCGACGAGCGGATGATGCTTCGGATAAAATACGACTCGGCATTAGTCGGGTTAAGCTCGATGGCCCGGTTTAGGTCGACCAAAGCGGATTTACCTTCACCCGACGCGTTTTTGAGCAGCCCCCGGAGCAAAAACGCGTCCGACCGGTCGTCGGGGAGTTCGTTGATCTTGTACCGGTCCTGAACCACCGTGCCCAGCAGCGGCAACAGGTTTTGCGTGATAAATTCGCTGTAGTACGCCTTGGTCTGGAGGTTGGTGTTGCCCATCTCAATCGACTTGTCGATGTCGCTGATGGCCTGTTTCTGGCTACCCAGACGGCTGCGGCAGTACCCCCGGCTAAAATGCGCCCGGAAGTGGCTCGGCTCCAGTTGGAGGGTCTTATCAAAGTCGGCCGTTGCGCCTTCAAAATCACCAATGCGCGATTTCACGAGCCCACGCTTGTAAAACAGATCGGGGTCATTGGGGCTGATTTCGATAGCCCGCACAAAATCGGCGAGGGCCCCTTTGGCGTCTTCGAGCCGTAAGCGGGCGTAGCCCCGGCCGGCCAGAGCCTGCGATTTGTTCGGCGACTTTTCGAGGGCGAGACTGAAGTCGGCGAGGGCCCCTTTGAAGTCGTTCATCTGTGTCTTACAGTTGCCCCGCGCCGTAAGTATATTTACGTCGTTAGGAGCCAGCGTAGCCGCCTTGTTGAAGTCGGCCAATGCCGATGCCAGGTAGTTGACCTGCGCCCGGCTAAGCCCGCGATGATAGTACAGCAGGGCGTCGTTGGGGTTGATCTCGATGGCGCGGTTGAAGTCCTGCACAGCCCCCCGGAAATCGTCGATCTTTGTCCGGTTAATTCCCCGGTACAGAAATGCGTTGGCATCCTGTGGGTTTAATTCGATGGCCTGATCCAGGTCCAAAATAGCCCCCTGAATGTCGTTCAGGCTGATTTTGGCCAACGCCCGGTTGTAATAACTCGGCGCGTTTTCCGGATTCATAATGATGGCCGTAGTAAAGGCCTGCAACGCGCCGGGGTAATCTTTGGCGTTACTTTTCTGGATACCTTCGTTGAAATAGTCTGAAGCCGAAGGGGCTGATTGAGAGAAGCCTACAGCGGGTGCCAGTAGGGCTACGAGTAAACTGATCCTTAGTAAAGAGGTAATCATACGATTTTAATGGGTTGAATTGGGCTGAGACTGCCGGCGGTAAATATACAGGCAAATATGCTCAGTAAGCCATGAAAAATAAATTAAAGCATCGGTTACATTGAATATTTAATCAATTGATAGTTACCGCATTAACAATATATGTATGATAGGATTTGTGTACTAGATCTGGTGCGCGTTGCGTCAGTTGCCAAAAAGAGCCAGGCCTGAGTTAAGCAGCCTGGCTAAAGGGGGTCAATTGAATACTCCCGTTTTCGTCGGTCGAGACGGTGAGCCCAAGCGGGTTCAGATAGCTATTTAGCAGAGGCAGCAGCGATTCATTGCCGAAGATGCAGGTGTCGTAATACCAGTCCAGCGACTCGCCCGCGACTTCTTCGGTCACGGCTCGGTAATCGGCCAGGGTATAGCCCACAAAGGGCTTTCCGAACCGCTGCCACATAAGCCGCATCACATCGTCGAGGGACCGGGTGCCTCCACTTATCTGCCGGAGGTGCAAATCCAGAATAAGCGCCACAATGGCTCCTTTATGGTACACCGATACTTTCCGGTCGGGGACACCCTTGTCATACCCATCGAGCCACAAATCCCACGATGATTCGGTGAGCGACTGAAAAGCGCGCCCGTTGGCCTCAAAATGCCGTTTTAGGGTTACGTGCAGCTCTTTGAGATACGCATTATCGTTGAATACCCCCGACCGGCGCAGCATCAGGTCACCGTAGTATGTAGTTACGCCTTCAGCCACGAAGCAGGTAGGGAAATAGTTTTCGCCGGTGAAATTGTAAGGCAGGAGTTCGGCCGGGCGGATTCGGATTACATTCCAGGCATGAAACAACTCATGCGAAGCCACGCCCAGCAGATCGGTGTAGAGGCCTTCGCCCTCGTCGGCGGGCCCCAGTACCAGCACCGTACTGTTGCGGTGCTCCACGCCATGATAATGCGCTACGGGCAGCACAATCGTCAGGAAATGGTAGTTCTCCTCGGGAAACTCGCCAAACAGGTCAATTTGCGTTTCGGAAAACCGTTTGAAATCACGCACAACCCGCTCGGGGTCGAAGGCCATCCGACCGGCCACCCAAACCGTAAAATCAACGCCACGAGCCTCGTACTGAATCTGATGCAGGGCCGGAGCCGCAATGAGTGGGCAGTCGACCAGTTCGTAAAAATCACGGGCGTACAGGGTTTGGGGGGCAGTTTGCGCCATGCCGCAGGCAATGACCCAGTCGGCCGGAATGGCCAGTTCGAGGGTGCATGGTTCGTGGATACGTCCCTCCGCGTACAAACACAGGTTTACCGGATTCACGTACAGCATGGGACTTGCGTCGGCCTCGTCGCTCAGGTAGCTGCTACCGGCATTAATCAGGTTGGCGTAGTAGTTATAGTGCGCTACCACTTCCGGTGCCCCGCCGGTTTGCACCAGCCACCGGTCTTTCGTGATTTTCCGGAAAGGCAGTGGGTTGCCCGCGCCGTCGGTCACCGTAAACCGCTGAATGTTTTTGGCAAAGTGCTGGAGTTCGTACCGACCCGGCCGCCAGGCGGGTAATTGTAGTTCAACTTCAGCCTGAGTTACCTGGGTAAGTCGGGCTTCTACGGCAATATAATGGGGTAGCGAGGGGTCGGCAGCGAGACGGTAATGCATACGATTCAGTAAGGTTTAGGTTGTTCGTTTAGGGGGCACCGGAACGCAGGGCCTCCGTTTTCCCAAACCGATCAACTAAGCAACAGACAAAGGTAATACGCCGAAAGCACGGGATTGTTTGCGGGGCGAAAAGCCGCTGAGGGGTCGGTTTGTGTGTATGCCTATGGCAAACAGGTAGGCTGGGCTAAGGTATAGCCCGTTAGAGTCTATGCCAGCGTTCACAGTTTCTGGTCTCAGTACTGGATATAAGATATTATACTTCTCTAAAGAATAGTAGTGAGTTTAACGTCTATTGTCTGAAGTCCGAATGCCCAGTGCTGAAGTCTCTGGTTAGATATGTTGTATAAGTGGTTGATAATCATAAGTTATATGTGTTTTGCGGGGTTAAAAACAAAAAACAATAAACGGTAAACCACTTAAATTCAAGACACTCCTTGTAATATAGCCGGGTATCGCGTAATTTTGCGGACTCATTTTGGAAACAGGCATTACGCTATTGAATTTATACGGCAATGAAAAGAACATATCAACCCTCAAATCGCAAGCGGAGAAACAAGCACGGTTTCCGTGAGCGTATGTCGACGCCTAATGGCCGGAACGTTTTGGCTCGTCGTCGGGCGAAAGGTCGTCACAAACTGACTGTTTCTGACGAGAAGAAAGGCAATCGCTTCAAATTGTAGTGGCTGATTTGTAGCCGGTAGTGGCCCGTTGCTGGCAAATTGTCTGCCAACCCCTCAACCGCTATCATCAACCACCGTCTTATGCGCCACACGTTCCCCAAAGCAGAACGCCTGTCGGGCAAAACGAAAATTCAGAGTTTATTCCAAAAAGGTAGAGCGGACTTGTATTCGTTCTACCTTTTTCCGTTTCGGGTGATCTATCAATATAGCCCACCGCGGTCAGAAACCTCGCCAACACCACCCCCAGACACGCTGTCTGAAGGTACTGATAGTGAGAAACTTGCGGACGGTGTAGCTCCTGCCGAAACGTTCCCGGCGGTGCTCATCAACGTATCCAAGCGGCAGTTTAAACGGGCCGTCGACCGCAATCTGTTGCGCCGACGGGTGCGCGAAGCGTACCGGCTAAATAAGCAACGTCTGGGGCACGCCAATACACCACCAACAGAACTTGCGTTTTTGTATATTGCCAAAACAAAATTATCGTTTGAGGATATAGAACGCGGTATGCGACGAGCCCTGCAAAAAGTAGATGTGAAGCACGTTGATCCGCCCCGATGATGGCGTGTTGCACCCGGCCGCTTCGGCGAAGCCAACGGGCCGCAATGAATGGTAAATGACGAACAATGAAGCACATGACTATCCGCAAAAAACTACTGCTTGGCACCTCGGCCCTGATGATTGCAGGTGGGCTCACCGCCTTCAACCGCGACGACCGGTTCTTCGAAATTGCCCGTAGCCTCGACATCTACGCGACCATGTTCAAGGAACTGAACATGTACTACGTAGACGAGGTGAACCCCAACCGGATGGTGAAAACGAGTATCGACGCGATGCTCAAGAACCTGGACCCATACACCAACTTCTTTGCCGAAGACGAGATTGAAGACTACATGACCATGACCACCGGCCGCTACAACGGAATTGGGGCATTGGTGGGGCAGCGGCAGAACAAGAGCATCGTGATGATGATTTACGAGGGCACTCCCGCCGAAAAGTCGGGTTTGCGTATCGGTGATGAGATTCTGAAGGTGGATGGCGTAACCGTGAAAGACCGCAAAGATGCCGACCCCGGTAAGCTGCTGCGTGGTCAAACCAACACCCCCGTGAAGTTGACCGTGAAGCGCTACGGGCAGAAAGACCCGCTGGAGTTGACCGTGATGCGCGACGTGGTGAAAATGACCAACGTGCCCTACTACGGGATGATCAACGACGAAGTAGGCTACATTGACCTCAAAGACTTTACGGCAACGGCCGCCCGCGAGGTGCGTCAGGCGGTGATTGAGCTGAAAGGGAAAGGCATGAAAAAGCTCATTCTGGACGTTCGGGAGAACCCCGGTGGGTTGCTCAACATGGCTATTGATATTTCGAACCTGTTTATCCCGAAAGATTCGGAGGTGGTGACCACCAAGGGTAAGGTGCAGGAGTGGAACAAAACCTACACGGCGCTGGCGCCCCCGCTCGATCTGGAGATTCCAATTGCGGTGCTGGTCAACAGCCGGAGCGCATCGGCCGCTGAGATTGTGGCGGGTGTCATTCAGGATTATGACCGGGGGGTGCTCATTGGGCAGCGGAGCTACGGCAAAGGGCTGGTACAAACCACCCGGGAGCTGTCGTTCAATACCAAGCTGAAAATCACAACCGCGAAATACTACATTCCGAGTGGGCGCTGTATTCAGGCTATTGATTACAGCCACCGCAACCCCGATGGCAGCGTGGGCAAAATTCCCGACTCGCTCCGCACGGCTTTCAAAACCAAGGCCGGTCGGGTGGTGTACGATGGGGGAGGGGTGTTGCCCGATCTGGTGACGGAAGAGCCAAACCCAACGCCTATTGCGCTGAGCCTGACCAACAAGGGGCTGATTTTCGATTATGCCGTGAAGTATCGCAACGAGCACCCGACTATCAAACCCGCCCGCGAGTTCCGCCTGACCGATGCGGAGTACACCGAGTTTGCCAACTGGCTCAAAGACAAAGAGTACGACTACACAACGCAGGTCGAAAAAGACCTCGGTACGCTCGAAGCTTCGGCTAAAAAGGAAAAGTACTTCGATCAGATTCAGGATCAGCTCAAAGCCCTGAAAACCCGCGTGGGGCACAGCAAAGACGCTGATCTGGTTACGTTCAAGCCGGAGTTGAAGGCTCTTCTCGAAAACGAAATTGCGGGTCATTATTACCTGCAAAAAGGTATGAAAGAGGTGTCGTTCAATAACGATCCCGAAATGAAAGCCGCCCTCGACCTGTTCAAAGACATGAATAAGTACCGGGGGATATTAAAGAAGTGAGGAGATAGGAGTGAGGAGTGAGGAGTTGCTGGCGCATGAGTATTGCTTACGCGTCAGCAACTCCTCACTCCTCACTCCTATCTCCTCACCCCTCCTTTTTCACTATGCTCCTTCTCTCTATTGATACCTCGACAACGGTTTGTTCGGTAGCACTGCATCGGGCCGAAGCGGGGGCTATGTCCGCTACGTTGCTGGGCGCTTACGAACTCTTTACTGAGCGCACGTCGTCGGCTATGTTGACTACGCTTATGGGCGACGTGGTACGGCATGCTGGCTTCGACCTGAGCGACCTGAGTGCCATTGCCGTGGCCAAGGGGCCGGGTTCGTACACAGGCCTGCGCATTGGCGTTTCGACCGCCAAAGGCTTGTGTTTTGCGCTCGATAAGCCCTTGTTAGCCGTCAATACACTGCGGGCTATGGCCGAGCAGATTCGGCGGTTGATGCCCGTAGGTGAAAAGGCTCCTTTGCTCTGCCCCATGATTGATGCCCGCCGAATGGAGGTGTACTGTGCCCTGTACGATAACACGGGCCGTGAAGTGAAACCTACGGCTGCCGAAATTATTGATGAGCAATCGTTTGGGGCATGGCTGGCCGAGGGGCCGGTTGCGTTTTTTGGCGATGGAGCCGCCAAGTGCCGCCCGGTGCTGGGTACGCACGCCAACGCGCTGTTTCCCGATGAGCCAATCCGGCCGTCGGCCCGTACCATTGGGCAGTTGGCTTTTCACGAATTTGAAGCGGGCCATTTCGAAGACGTAGCGGCCTTTGAGCCGTTTTACCTCAAAGAATTTATGACCACCCAGCCCAAAAAGGCGATGGTGTAAGGGGAATGGCCGCCTTTGGCCCGACCCTAAAGAAACCAGCCCCCGAAATGCGCTTTGCGTAGCTTTTGGGGCCCGGTTTCTTTATGCAGGTATGAACCCCCTATTCCTGCTGCTTCTTGGCATTCTGGCCATTATTCTGCTCAGTTCCCGGTTTAAACTGCATACGTTTGTTGTTTTGTTCGGCCTGACCATCACGCTGGGACTACTGGCTGGGTTTGTACCGGCCGACGTGCTTAAGTATGCCCGTGAGGGGTTTGGGCACACCATCGAGAAAGTGGGGTTGCTTATTGTGTTGGGTACCCTGCTGGGCAGCTTACTCGACCGGAGCGGGGCTACGCTGAGCATCGCCAATTTTCTGCTCAGTCGGGTAGGGGCGGGCCAAACCGCGTTGGCTGTTACGCTGATGGCCTTTTTGGTGGGGCTCCCCATTTTTTGTGATTCGGGCTTTATTGTGCTGAGCGGTCTGGTGCTGGCCCTGGCCCAACGGGTGCAGCAAGGGCATCTGCGGCTGGTGCTGTGCCTGGCGGGAGGTTTGTATTCGGTGCATTGTCTGGTGCCTCCGCATCCGGGTATTACGGCCGCCGTGGGGGTGCTCAATGCCGATACGGGCCAAATGATGCTTCTCGGTACTGCCCTGGCTCTGCCACTAACCGTAGTGGCCTACCTTTGGGCGCGGTACGCCGACCGGCGGTTTGGCTCGTCTGTCGATCAGTTCGATGCAGAAGTCGATACGCTCCGGCCTGAGCCGAGCCCGCCCACCCTGCTGCCGTCGGTAGCCGGGGCGTTGGCGGCTATTTTTGTGCCTATCGGACTTATTGCGCTCAAGTCGGTGCTGGGCCTGAACCCAGCACTTTGGCCCGCAACGCTGCTAACCGGGGTCGGTTTTCTGGGCGACCCGATTGCGGCCCTGGGTGTGGGTATCGGCATTGCCCTGAGCCTGTTTCCGAAGCTCACCAAAGCTCTGTTCAACGAGCTGACGGAGGAGTCGATTGTTAAAGCGGGGCCTGTGCTGGTGATTGTGGCCGCTGGTGGGGCCTTTGGCGAAATTATCAAGCATATGGGCCTCGAAACCCAGCTCACAGGCTTTGCTCAACAGGTGAGCCTGGGCTTATTATTGCCGTTTGGACTGACGGTGCTGCTCAAAACTGCGCAGGGGTCTTCGACCGTGGCTGTGTTGGCTGTAGCGTCGCTGTTGCAGCCACTATTGCCCATGTTGGGGTTTGTGACCGACTGGGACAAAGTGCTGGTATTAGCCGCCATGGGGGCTGGGTCGATGACGCTCTCGCACGCCAACGACGCGTATTTTTGGGTGGTGGCCCGGTTTGGGCAGTTACCCACTCCGCTCATGCTCCGAACCTACAGCGTAATGACCGTTTGGATGGGATTATCGGCGTTTCTATCCTTGTTGCTGGTGGCCTGGCTGACCCGGTAAAAACAAAAAGTTGGGCCTCTCCAAACCCTGCTGACATAGGGCTGTCACTCACCCAACCGACCTTTGGGATAGTCATTCACCAAAACCGATACCGCGTATGACAACCCAACTGACTATCCCGGCCACCGCCCTCTCCGTTGCCGAAACACTCCCGTTTACGGCGCTTGCGTTTAAGACACGTGCCACCTTGCCGACCATCACGCAGTACGACCCCGTGCCGGAGCAGTTGTTTGAAGAGGCCGCTCGTTTGGGGCTACAGCCGGCCGGTCCGATTCAGTTCATCTACACAGGTGTCACGGGCGACGAAACGGTTCCGTTTGATCTGGAGATTGCTTTGCCGGTTTCGGGTGAGCCCACGGGCTCGTCGGCGTTTGTTCTCAAAACATTTGACGCCTTCCGGCACGTGAACTACACGTTTGTTGGTCCCTGGGCCGAGCTGATGCCTATGTACGATGTGCTTTTTGCGACCCTGTATCGGGAGGGGTACAAGCCCGACAACCGGTTACGCGAAGTCTATACTATACCCGATTTCGAAATACCCGAGAATTGCGTCACCAATATTCAAGTGGGTTTGGCCGAAGGCTGATCCACAACCCTGCTCATCCAGTAAACAACAAAAGAAAACCCCCGAAGCCGCTCCGGGGGTTTATAGTTTTTAGCGCATTGGTTTTGGCGATCGTAGTATTGGACATTTGTGCAGTATTGAGGAATTGGCACGCGGATGACACCGATTAAGTGAATTCTCGCGGATTGATAATCGGCGTACATCTGCCCGATCCGCGTCATCCGCATTCAATTGGTATCCATTGGCCAATTCAAACGAATCGACCCCCGCAACCAAAAACTATGAACCAAAAACCATAAACTACTTATCAGCCAGCAGCGTGCGGGCGGTTTGTTCGTCGGCTTGTAGCTGTGCCACAAGGGCCGGTAAACCGCTGAATTTTTGCTCGGGCCGGATAAACTCGCGGAACCGCAGAGTCAGATGTTCGCCGTAAATATCGCGGCTAAACGTAACGGCCGGGTCTCGGTCGAAAATGTACGTTTCGATGGTCTGATTTTCGCCAGCTACCGTAGGCCGGAAACCGATGTTGGTCATCCCACCCAGTACCTGATCTTTATACAGGACATCGACCGCATACACGCCATTGGCCGGCACCAGTTTGATCGGGTCGTCGACCTGTAAATTGGCCGTCGGGAAACCGAGCGTCCGGCCCAACTGCCGCCCTTTTACCACGGTGCCTGTGAGGTTATACGCCCGGCCCAGAAACAGGTTGGCAGCGTGAATGTGACCTTCGGCCAGGGCCGCCCGAATTTTAGACGAACTAACGCCGACATCCTCAATGTCCTGACGGGGAATTTCCTCTACCTCAAACCCGTACTGCACCTGATGCTGCTGAATGTAGTCGAATCCACCTTCGCGGTCGCGGCCGAACCGGTGGTCGTAGCCGATCACCAGCTTGCGGGTGCCGATACGTTGTATCAGAATTGACTGGATAAACTCTTCGGAAGTCAGTTGCGAAAACGAGCGTGTAAACGGAATGACTACCAGATGACCGACGCCGGCGGCCGCTAAAAGCTCAATTTTTTCTTCCAGCGTAGACAGCAGACGCAGGTTCTGACTGTCGTTGGAAACAACCGTGCGGGGGTGTGGCCAATACGTCAGCACAACCGATTCGCCACCAATACTCTCCGCTATTTCGGTCAGACGGGTCAGAATTTTCTGGTGCCCCCGGTGTACACCATCGAAGGTACCGCTCGTGACAACGGCATTGCGCAGGGGCGTTAGTTGATCTATACCGTGGTGTACGTTCATGGGCGTAGGTCGAGTCCGTTTTCGGTACGGTAGCGGGTAATAAACGCGTCGACCGTGTCGGCGTCTTCGATGCTGAAATCACCGATTCGGGTCCGGCGCAGGCTGCTCATGTAGGCGCCATTGTCCAGCAAAAGGCCCAAATCGCGGACCAGACTCCGAATATACGTGCCTTTGGAGCAGACAATACGAAACGGGATTTCCGGGAAAGGCTCCTGACCTACCTGCTTCGTGTCGACCTCGAACCGCGATACCGTAACGGTGCGGCTCTTGATGTCGGCGGTTTCGCCCCGGCGGGCCTTCTCGTACAGCCGCTCTCCGTTGACGCGCACGGCCGAGTATATAGGCGGAATCTGCTGAATTTCGCCGGTTAGCTCTCCAACGGCCTGCTGCACCTGAAGGGGGGTAATGGCTGAGGTGTCGAACTGCGCATCGAACTCGGTTTCCAGATCAACCGAGGGCGTTGTGCGACCCAGAACCAGCGTGCCGGTGTATTCTTTTTCCTGCGCCTGATACCCGTCGATCTCTTTGGTTTTCTTGCCCGAACACAGAATGAGCAGGCCCGTAGCGAGCGGGTCGAGGGTGCCCGCGTGTCCGATTTTTTTGAATTTACAGGCCCGGCGCAGCTTGTTAACCACGTCGAACGATGTCCACTCCAGCGGTTTATCAATCAGAATGACCAGCGCGGGGTCAATGGGTACGTTTGGTTTTTCCAAGTCTAAGCTGTCTTTACACCACGTCCAGTTTCACCCCTGCCGCCATGAGGCCAAGCAGCAGCAGCCCGAGCGCAATACGATAATACCCAAACACCTTGAAGCCGTAGCGGGTCAGGAAACCCACGAAGCCCCGGATGGCCAGCAACCCAACCACAAAGGCAATGCCGTTGCCGATAAGCAGCGTCTGGTAGTCGGCTGGTTGGAGCATTTTGTACGTTTTGAGCAGTTTATAGCCAGTAGCCGCGGCCATGGTCGGTACGGCCAGGAAAAACGAAAACTCGGCCGCCTGTGTGCGGGTCAGGCCCTGAAACATACCGCCAATGATGGTAGCTGCCGACCGCGACACCCCCGGAATCATGGCAATGCACTGGAAGAATCCGATTTTAACCGCTTCGGGAAAGGTGACGTCGTAATCGCGGGGGACTTCGCGCATGATACGGTCGATAAACACGAGTACAATGCCGCCCAGAACGAGCGAAATAGCCACCACCGTCACGTTTTCGAGTAGTGAGTCGATAAAGTCATTGAGCAGAAAGCCGATCACGGCAGCGGGTAGAAACGCCACAAACAGTTTGGCGTAGAAATCGGTGGTCTGCAAAAACCGTCGACTGTAGAGAACCAGTACCGACAGAATACAGCCGAACTGAATATTGACCGTGTAGAGCTTGGTAAATTCGTCGCCGGCGATACCCGCGAGTGAGGAGTAGATAATCATGTGGCCAGTCGACGACACCGGCAGAAATTCCGTCAGACCCTCAATTATTGCCAGAAGAACGGCATGCAGTAAATCCATGCAAGAGCAGTTTGGAGGCCCAAAAATAGGTTGAGGTTTGGAAAATCCCTATTGATTTCCCAAACCTCAACTTGCTCCGAGGGGGCCAATCAGGCCTTCGGATTCTTCAGAATCGCGAAGAATTCGACGATAAAGCCGCTCAGAACCACCAGCGGCCCGAGGGTCAGGCCCAGAAAGCCGAAGCCAAATTCTTCTTTGTCGAGCGTCATAATAAAGAAGCCCGCCAGAATAACCGCCAGGCCAATGGCCATCAGCCGGTAGTTGGCCGCGCCAAAGGGCATCGCGCTTACCGTCGATTTGGGCGTTGTCGATACGACGCGCTCTTCCGCGGGGGCCACTTCGACAACCGGTGAGGCTGCCGCCGAGGCAGGCCGGGCCGCGGTCTTGTCCGTACGGCTCGGCACAGGAGTCATTAACGATTTACCTTTTGCCATGTCTTTATGTCGGTTTACGCTTCCGGGGGCAACAGGTTGTCCGGCCCGAAGGCTGTTTTAAGTACTGAAGTTGAATTGAATGTATAATGAACAGTGTAAAATGTATAATGAAAGGGCTGATAGCCAGCACACAAACCAATTATTCAGTACACACTATTCATTGTACATTCTCTTAATACAGTTCGTCGAGCGAAACGCCTAAGTAACGGTGTACGGCCTGATAGGTGCTAACAAAACCAATCAGCATGCCCAGTACCACCAGCGCCCCCAGCACCATCGCTATTTTCACGGGCTCCTGCAACACCGCCAATTCGGGCAGGTTATACACGGCCGCCTGTTGTAAAGCCACCAGCAAACCCGAGGCAATCAGTCCGGCCAGCAGGCCCTGCCACAAGCCCCGCAAGAGAAAGGGGCGGGTAATAAACCCGTTGGTGGCACCTACCAGCTGCATACTCCGAATGAGCATCCGCTGTGAATACAACGCCAGCCGAATGGTGTTGTTCATGAGCAACACAATGATGAGCAGCAGCACCACCGCAAAGCCCGTCATCACAATGTAAATCTTATTGATGTTACGGTTGATCGTATCGACCAGGTTCTCCTGGTACACGGCCTCCGAAATACCGTCGATAGCCTCCAGGTCTTTCTTGACCGCCTGCAGTTTAGCCTCTTCGAAGTAGTCTTCGGCCAGCCGGATTCGGTAGCTGTCGTGCAGGGGGTTATCGTCCAGAAACGTCTTGAAATCTTCTTTGGTTTCGGCAATAAACTCGCGGGCTGCGGCATCGCGGCTCACAAAATTGACCTGCGGCTGTCCGTTGGCCGTCAGCACGTACGGGCGAGCCACAATCTTTTTGTACACCGGTTCGGCTTTTGCAGAGTCGATGTCGCGGTCCAGAAACACCCGTACCTCGTAGTTTTCGCGGATATACGTCACGAGCCGCTTCGACTGGAGAGCCAGCAAACCGCAAAACCCAATCAGAAACAGGGCCACCGTCATGCTG
Organism: Rudanella lutea DSM 19387; assembly: GCF_000383955.1. NCBI lineage: Bacteria > Pseudomonadati > Bacteroidota > Cytophagia > Cytophagales > Cytophagaceae > Rudanella > Rudanella lutea. The sequence goes on along the minus strand of NZ_KB913013.1, from coordinate 1,924,807 downwards.
AACAAGATGAGACCTCCGGGGTACCGACCAACTTTTTTCTTTCTACGCGCCATGTAGACTGTTAAACGACCGGCGAGACCCAATCATTGAATCCCGTACCGTATGGGTACAAAAATAACGGTTTCTGTAGAAAGCCACTTTTTTATTAGCGGCTGGTCGGGCGATTTAGGAAAAATTAAGAGGAGCCGACGCCCGTTGCCGTCCCAAATGGGGCGCAGAGACACAGGCTGTAGTCGGCAGTACCGCTGAGGTCTTTGTCTGTTGTTGCGCTAAAGTTTGTAGTTTGCCAGACTGTTTCAAGTGCCGGGTCTGGGCAACTGAAATAGGCCGTTTAACCAATCTGCCTTGTATGAAGTCTCTCTATTTTCTGGTTACCCTCTGCTGGCTTAGTACGTTTTCTGCCGTCTGCTATAGTCAAACGACTCGCACGATGTCGTCGCCGGATAAGCGCATTCGGCTCACGGTCAGCGTCAATGCTACGGGTGAGCTTACCTATGCCCTTACGTTGCAGGGGCAGCCTGTAGTGCAGCCCTCGGCCCTTGGCTTTACCCTGAGTAAACCCACGTTGACACTTAACCGATTCCGGCTTGTATCGACGGATTCATCGCAGACCGATGAGACCTGGAAACCGGTATGGGGTGAGGTGGCTCAAATTCGGAACCAATACAACGAATTGGCCCTTCGGCTGGCAGGTCAGACAAGCCCGGCTGTACAGATGGTGGTTCGGTTCCGGGTGTTCAACGACGGGCTGGGTTTTCGGTACGAGTTTCCGCAGCAGTCCGATTTTCAGCATTTTGTAGTTGCCGACGAGAACACGGAGTTTCGGATGGCGGCCGATCATCAGACGTTCTGGATTCCGGGCGATTACGACACCAACGAGTACCTTTACAATACCACTAAGCTGAGCGAGATAGACGCGGTGGCGGCTGCGGCCAAAGAGAAAGACATTGCCCTGCAAGCCATTATCGGGCCGGATGCCGTGCAAACACCGTTGCTGATGAAAACCGCTTCGGGCTTGTATATCAGTCTGTTTGAGGCTGCAGTACTGAACTACCCGGTGATGCACGTGCGGCTCGATAAGGCCCGGCTTACGTTCAGGGCGCAGCTGGTACCCGATGCTGTGGGCAACAAAGCGTATCTGCAAACGCCCACAAAAACGCCCTGGCGGACGGTGATTGTAAGTGATAAAGCAACGGATTTGCTGTCGTCTAAACTGATTCTGAACCTCAATGAGCCGTCTCGCATTGCCGACCCCTCCTGGATCAAACCCCAGAAGTTTGTGGGTATGTGGTGGGAAATGCACGTTGGGAAAGCCAACTGGCCCCTGGCGGGTGGGAAACACGGGGCCAACACGGCCAATGTGAAAAAATACATTGACTTTGCGGCTCAGTACGGTTTCGATGGCGTGCTGGTTGAGGGTTGGAACGTGGGTTGGGAAGACTGGTTCGGCAACTGGAAAGAGGAGGTGTTTGATTTTGTGACGCCTTACCCCGACTACGACATCGACGCCCTTACGGCCTACGCCCGGCAAAAGGGCGTCCGGCTCATTATGCATCATGAAACATCGGGGTCGGTCACCAATTACGAACGACGGATGGATGCGGCTTTTGGGTACATGCGCTCTAAAGAGATCAATACGGTAAAAACAGGCTACGTAGGCCGGATTATCCCCCGTGGCGAACATCATGACGGGCAGTGGATGAACAACCACTACCAACGGGTGGCCGAAAAGGCGGCTCAGTACAAAGTCATGGTCGATTCGCACGAGTCGTCGCGCCCGACGGGCCTGCATCGTACGTACCCAAACTGGTTGGCGAGCGAAGCCGCCCGGGGTAGTGAGTTCAATAATGCGCCCACGCTCGGCATCACGCCCGAACATACCACCATACTGCCGTTTACGCGGATGCTGGGCGGCCCAATGGACTTCACACCGGGGCTGTTCCATATGAGGCTCAACCAGTTTGAGAGCACCCGTACCACGCGGGTTCGTACCACGCTGGCCAAGCAACTGGCTCTCTTCGTGACGCTGTACAGCCCGCTTCAGATGGCTGCTGATCTGCCCGAAAATTACCTGAAATATCTGGATGCCTTCCAGTTTGTACGTGATGTGCCCGTGGATTGGGACGATACCCGGATTCTGGCGGCCGAACCGGGCGAATACGTCATGACGGCCCGGAAAGGGAAGGGTTCCAATGACTGGTTTCTGGGGGCAATCACCGACGAAAACAGCCGCTCGCTGCCCTTGCCGCTCGATTTTCTGGATGCCGGAGCCACGTATGAAGCAACCCTTTACCGCGACGCCGATAACGCCGATTGGGACACCAACCCGGAAGCGTACACGATTGAGAAGCAACGCGTCACCCGCGTATCTAAACTGACCTTGCGCCTGGCTAAAGGGGGTGGGTGCGCCATTCGGTTTCGTAAGTTGTAGCGAATACTGCACTTGACGTTTTCAACCTCGTGAGCCGATGACATTGCCTTTCAAAACGCTGATACAGCTCGACAAAGCGGCTGCACAACCCGTGTACGAGCAGTTGAGCGGGCAGTTGGGCCAACTGATCCGGGCGGGTACTTTACCCGCTCGTCAACGATTGCCCGGTACCCGCCAACTGGCCCTGTGGCTCGGCGTGCACCGGCAAACCGTGGTGGCTGCTTACGACGATCTGCTGGCGCAGGGCTGGATCGAAAGCCGACCCGGAAGCGGCACGTTTGTCGCATCGCACCTGCCCAACATACAGCCGCAACCGTTGGATGCCGGGACGCCCACCCGCATGGGCACCCAAACGGGTTTTGCCTTTGCCCGTCGGGTTGAGTTGGAGCGCCCTGTACTCAGCAGCCCGGTAGGATTACGCTTCGACGATGGCTTCCCGGATGCCCGGCTGGCTCCGCTCGACTCTATGAGCCGGGCGTATCGGTCGTACCTGCATTGGGGCAACCCGCAGGCGCATGTAGGCTATGGCGATGTGAAAGGCCATCCGCTGCTGCGCGAGGAGCTGTCGAAGTATCTCAATGCAACGCGGGGCCTCCGCACCACGCCCGACAATATTCTGATCACACGGGGCAGTATCATGGGGTTGTACCTGAGTTGTCAGGTGTTGCTGCAACCGGGCGACGTGGTCGTGACGGGCGAAACCACCTGGGCTGGGGCTACCATGAACGCCCGCCGGGCTGGGGCTACGGTACACACGGTGCCGATGGATGAGCACGGGCTCGACGTAGACGCGCTGGCGCACCTGTGCGAGCGGCAGTCTGTTCGGATGGTGTACGTGACGCCCCACCACCACTACCCCACCACCGTAACCCTCCGGGCCGACCGCCGGGTACGGCTATTGCAACTGGCCGAGCAATATCGGTTTGCGGTGCTCGAAGACGACTACGATTTTGACTATCATTACCTGGGTCGCCCGATTTTGCCCCTGGCCAGCGCCGACCGGCATGGTTTGGTGATCTACGTGGGCTCACTCACCAAATCGGTGTCGCCGGGGTTTCGGGTTGGGTATGTGGTTGCGCCAACCGACCTGATCGACGAGTTGGCCCGGTTTCGGCGGATTATTGACCGACAGGGCGATATCGTGCTCGAATACGCAGTGGGTCAGTTGTTTCACACGGGCGAGATGAAGCGGCATTTCCGAAAGTCGTTGCGGGCGTATCAGAGCCGGCGCGACCATGTGTGTGCGATGCTTACCCACGAACTGCCCGATTGGGTGCAATTTCAGAAACCCGATGGGGGCATGGCTATCTGGGCCACGTTTGATCCGGCCGTCGATCTGGCGCGTTTGGCGGAGCGTGCCTTGCGGGCCGGGCTTTATTTGTCGCCGGGGCTGGTGCACAACCCGGCTGGCAAATGGCTCAACAGCACCCGGCTGGGGTTTGCTTCCAGTACTGAGGATGAGTTAACCCAGGCTGTGGCCGTGCTGAAACGGGTTTTAGAAATGGGGAAATAGCTACAGGGTACTTTGCTGTTATCTTGCCAATCAGGCGGTGATCGAAGTGCTATCCATTAATAATCAAGTTCGTAACGGCCTCGGCTTCTTCGTGTTGAACCCAGTGGGTGGCTGTTTCAAAATAAACAACCCGTCCCTGTTCGCAGAGGTCAATGCTGGGTTGGGCCATCTCACGCATCAGAAACCGATCCTGAGCCCCCCATATCAACAAAGTTGGTACAGTGATTCGGCGTTGCGCCCGTCGACGGGGCGGGTGCCGTGCCAGCGCCCGGTACCAGTTAATCATGGCCCGAATAGCCCCCGGTTGCGACCACGCAGCGCGGTAAAGCTTTAAGTCATCGGTCGAGAACGTACCGGGTCGGCTGCTCGACTGAAGAGTTCGCACCAGGGCCGACCAGTTTCCCAACCGCGATAAAACTTCGGGGAGCACCGGGAGCTGAAAGAAACCGATGTACCAGCTTCGGAGCATCTGCCGGGGCTGCCGTCGGGTAAACTGTTTCATAACGGCCGGGTGGGGTACATTGACCGTCACCAGCCGATCGACCCGTTCGGGATACGTAGCAGCCACCCACCAGGCCACGGCTGCGCCCCAGTCGTGCCCAACCACAATGGCTTTTTCTTTTCCAGCCGCATCAATAAGGCCAACCACATCGGCGGCCAGTTCGTCGAGGTTGTAGGCGGCTGTGTTCGCTGGTTTATCGCTCAGGTTGTAGCCACGCCCATCGGGCACCCACACCCGGAAACCCGCTTCGGCCAGGGGCAGAATCTGGTGCTGCCAGCCGTACCAGAACTCCGGGAAACCATGCAACAGAACAATGAGTGGGCCTGCCGCGGGGCCGGCCTGCACTACATGCAGTCGGATGCCGTTGGTTTGGACGTAGTGATGTTCGAGAGTGTAAGGCATGGCCAGACGTCGGGTTGTCGGGCCAAGTTAACCGGAATTACGGACAGAGATGAGCTGTACACTGGATTTGCCGCCCGGCCCGTCAGACCCGGAGGCCTACTTCACAACGGGCGGCCTCCCAGCCGAGCATGGCTTGCTTACGGTCGGGACCCCAGCGGTAGCCGCCAAACAGGCCTGTTTTTTTGATGACCCGATGGCAGGGAATGAGGTAACCGATGGGGTTGCTGCCGATAGCGGTACCCACGGCCCGCGAGGCAGTGGGTTGCCCAATGGCCTCGGCAATTTGATCGTAACTGGCCAGTTGGCCCTCCGGTATTCGCAGCAGGGCTTCCCACACTTTCAACTGAAAGACCGACCCACGCAGCAACACGGGCAGGGGGCGGCTAGGCCCTGAATAACCGGCGTTGAGGGCAGGGAAAATAAGCGAGGCCAGTGCCTGTACGGCTGCCGGATGGTGCTGCCAGGTGGCCTCAGGCCAGGTAGTTTGGAGCCGGAGAAGCGGATCGTCGGCCGGATCGAGGAACTGTAAAACGGTAATTTTCTCTTCGAACGCGCCGAGCACATACGTACCAAATGGGCTTTCAAAAAGGCCATACTGCATGGTAAGTCCGGCTCCACCCTGCTTGAACTGACCCGGCGTGACGCCTTCAATCGAAACAAACAGATCGTGCAGGCGCCCCGTGCCCGACAGGCCCGCGTCCTGAGCTGCGGCCGTGAGCGGGGCACCCTGCCGGAGCCGCTCTTTGGCGTATTCGAGGGTGAGGTACTGGCTGAATTTTTTGGGGCTCACACCCGCCCATTCGCTGAAAAGCCGCTGAAAGTGAAACGCGCTGACGTTGGCCTGCTCGGCCAGTTCGCCCAGGGTTGGCTGATCCCGAAACGTTCGGTTCAGGTGTTCGATGGCGCGGGCAATCTGCTCGTACGTATATGCGTTGTTCGGGTTCATCAGGAGGTGTTGTTTAATCACTTCAAAGGTCGTCAGCCTGGCTACGACGATCAACCCGATTCTTGCGGAAAAAAGTGAGGAAGGGAGGAAAGGGAAAAAGGAGGAAGGGGAGGAATACTTTGTCCCTTGTCCCTTCCTCCTCATTTCTTATTCCCCAATCGCCTGATACACCAGTACCTTAAACTTGTCGGTGAGGTCGCCGAAGGAGTTGGGTACTTTTTGGGTGTATATCAGGGCAACTACCCCTTCTTTGGGGTCGCCCCAGTAGGTAGTGCCGAAGTAGCCACCCCAGTCGAACGACCCTTCCGAAATGGGCATCCGGGCGGCTCCTTTCTCGGTGGTCAGGGCGAACCCAAGGCCAAACTTGCCCGTGCCCACGTTCAGGTCACCGATTTGGTTGCTCAGGGCCATGCGGATGGTGGTGGGACTCAGAATCCGTTTGCCGTTGTACGTGCCGCCGTTCATGACCATTTGCAGGAAAATAGCATAGTCGAGGAGGGTTGATGACAGGCCCGCTCCGCCCGAGTAAAAACCGCCCGCTTGTTTGGGGTAGTCGGCGCTTTGACCATTACGAGCCGGGTACGGAATCGTTTTCTTATCGGCATCTTCGGTGTAGAGGGTGGTCAGGCGGTTGTGTTTGGATGCAGGCAGGTAAAAAAACGTGTCGTTCATGCCAAGGGGCTCAAACAGCCGGGCACGCAGAAAGGCATCGAGCGATTGCCCCGACACGACCTCAATAAGCCGCCCCAGTACGTCGATGCTCAGGCTGTAAATCCAACGCTCGCCGGGCTGACTCAGCAGGGGCAACTTCGCCAACCGATCGACCGCTTCGGCCAGGTTAGCGTTGGGGGTGCCGATACCGCTCGGAATCGAATATTTAGCGTAGATAGCGTTGGCCTCTTTGCTGCCAATTTGCGGGTAGCCAATGCCCGAAGTGTGCGTGAGCAGGTGCCGGATGGTAATCTCGCGCCGGGCCGGAACGGTGGTGAACGAGGTGTCTTTCTCGTTGAATTTATCCAGCACCGGCGTCGATTTAAAAGCCGGAATGTATTTCGAAACAGGGTCGTCGAGCAGGAGCTTACCTTCTTCCAGCAGAATAAGTACCCCCATGCTCGTAATGGCTTTGGTTTGAGAGGCAATTCGGAAGATGGCGTCGCGCCGAAGCGGGGTTTTCTGGGCCAGATTGTCGTAGCCGTAGGCCTTGTGGTGCACGATTTTTCCGTGGCGGGCAATCAGCACCGCCACCCCGGCCTGTTTGCCTTCGTCGATGTATTGTTGTACCACTCGGTCGAGCCGCTGGAGCCGTTCGGCACTCATGCCGACGGTTTCAGGACGGGCCTCCTGCAACACCGGAGCAAGTGGTTTCTGGGCCGAAACGGTTAATTGCAGGTAAAGAAAAAGAAGGGTAAAAACAGAGCGCATAAGCGGGTTGTGTTAAGGAGAAACAGGGGAGTGAAACTACGGACGTTACCTAAAAACAGGGACCCTGACATCGAATTTTTTGGGCGTACTTCTCGTTACATGCATGTACCAAACTAAACGCATGGCTTCTTCCCTAATTTATTTAGTCGACGACGATGAGGACGACCGGTTTTTTGCAAAGTTGACGTTTCAACAGCATTTTTCCGAGACCGAACTGGTTTGTTTCGAAGACGGAGAAGAACTTCTGCTGCATATTGAGCAGCACCCCGATACCGCCCTGCCCGAATTGGTATTAGTGGACCTTAATATGCCGCGCATGAATGGCTTCGATACGCTGAAGGCGCTCAAAGAGCACGCGGCCTGGAAGCAGGTGCCCGTGGCTATCTTGACTACCTCAAGCGATGTGCACGATCAGGAACGGAGCAAAGCGCTCGGGGCCTGTGCCTTTCTGACCAAGCCCGCTACCTACGAAATGTTGGCGCAGACCATCAAGTCGGGGCAGATTATTTGTGGCGATTAATCCGTACTAATTGACCTCATGTCAATGCGGTTAGCTCGGTTTTTAACCGGGCTTTTTTTGTGATCGTCGACTCGATCCGACCACAAAAAAAGCCTCCGGGAGGCCGGAAGCTTTCTGAACGAGAGACGAATAACGTCTTATTTTTTAAAACCGGTGATGCCCAGCACTTTTTTAACAATCGTGCCCGACTGATCTTTCTCCGAGCTGGTGGTCAGGGCAAATTTGGTTCCGTCGGCAAACTCACCGTTGCCCTGATAGGGGGCATCGATGGTGGTTACGCCCACGGTGATTTGCTCCGATTTTTTGTCGATAATCTTAAACTTGCTGCCGTCGAGTTCGGCGGTCAGTTTTTCGGTGTATTCAAACTGCTTGCCCTTGTTGTACAGGAACGTCATGGTCAGCTCTTTGGGAGCTGCGGCTTTACCCACGGTGATTGTAACCGTACCCGAAGGCCGCTCCGATACAATAGAACCAATAAATACCTGCCCGGTGTAGCCACCGTTGTCGTAAACACCTACGTACTGATCGCGGGGATCAACCTCGGCTTCGTTTTTGCCACCTAACTGCTTGCAGGAAGTCAAAAAGCCCAGAAACAAGGCGAAAAACAGGAACGAACGTTTCATGGTTTGCGAAAGAATAATGCTGGTGAATTTGGGATGTCAAGCCGGTTAAACAACGTTAGTATTCAACCAAACGTATGTGGCGCAAGAAGTATGCCAAAAAAAGAAGCCCCGCCATTCGGCGGGGCTTCTTGCTGGTCAGGTAGTTAATGCCTAATAAAAATTAGTTCCGTTTGCTGATTTCATCGCGGATTTTGGCGGCCCGTTCGTACTCTTCGCTGCCGAGGGCTTCGTCGAGCATCTTCTGGAGTTCGTCCACGGTCATGTCTTTCAGTTGCTCGCCAAAAGCGCGGGGTTGCCGGCTCGACGAACGCACCACTTCCTGTTGTTCTTCGTCTTCTTCATCGGCCGCGCTGGTAGTGATACCGGCTTCCGAAAGCACCGCTTCGTAGGTGAAAATAGGCACCCCGAACCGGATACCGATGGCAATGGCATCGGACGGGCGCGCGTCGACAACCGTTTCCCGGACGCCGTCGGAGCAAACAATCCGGGCGAAGAATATACCTTCGCGCAAATCGGAGATCACGATTTCCCGAACCGTAAACTTAAACTTCTCCGCAAACTGCTTGAAGAGGTCATGGGTCATGGGCCGGTTGGGCACAATCTTCTCAATTTCTATAGCTATTGCCTGGGCTTCGAACATGCCAATGATAATCGGCAGCCGGCGATTTCCGTACTCTTCGCCAAGTACCAGGGCAAACGAACCCGCCTGCGACTGGCTGGGCGATAAACCTAATATTTCTAACTTAATTTTTTCCACGGCGCGAATTTACCTGTTTGTCTGTTTGCTTGTTTGTCTGGGGGTTTCTTTCTGTAGTGAAAGCGCACCTGACAAACCAAAACGGCTCTCAAGACCGGACGGGCAGGGGCTTATCAGATAACTACAATACCCATAGGGGAGTTCACGCCCATTCGTTCATTTTTGGCCCGTATTGTAAGGTTATGGCCTGTGGGTTACCCCTTTACTCAGCCCCAGCCCAACCACCGATTAATGTCGTGAGCAGGCAAGCCCCAGGTTGGCAAATAGACAAAAAAATAGCCAGTGGCCTTGCGGGCACTGGCTATTTCAGTAAAACGGTTCGTTCGTCGGGCCTTTACAGGGCCTGAACAGCCTTTGTCAGGCGAGGGAGTACCTCAAACACATCGCCTACAATACCGTAATCGGCCGATTTGAAGAACGGGGCTTCGGGGTCTTTGTTAATCACCACAATCACCTTCGACGAGTTGACCCCCGCCAGGTGCTGAATGGCGCCCGAAATACCGGCGGCAATGTACAGGTTCGGGCTTACTTTGATACCCGTTTGGCCCACGTGCTCGTGGTGGGGCCGCCAGTCGAGATCCGATACCGGTTTCGAGCAGGCTGTCGCTGCACCCAGGGCTTTGGCCAGGTCTTCTACAATAGCCCAGTTTTCAGGGCCTTTCAAGCCACGACCTGCCGACACCACCAGGTCGGCTTCGGGCAGGAGAACATCGCCCGTCGCTTTTTCGGTATGCGTCACTTTCAGACCAAAATCGCCATCGTTCAGGGCGGGGCTGAATGCGTCGACCGAAGCCGTTGCGTCGGTCTCTTCGGGCGTGATGGTATTTTTCTTGATGGCCAGAATCTTGGTCTCGGCCGTCAGCTCGGTTTCGGCAAAAGCCTTACCCGTGTAGATGCTGCGCTTCACACGGAAGCTACCGCCGAGCTGAGGCAGGTCGATGACGTTAGCCGCCAGACCTGCTTTGAGTTTACCCGCCAACCGGGCCGCCATGGCATCGGCCAGCGACGATTTGGCCAGCACGATTACCTTGGCGCCTTCCTGCTGAGCGGCCGCAGCCACCACCGACGCATAAGCCATACCGTTGGGTTCGTTCAGTTTGCCATCGGCAGCGTGCAGCACTTTGGTAGCCCCAAACCGACCCGCCGTAGCGAGTTCGGTACTGTCGGCCTGCCCAAGTACAACAGCCGTAGCCGCTGTTCCCATCATACCGGCCACCTTAGCGCCGTAGAATATAGCCTCCTGTGAGGACTTCTTGATTTTACCTTCGTCTAACTCGACAAAAATGAGGACTGACATGGTTCAGTTAACAGTTAGCAACGAACAACTCCTTTAACTGTTCGTTGATAGTTGTTCGTTGTTCATTGAATTAAATGACTTTCGCTTCGGTACGGAGCAGTTGAATGAGTGTTTCGGCCTGATCGGCGGGGATCATTTTGACAGCCCCACGCGGAGCGGGCAATTCGTAGCTAACCACCTGGGTCAGGGTTTCGCGGCTGCTCGGTTCTACCACCTTCAGGGGCTTGGTACGGGCGGTCATGATGCCGCGCATGTTCGGGATTTTCCACTCGGCAATTGGCTCCTGGCAACCCAAAACAAGCGGCAGGCTCGCTTCGAGGTCTTCTTTGCCGCCCTCGATCTCGCGGGTCATTTTGGCGGTAGTTCCCGAGATGTCGAGCTTCATCACCGGCGAAATCGACGGAATGCCGAGCATTTCGGCCACGATACCGTGTACCTGCCCGCCGTTGTAATCAATCGATTCGCGACCCATCAGAATCAGGTCGTAGTTGTTTTCTTTGGCGATGGCCGCAATCTGCTCGGCTACGAAATACGCGTCGACGGGGTCGGCATTGACCCGGATGGCGTCGTCGGCACCGATAGCCAGACACTTCCGAATAACGGGCTCCGCGTCGGCTTCGCCCACGTTGAGCACCGTAACCGATGCGCCGGTTTGTTCCTTCAGTTCAACGGCCCGCGCCAGGGCGTAGTCGTCATAGGGGCCGGTGATAAACTGCACACCTGCTTTGTTGAGCTTGGTGTTGTTGTCAGTGAAGGTAATCTTGGTCGTCGTGTCGGGCACGCTCGTCACGCACACTAAGATTTTCATAAAAATTCAGTTTACAGTTGACAGTTTAGTGTTTTCAGTTTTCAGTGAGCCCGCAGTCGTAAAAACGAACCGTAAACAGCAAACTGTAAACCGAAAACGTCAATTTCGCGGGGCTAATTTACAAACCTCTTTCAAAAACAGTATGCATGCATACTAATTTTTTGTGCAAATGAATACCGAACGAATCCAACAATTGCTCCAGTTCGTACAGGATGAACCCCACGAACCCTTTAATGTTTACGCGCTGGCTATGGAGTACCTGAGCACCAACCCCGGTCAGGCCCAGCATTATTTCGAAAAACTCCTCAACGAACATCCGCAGTATTTGCCCACGTATTACCATGCCGCACAGCTCTACGCCGACCTCGGCGACCGAACCAAGGCGGCCATGTATTATGATTTTGGGTTGCAACTGGCGCGTCAGCAGGGAAACCAGAAAACTTTCGACGAGCTCCAGCGGGCGTACCGTGCCTTTCAGGACGACGAAGAGTAGTGACCGTTTTTGTCTTTTTTATTCGTTCGTACGGGGTTGATTCTCAGCGGTTGGTCGGGCGTTGAGCCTGAATTATGGTAACCGGAAAAATCCAGACGTAAACCGGGCGCGTACTTATGACAGGTACCGCCCGAACCGTTCAGGCCCGCCGGTGCCGCTTAAAATCGCAAGAACAGTATGGAAAAGACAAAAACAGATCGGCCCGAACAGGCGGTAGATCGGCGGTTGTTTCTGCGGTATGCAGGGGTGACCATAGCGACAGGGGCAGTGCTGCTCGAATCGTGTGTTGACAAGGATTACATGACCACGCCCATTTCGGCGGCTACGGTTGATCTGGGTTCGGGCGACGTCGGGATTCTGAATTATGCGTATGCGCTGGAGCAGCTCGAAGCCGCTTTTTACACGCAGGTAATTGCTACGCCGTACTCGGGTATTACCGATGCCGAGCGTAGCCTGCTCACCGAAATCCGGGACCACGAAATTATTCACCGCGACTTTTTCAAGGCGGCTCTGGGCAACAATGCCATCGCCAGCCTCGAAGTTAACTTCTCGGCTATCAACTTTGCTGATCGGGCCAGTGTACTCAATGCGGCCAAGACCTTCGAAGATCTGGGCGTGGCGGCTTACAACGGCGCGGGTAAGCTGATCAAAGACGTGAACTACCTCTTGCTGGCGGGCAAGATTGTGTCGGTCGAAGCACGGCACGCAGCCGCTATTCGGTCGTTGTTGAGCCCCAAAACAACCAGTTTCGCGGGCGACGACGTGGTAACGCCCGCTACGGGCCTCGATCCGGCGAGTGCACCCTCGGTGGTGTTGCCGCTGGCGCAACCCTTTGTTCGTACAACTATCACGGCTAACAATCTGCCCAAGTAAACCAGGCTGACCCCATGAACTTATTCAAATTATTTCAGGATATCGAAGCCGTAGATGGCGATGCCACCGAGCGGTTGGGTTATTATTCACGGCGGAGCCTGCTGAGACTGGGCTCAAAAGCCCTCACTGTGTCGGCACCGGCCGTTATGGCCAGTGTACTCAACGAGGCCTACGCACAGTCGTCGTCGGTGCAGGATGTGCTCAACTACGCCCTCACGCTGGAGTACCTCGAAGACGATTACTACCAGAAAGGCAATGCCGCTGCTAACCTGATTCCGGCGGCCGACAAAGCCATCTTTACCCAGATCGGTAAGCACGAAACAGCCCACGTAGCGCTGCTTCGCGGGGCCCTGGGCTCGGCGGCCGTTGCCAAACCGGCGTTTAAATACCCGGCGGCCACGTTTACCGATTACCAAACGTTTTTGTTGCTGGCGCAGGCTTTTGAAGATACCGGGGTGCGGGCTTACAAAGGTCAGGCGGGTAATCTGCTGGGTATGGACGTGCTCACGACTGCGCTGCAAATTCACTCGGTCGAAGCGCGGCACGCATCGGAAGTTCGCCGGTTGCGGGGCCTGCGGGGCTGGGTATCGGCTACCGACGAGGCACCGGCTCCGGTGTATGCGGGCGAGGCCGTAACAAGCCAGGCCGGTGTTGATCTGGTAGCCCTGACGGGCAAGAGTGCCGACCGGGTTCGCGAAGCGTTCGACGAGCCTCTCGACCGCGCGGCCGTGCTGGCTATTGCGCAGCCGTACCTGTAATAAACAATCGTATCAATCGGCGTATGCAAACGGGCGAGCGGATTTCTCCGCTCGCCCGTTTGCATACAGGCCTACCTTGAAATGTGGTTAAAATATGGGCTTTGTTAGCTGGCGGATCTTTGAGTTTGAGCTTAATTTACAGGATGTTACCTGAGGTTGATCGGCTTGCCAGGCCGTCTCTATATTAGCCGGTTATCATGCGAGTGGGGCTTTCGTTGTACCTTTGGCCCTTCATTTTTAGTATCCCATTTACTCGTACTTGTGCCCCATGACTTCATCACAATTGCCACCGGCCTTTCGGCATCCGTATTCGTTTGCTCCGGCTTACCGTAAATCGGTCGCTTACTTTTCCATGGAATTTGCCGTTGATCAGGCCCTGAAAGTGTACTCAGGCGGGCTTGGTTTTCTGGCGGGTTCGCACATGAAAAGTGCTTTCGACGAGCGTCAGAATCTGATCGGGATCGGGATGCTGTGGAAATATGGGTATTACGATCAGATTCGCCGGACGGACAATGCCATGGATGTTCAGTTTCGGGAGAAAATCTACGGGTTTCTGCAAAATACCGGTGTTCGGTTTACGATCGACATTGCCGGTCGGCCGGTTTGGGTAGAGGCTTATTACTTAGACCCGAAGCATTTCAACACGGTGCCGATGTTTTTTCTGACGACCGACGTCGCCGGAAACGATACCGACGCCCGGAGTATTTCGTACCGATTGTACGATGCCGATTCGGCCCTGAAAGTGTCGCAGTGCATGGTGCTGGGCTTAGGCGGAGCCAAATTCCTGGATCAGATCAATTATGCCCCTGAGGTGTATCACCTCAACGAAGCCCACGCGTTGTCGGCGGCTTTTCATCTGTATCAGACGTTGGGCAGCGTAGAGGCCGTACGCGGGCGGATGGTGTTTACAACCCACACGCCCGAAGAGGCTGGCAACGAAAAACATGATATTGGGTTTCTGCAACGGCTGGGCTTTTTTGGTGGCTTACCACTGGAACGGGTACGGCAAATAGCGGGAGTCGACGATAGTATTTTCAACCACTCGCTGGTGGCCCTTCGCCTGAGCCGCAAAGCCAACGGGGTTTCGAAACTGCACGGTGAGGTATCGCGCCGGATGTGGGGTTCGTACGCGGGCATCTGCGAGATTACACACGTGACCAACGCGCAGAATCATGGCTACTGGGCCGATACCCAGCTGGATGCCGCTCGGTCTGCCGCCGACAGCCGGACGCTGGCGGCCCGCAAAAAGGCCATGAAGCAGCCCCTGTTCAACATCATTGCCGATCAGGTCGGTAAGCTGTTCGATCCCGCTATACTGACCATTGTGTGGGCCCGTCGGTTTGCGGGGTATAAGCGCCCAGACTTGCTCACGCAGGATGGTGAGCGTTTCCGGCGGCTTATGAACAACCGCGATTATCCGGTGCAGATGGTTTGGGCCGGTAAGCCGTACCCGTTCGATGAGGGGGCCGTGCGGACATTCAATCACCTGTATTATCTGAGCCACCTGTACCCGCGTATGGCTGTGCTGACGGGCTACGAACTGGCGCTCTCTAAAGCGTTGAAAGACGGAGCCGATGTGTGGATGAATACGCCCATTGTTCCGCGCGAAGCCTCGGGTACGAGCGGAATGACGGCCGCCATGAACGGTGCTATTAACCTGTCGACAAACGACGGCTGGATCTGTGAGTTTGCCAAACCGGATGGCCCCGATCAGAACGCATTTATTGTACCCACGCCAGGCGATGCGGATTTTCGGAACCCCGATACGCACGACCGCGAGCACCTGTACCGGCTGCTGGAAGAAGATATTCTGCCGATGTATTACGACCGACCCGAAGCCTGGCGCGCACTTCAGCTTCGGAGTATGGCCGATGTCAACGCGTATTTCACCTCGGCCCGCATGGCACGGGAGTACTACGAGCGGGTGTATTAGGTCAGTTAGCTGGTTTTTAGTTTATCGTTTTTGGTTCATCGTTTTTGGCGGCTGGCTTCCCGTTTTTCACGTAACTTGATTCCGGGCAAACACGCTATCAATCAGCACAACCACAAACCACAAACCACAAACGACAAACTAAAAACCAGAAACCCTTACCGCCCCAAATGCTTCCCGGCAATGTAGCCTGTGGTCCAGGCATTCTGGAAATTGAAACCGCCCGTAATACCGTCTACGTCGATTACTTCGCCCGCGAAAAACAGACCGGGGTGGGTGGTGCTTTCCAGTGTTTGCGGATTCAGGCTACCCGTGGCAATGCCCCCGCAGGTTACAAATTCATCCTTAAACGTGCTTTTGCCGCTGACGGCAAACTGACTGTTGGTTAGTTTTTCGACGAGCCGGTTCTGGGCTTTACCCGGCAGTTCGCTCCAGCGGGTAACCTCCGTGACGCCCGCTTCGGCACAAAAAGCATCCCACAGCCGACCGGGTAACCCAAACGGGTTTTGGGAGGTAACCAGCTTTTTGGGATGCTGCTGCCGGAACAGGGTAAAGCCGTCGCGGATTTGGGCCTCGGTGCGGTCGCCAAGCCATTGAATGCGGAGCGTAAACCGGTAGTCGACACCGGCGAGGTCGCGGGCAGCCCAGGCCGAGAGCCGCAGAATAGCCGGGCCACTAAATCCCCAGTGCGTAATGAGCAGGGGACCGCTTTGGCGTTGGTTCGTACCCTGCACACTCACCAGCGCGTTGGGCACCGACACGCCCGCCAGAGCCAGCAGGGGATTGTCGGGTGTGTTGAAGGTAAACAGTGAGGGTACCGGCGACACCAGCGCGTCGGGCTCGGTTACGGGCGGTAGCCAGCCGTACGACGGGCTTTGCGGATACCCGCCCACGGCCACCAGCACGCGGTCGGCAGTGAGGGTTTCGCCGGTTTGGAGTTGCAGCGTCCAGTGCCCCTCGGCCGGTGTGAGGGCCGCAATGCCGCAGCTTGTACGTACCCGAACGCCCAGCCGGTCGGCGGTGCGGGTCAGGCAGTGGATGATCGTTTCGGACGAGTCGGTGGTGGGAAACATGCGCCCGTCGGCCTCAGTTTTGAGGGTTACCCCCCGCGACTCGAACCAACGCACGGTGGCCTGCGCATCGAACTGATTGAGCAAGGGCCGCAACCAGCGTTCGCCCCGTGGGTAATGCTTTATAAACTGCCGGTTGTCGAAACAGGCGTGGGTGACATTGCAGCGCCCCCCGCCCGAAACCCGTACCTTGCCCAATACCTGCCGGCTTTTCTCGTAGATCGTGACCGTCGCATCGGGGTAGGTTTCGGCTGCGGTAATGGCCCCGAAGAACCCGGCCGCGCCCCCGCCGATCACGGCAATGCGTAATGAAGACATACCCGCCTAACAGTCATACCCGGTTCCGGGTTTCATTCGTACACGAAGCCCCAAAACCACAACCCTGCTTACCTTTGTACTATGTTTTTTCGTTCTAACAAATCGCACTATCGGCGGTCCGGTGTTTATCAGCGTGGGTTCCGACTGCGTGGTAACTCGCTTGTTTTACTGTTTTTCTTTTTCATGGTGGGGTTGTTTCTGCACTACGGTGGCCGCACCAGACCACTCGTGGCCTTCTGGAACGATCTCAAAAGTATAGTCGGTATCGGGCCGTCGTCGGACCGGGCGGAGAAAGAACACAACCCCTACAAAGCGCCCGAGCCGGTTGAGGATGTCGCTTCCGATGAGGCTTCAGACGAAAATAGTGCCTCGGATGAGGGTAGCGCGAGCGACGAGCGGACGGCCGACGAGAGTACCCCCGACGAACAGGCGAGCCAATCGGGTAACCGGCGGTTCGATTTTGAGAAGAAACCCGATTTTATTCTGCCTGCCTTTACGTCGTCCGACGAGATTGTGCGGCACGATGGCTACATTCTTCGGTACCGCGATCAGTACGAACAGGCCGATTGGGTGGCCTATCCGCTGCTGGCGTTTGAAACCACGGGCGATGCGGAGCGCGATTACGAGCGATTCCAACCCGATCCGCTCGTGGAAAGCGGCACGGCATACCCCACCGACTATACGCGCTCGGGCTACGACCGGGGGCACCTGGCACCGGCTGGCGATTTTAAGTTTTCGCAACGGCTCACCCGCGAGTCGTTTTACATGAGCAACGTGAGTCCGCAGGCTCCACAGTTCAACCGGGGTATCTGGAAAGAGCTGGAAGATCAGGTGCGTACCTGGGCCCGGCGCGACCGGGGGGTGTACGTGGTGACCGGGCCCGTGCTGAAGCCGGGTCTGGAAACAATCGGGAAAAAGGTGGAAGTTGCTGTGCCTGAGCAGTTTTATAAAGTGATTTTGTACTGCAACAACCCCGACATCCGGATGATTGGGTTTCTGATGAACAATGAGCCTTCCAACGAGCCCCTCCGGTCGTTTGTGGTGCCTGTGGACCAGATTGAGCGGCTCACCGGCATCGATTTCTTTCCGTTTATCCCCGATGATCTGGAACGCCGACTGGAAAGCAGCCGCAAACCGGACGAATGGTTTAGGTATTAGGTGTAATCAAGCAGAACTGAATGTATAATGAATAGTGTAAAATGCATAATGAAATCGCTGATTGCCAGTAGCTAATCAAGCTATTTGTTATGCATTCTTCAGTACTGGACATTAGATGTTGGACATTAGACCTACCTACAGAATGGTAGTAAGTCTAACGTCCAGTGTCTGAAGTCCGAATGTCCAGTACTGAAATGCATTCTACATTCTACATTGTTCACTTAATTCGTTGTCTGGCGGATTTTGGCGGCTCGCTGGGCCGGAAACCACGAGGTAAGGGCCGTAATACCGAGTACAATCAGGGCTGTGATCCAAAGGTCGGTTGTATCGACCCGGACCGGGTAAGCGTCGATGATAGACGAGGTGGTGCCAACGCCCACAAGCCCGTACCGTTCCTGTAACCAGCACAGCCCAACGCCCAGCACTAAGCCCGTAACAGCCCCAGAAAGCGAGATGATGGCCCCCTCGGTGAGGAATACCCGCCGAATAAGACCTGGTGTAGCACCGAGTGCCAGGAGGGTACGGATGTCGTTTTTCTTTTCGATGACGAGCATCGAGAGCGAGAAGAAAATATTGACCGACGCAATCAGGATAATAAACGAAAGCGTAAGGCCCACGGTCAGCTTTTCGATGTTGATGGCCCGGTACAGGTCTACATTCAGGTCGTCGCGGTCGCGTACCAGGAGTTTATCGCCGGCCAGCGTTTGTACGGCAGCCTTGGCCGCTGCCAGATCGGTGCCGGGTTTCAATTGCAGCTCAATACTCGTCAGCTCGTTGGGGCCGTAGCCCACCAGTTCGCGCACAACGGGCAGGGGGGCAATCACAAAATCACCGTACTGCTGGGCGTCTACAAAAAACACCCCCGACACCGTCAGGGCCTGCGTCGAAAAGGCGTTTTCGCTCAGTAAGTTGAGCGTTCGGCTACCACTCTGATTTTGCGGGTACAGCAGTTCGAGCGGGGTCAGAATGTCCTGCGTCACAATGCTCAGGTCGTTGCGGATGCCTTCGGCCACAATGGCGTAGTTGATGCCGTTGGTCTGGAGCCGAAACCGCCCGTCGACGAGGGCCGAGTCGAGCTGCGAACGTTGCAAATAGTTGTTGGCCACGCCTTTTACGGTCACTACGGTTTGCGCGCCGTTGTACCGGGCGAGGGCATTGTCCTGAATGACGGGCGTAACCAGGTCGGCGCCGGGTGTGCGACCGAGGGCCGTGAGTAGGGTGGGGGGAGCCTCAAAGCGTTTGCCTTGCCGGGGCGAAATGGTCAGGTCGGCCTCTACCGAGCGAAACAAGGTTCGGTTAAGCTCTTCCATGCCGTTGAATACCGACAGCACCACCACAAGCGCCATCGTACCAACGCCTACCCCGATAATAGACAGGATGGAGAGCCAGCCGATGAAGCCGCGTTTTTTACGTGTGAAAAAGTACCGGCGGGCAATAAAGAAGGGCAGATTCATTGTGGAATGAGTGAATGAGTGAAAGAGTGAAAGAGCGAAACAGGTACTTAGCACCACTCTTTCGCTCATTCACTCTCTCACTCATTAATTTTCTTCGTCCTCGTCTTCGGGTGCGGGCGGAATGTCGAGACCGGCAAAAAGCTTGTCCATTTTTTCGGCATACTCGGCCGTATCGTCCACGAAGAAATTCAATTCGGGCACAATGCGGAGCTGATGCCGCACGCGCTCGCCCAGCGACTGCCGGATTGCGCGGCTTTTCTCCCGAATATCGTCGAGGAGCATCTCCTTATTTTTAGTGCCCAAGAAGCTCAGGTACACGCGGGCCACGCTCAGGTCGGGCGAGACCCGTACGTTGGTCACCGTAATAAAGGCCCCGTTGAAGAAGTGAGGCAGTTCGCGCTGAAAAATCTCGCCGAGGTCTTTCTGCAACTGCCGGGCCACCTTTTGTTGTCGTTTCGATTCCATGTGTATGCAAATATCCGTACCTTTTTTCAGATAGCCGAAATGCGCCGTAACTTCGCATCAGTGAACAGTGAACAGCGAGCCGCCAACAGTGTTTAACGTGGGGCCGTTTTCTGGGTTAGCTGATCGCCCATTATTGCTCGCCAATATGCTGAGTTTTTTCCGAACGTACGCACCGTATCAGTACATCAGCCTGATGGTGCTGCTGCTTATTATCCGAATTCCTTTTCTGATTTCGCCCCTGCCCTTGCTCATTCCAGAGCTGAACTGGATGCTCGTGGGCGAACAAATGAGTCAGGGGTATTTGCTGTACCGCGACATCTGGGACAGTGTGAGCCCGCTGTCGGCCCTGGTGTACCGGGTGCTGCACGCGTTGTTTGGGCGGTCGCAGGGGGCTTTGCACGCTATGGCAACGGTGGTGTCGGTGTTTCAGATCGTGTACTTCAACTACGTCATGAACAACCGCGATGTGTACCCCGACCGTAATTTCTGGCCGGGCCTGCTCTACGCCCTGTTTCTGCACCTTTCGTTCGACTGCCTGACGCTCTCGCCCGTGTTACTCTCAACTTCGTTTTTGTTGCTGGCTTTCGGTACGCTCATCAAGCAACTCGAACGTCAGGGCGTAACCGACGAAGTCTTTGAAGTAGGTATTTACGTGGGTTTGGCGGCCTTGTGTTATCTACCCTCGGCGGTGTTTATTATCTGGGCGTCGGCCTCGCTGCTGCTCTTTACGGGGGCTACCTTCCGGCAGCATTCGCTTACCTTGTTTGGGTTTGCGTTTCCGGTGGCCGTCACGGTCCTTTTTTATTACCTCAACGACAGTCTCGACGATTTTAACCGTAACCTGCTGGCGTCGGTATTTCGGGTTCGGCAATACGCCCTGTCCGACTACCGGGCCTTGATCGTGTCGCTGATTGTGCCGCTCGGAATTGGGGTTTTGGGCTTTTTTAGCCTGTTCAACTCGCCCAACCGGTACGTCAACTTTCAGCAACGGTGCCAGCAAATCATGCTTTTCTGGGCGTTTGCGGCCGTGCTGACCATTGCGCTCATGCCGTTTATTGCGCCTATGGGCTTCCTGATTTTTGTGCCGCCCATGGCGTTCTTCGCCGTGCTGTACTTCATGAACGTCCGCAAGGCGTGGCTGGCCGAACTGACGTTTACCGGCCTGGTTGCCCTGATGCTGGGCATCTTTTATCAGGGGGCCCTGGGTATTCTTCCGGGCATTAATGTGGGGCGGCTCGACAAGCTACAGGTGAAGCCTTCGCCTTTGCCCGGCGACATTCGTAACCAGAAACTGCTGGTGATTGGCGAAGATCTGAGTGCGTACTGGCAAAACCGCCCCGCTACCCCGTACCTCAACTGGGACCTGGCCAAGTACGACCTCCGCAACCTCGACAACTACGAGGCTGTGGTGAATGTGTACGCTCATTTCCGCGAAGACCCGCCTACGTACATCATCGACCGCGAAAATGTGGTCGAAAAACTCTTTCAACGGGCTCCGGCTTTAGGGGCTATGTACCGCCCGACGGGTACGCCGGGCGTGTATCAGCGTCGGTAACCAAACTTACGCGCAGGCCATTTTCTGTACCCGGCGCTCGTGGCGGCCGCCTTCAAACTCGGTTTCGAGAAACAACCGAACGCATTCGAGAGCATCGTCGAGCGAGATAAACCGTTCGGGCAGGCAAAGTACGTTGGCGTTGTTGTGCTGCCGGGTGAGGGCCGCAATTTCGGGTTTCCAGACCAAAGCCGCCCGGACACCCTGATGCTTGTTGGCCGTCATGGAAACGCCCTGCCCACTGCCACAAATCAGAATGCCCCAGTCGGCACGGTGCTCTTCCACGGCCGAGGCTACGGGGTGCGCAAAATCGGCGTAATCGGCCGAATCGGTCGAATACGTGCCGAAATCTTCCACGGTGTAGCCACCATCGGTCAGGTGTTGACGAATCGCTTCTTTGTAGGTGAAACCAGCATGGTCGGCTCCGATGGCAATGCGCAGGCTCATTGACTAAACAGTTTGGTAGGAATTGAACAAATTTTAGGCAAAAATACGTTATTGCATTCCTGCCTTTAGCAAAATGTCTTCCGAAAAAAGGCATTTCGTCGTTGGAAGAGGATAGCTGATGGACACCGGCTGCGCTTAAGCCCTGATAAAGAAGCCGGTACGTTCAGGGCAGGGAAACACAACCTTAAAATACATGTTAACGACATGGTGGGCTACTGCTCACCCGCTGCATCAACCAAGCGTATGAACACAGAAACGAAAGAAACGGTACAGCGCTCCGAAGTACAGAGCACGACCCAGATTCAGAAAGATTTACCCAAACGTGACGAACTCCTCCTTACACCCGACGAACAACGGATCAAAGAAGCGTTTCAGGATCGGAACTGGAATGAAATCAAAACGGCCGATTCGTGGGTAATTTTTAAAGTAATGGCCGAGTTTGTCGAAGGGTTCGATAAACTGTCGAAGATTGGCCCCTGCGTTTCGATTTTCGGATCGGCCCGCACCAAGCCCGACAACCCGTACTACAAAATGGCCGAAGAAATTGCCGCCAAACTGGTACGGCATGGCTACGGCGTCATTACGGGCGGTGGCCCCGGTATCATGGAAGCCGGTAACAAAGGGGCTTTCGAGCAGGGCGGAAAATCGGTGGGTTTGAACATCCAGCTGCCTTTTGAGCAACACAGCAATATTTATATCGACGCCGACAAGAGTATCGATTTCGATTTCTTCTTTGTTCGGAAAGTGATGTTTGTCAAGTACGCGCAGGGCTTTATTGTCATGCCGGGTGGTATGGGTACGCTCGACGAACTGTTTGAGGCTATCACCCTGATTCAGACCAAGAAGATTGCCCGCTTCCCGATTGTGCTGGTGGGCCGGACGTACTGGCAGGGCCTTATCGACTGGATTGAGGGCGTAATGCTGGGCGAGGAAAACAACATCAACCCCGAAGACATGAAGCTGATCCGGTTGGTAGATACCCCAACCGAAGCCGTGAAGGTGATTGATGAGTTTTACTCGAAATACCTGCTCAAGCCTAATTTTTAATAGGGCAGAAGGCAGAAAGGAACAGGGAGAAGGGAGCGCTCGTGCAATCCCTTCTCCCTGTTTTTGTAATGCCTAGGGGCAGGCGTATTCGTAATCAATAACCCCCACACCGTAAGGGTCATTTTCAACCAGCCACTGCGGGTTCAACGCCTTACCGTTGGCGATACGCCGTTTGACCAACCCCCGCTTGTCATAGCTATACTGGTAGGTGCGCTGGTAGACCGGTCCGTCGTCAAAGGCACTCGATAGCCGCATTTCCCACACTTCCTTTGTAGGTAGGTTACGGCTATCTGCTCCTGCGTATTGATAAAGGAGGGGTATATTGTGCCGCGTGAGATTATACTCGTAGCGATGATACTGATAGTCGACAGGTATCCATTGTCCTCCCTGGTGACTCCAGGAAGCAAACAGCACTTGTTCAGTGCGGTTACCGTTGAGATAGCTAGCGTAGTTAGAAGGCCGTTCAAGACTGCTGCTAACTAGCTGCCCGGCTTCATTGTAGACATACTGCGATTGACCATCTGGGGTGTAATAAGTTAATAATCCCGCCTTATTAAGCCGAAGGGTGTCTGTCTTAATGAAAACTTGATTAGTGACCTTGTTATAATTTTTCATAACCTGAATAAGCTGGCGATCACCATAGGCAAAGTTGATGATGCGATAGGAGCCGTTGGGATTCTGATTGTTCTCCTCAGTGATTCGGCCCTGTTGGTCATAGCTGTAGGTAGTCGTAGTCGCCAAAGAAACTCTCACCTGTCGGCCATCATCGAGCGTGAGCTGCTCGGAATCAACTTCCTTACTATTGGATATTGGAGCGACACGATTCTTGTAAATGGTACGCACAATCTTACAACCTTCGGGCGGCAAGGGAAGGGTCGTTGGCTGCTCAATCTGGGGGGGGCGGCAGTAGCTGAGTAACCCACTCAGATAGAGCAGATAGAGGGTTATGCGGACAAAAGCCCGACGGGGTGTGGTTCGTTTCATGGCAGGTTCTTTCAGGGTGAATGCGCGCCACAAAGGTGTTCGACGGGCGTGTTCAAAACAATAACCCCTTGGGGTTAATCTGGGGTTAGTCGAGCAGCCGCAACAGCCTGCGGAGGTCTGATTTACCCCGTAACCCTAACTTTCTGAGTACATTTTTGCGGTGACACTTGGCTGTTTCCTCTTTGATGCCAAGAGCCTGGGCAATCTCTTTGTTGGTCATTTCCTGGGCGGCTAACCGTAGCACCCGGTGTTCGCGAAGTGTGATTTTTGACCTGATTTGGTCAGCGGTACTCGTATCGAGGGGGGGGGGGCGTGGTTTTGTTGGGCATGGGGTGTGTATTGTGTCTGGAATGGTTGCGCTATATACTAATCATCCATCAAATAAACAAGTATGGGTTGCCCGAAATAGGGCAGTAGGGAGAAAGGGGAGAAGGGAAGGCACCTGCCTTCCCTTCTCCCCTTTCTCCCTACTGCCTAAAATTCCAGATACGGCCCTCGCAACGGCAGTTAGCGTTGGAGGACTACTTTGCCGCTGTTGACCCGGTTGCCCGCCTGTAATCGGACCACATACACCCCGGCAGGCTGACGGCTCAGGTCTACGGACTCTTCCTGCATCCGGCCTGTTCCTGATACGGGTTGGGCCTGTAGCGTCTGACCCGACAGGTTTACTACCGACAGGGTGCCCGCCTGTTTGTCGGTCAGCGTAAAGCGTACCACCACCCGGCCCGTTGTTGGATTAGGGCTAATGAGCAGACCCTGCGTAGTTTCGGGTTCGTCGTGGGCCAACGCCAACCGGCCATTACTGCAGGCACTGGTAAAGTTTGTACTTACTTCGGGGTTGCCCGCCTGCCGTGCCCACAAGGTGAAGGTGGTTCCGTTGCGTTGCCAGCTCGGAATGGTCAGGGGGTTGGTGCTCCAGTCCTGCAACCCGATGGCCCTGTACTCAACGGGGTTGGCATTAGCCCCGCTCAGGCTCATAGTAACCACGCCGTTGCTGCAATTGAGCTGAACACCCGTGATGGCAAACGAGGTAGGCGGAGGGGGTGGGGGTGTAGTTGTGCCGGTGCCGGCTCCGCCAGCGTTGATACACAGGCGGTCGAAGGTAAAGTTCCCCTGCCCACTACCCTCAATACGGATGGTATTGGTGCCCGCATTTAGAGCCAGGGTTTGGCTCGCTTCGGGGCCGGGCGTCCAGGAGGCCGTTCCGGCGGGGCGCATGGGCTGTACGGCCCCGCCGTTTACGCGCAGGTTGATGCCAGCCTGGGCATCGCCGGAGGCATAGCGTATGGTGAAGGTATAATTGCCTGCCGAAGGAATGTTGGTAAAGGTGTACTCCATAAACTCGCTGCTGTTGCCGAATCCGCCCACAATGGCTCCGTTGGGGGTGCGGTTGCCCCCGCTGTTTTCGTTACCTGCTTTGCATTGGTTGGTGGTGGTAGTAGGGGGCGGAGTGTAGCCTGTATCGTCAACGATGACATAAGGAAAATCTACTGCCTGAGTGAGTATAGGCAGGCCATTGCTATTCTGGAGGACGACTTGATAAGTTCCAGAAGTCTGTACAGCACTTTTGGCAAAAACTTCCGTCTTGCTGGTTCCTGAACCATACCTGGCTACCTCACTTGGAGTGGCAATCGATTGTGTTTGGGCAATAGGCGTATTCAGATCGAAGGAGTATCGGCCTGATACCCACCTATAATCAGCAAAGCCTGAAGGTGCTGTTAATTCGGCGCCATTCTCGCTGATTTCAAGTTCGCGAGGTTCGGTGCCCAAATCTTGTAGGGTGACAGGGAGTAATCGGTTGTTTCGGCAGATGTCTTTTAAGGCAGATGACCAGCGGTCTGCTATAATTTGTGTACCGGCTGAATTAAAATGTACTGGCCAATCCGCACCGAACAGAATCCGATAAGTTGAAAGCAGATCATCTGTATTTGTCATTTGATACAATCCGGGTAGGCCAATAGCAGAAATCAGTTGCCCATCACGCACTATCTGGGATGATACTCCACCGTTGTCTAAGTCACGGCGTGAAGGGTTAGCACCTATGTAAGAAGTCTGGGAGATAACCCAGGGGACTTCTTTACCCGGAACCTCCGTACGGGATTTTTGAATGACAGCTCTCAGTTTAGCTGCATATTCGGCACTATTTCTGACCCACAACTTTTCGTTCGGTTCATTGGCTGCGTTGGTCGGAGGAAGTACTTGATTCCGAAGTCTGTTAAATAGAGGTCTGTCAGCCCATCCATCTTTATACAAGGGGTCTTCTTTTTGGACAAGAGCTTTTGTGTCCGATTCGCCCTGCATCCATAGGACTGCCCGAACACCGTAGGTACTGGTGTACAGGCGTAGCATATTACCGAAAAAACCATAAGGAGACCCTGCAATGAAACGGTCGGCAGTTGGTGATTGAATATTAGTAGGAGTATATTGACCCGATGCAAGAGCATCAGGATTGGTAGAAGTAGCCCATTGGGTAATGGTTGTGTCCCCAAAGGCCGCATTGAAGAAAGCGACCGGAACCCCGCAATCCTGTGCCAGTTGACCACCCACTGAGGCCCAATACCATAAGCTTCGCCCACGTGGCCCAATCTGGGTTGCCTGTTTGGTAGAGGTAAGTTGTTTAACTCGTTTGTAATCGTTCGGATAATCCCGCCAGTCTTGTGGTGGGTCTGCTTCATTGATCACACGCACAGCATCCATACGCCATTGGTCGGTGTTTGGGGGTAGCACAAAAGACCCTGTGTCTCCAAACTCACGGTGCCCGCCTTCGGCGTTTGATTGCCCGGCTATAATAAATACTTCGCCTATCCCTACTTTTAAGGAACTGGTAAAGGTTCCCGGGCCAAACGGAAGCCCCGACACTCTTTGGGCTGTAATTGTGAGCCGATATCAGCCTTTAGGAACGTTTACTTCCTGAGCAAAGGTTGTTCGACGTTGTCGCAAAGGGAACCGAATAGGGGTATCTGCAGTGGGTTGTCCGTTTACCAAATCCAGTTTTTGAAGCTCTCCGATCAGAATATAAACGGTACCTAACAAAAACGACCTGGAATTGAAATCTCCGCGTATGATGATGCGCCCTGAGCCCTGCGCATTTTGCTGATAGACCGCTCCATCAAGAGGTTGGCTAATGGTTAATCGCTGGGCTTTGCCTGGCCTTACTACAAAAGCCAATAAAAAAACTGTAAAGTACAGGAGATGCTTTTTCATGGAAAGATGGTTGTGTTAACGGTAATGACAATACATTCCCAACCCTGGCCTTCAGGGGAAGAGAAATAAAAAATGCGCATGTTTTTGTAATGCCTAGGGGCAGGCGTATTCGTAATCAATAACCCCCACACCGTAAGAGTCCTCTTCCATTAACCACTGCGGGTTCAACGCCTTACCGTTGGCGATACGCCGTTTGACCAACCCCCGCTTGTCATAGCTATACTGGAAGGTACGCTGGTAAACCGGTCCATCAGCGAAGCTGCTCGATAGCCGCATCTCCCTCACTTCTTTTGTGGGCAGGTTGTGGGAGGTTGCCCCTAAGAACTGGCGAGGTTCGGGCAGGTTGGGCCGGGCAAGGTCATGTTCATACCGAATTAATTGGTAGTCGGTAGGTATCCATTGCCCGTTTTGCTGCACCCAGGTGGCAAAGCGTGTTTGCTCGGTGAGGTTCCCGTTGAGGTATCGATTTAGAATGGCAGGCCGATCCGGGCTGCTGCTCACCATCTGACCTTCTGCATTGTAGACGTACTGCGATTGACCGACGGGGGTATAGTAAGTTAGTAAACCATCTGAGTTGAGCGGTAAAAAGGTTGTATCCTGACGAACTAGTGTCTTCTGGCTATCGTAGCTCTTTATGAGCATGGTAAGCTGACGATCTCCGTAAATGAAGCTGATGACTCGAGAGGAGCCGCTAGGTCCCTTATCGGTCTCCTCTGTGATTCGGCCCTGTTGATCATAGTGATAAGTGGTTATGTATTCCAAGGAAACGCGTACCTGTCGTCCATCATCGAGCGTGACTTGTTCGGGGTCAGCTATTTTTAAATTTAACTTGTAGGCTCCTTGTGTTTTATAAATGGTACGCACAATCTTACAACCTTCGGGGGGCAAGGGGATGGTGGTTGGCTGCTCAATCTGGGGGGGGCGGCAGTAGCTGAGTAACCCGCTCAGAGCAAGCAGATAGAGGGTTATGCCGACAAAAGCCCGACGGGGTGTGGTACGTTTCATGGCAGGTTTTTTCAGGGTGAATGCGCGCTACAAAGGTGCTCGACGGGCGTGTTCAAAACAATAACCCCTTGGGGTTAATCTGGGGTTAATTTGGGGTTGGTCGAGCAGTCGCAACAGCCTGCGGAGGTCTGATTTACCCCGTAACCCTAACGTTCTGAGTACACCCTGGTTTCGGCAGCAGTACCGGTATTGCGCTTGCGGAGAAACGGAAGGCACGTGCCCCCCTTTCTCCCAGCTCCTTCTGCCTTCTGCCTAAAATTCCAGATACGGCCCCAGCTTTTCGAGGAGCCGGGCGTCGAGAATCCGAATGGGCCGCAGCGATTCGAGCGAGGTGAAGGCTCCGTGCTGCTGCCGGTACGCAATGATAATTTCGGATTGCCGACGCGACAGGTAGGGGAGTCGGTCCAGGTCTTCGGCCGACGCGCTGTTGATCCGAATCCGCCGAACTGCCGACTGTACCCGGGCGTACTTCTGCAACTCGCTCAGGGCCAGTGAGTCGATGTTGAAAATCTCGGCAAACTGCTCCGGGGAAGCAAAGCCACCGAGCGCATCCCGAAACTTCAGAATCTGACGGGCCCGCCCTGACCCGATTCCTTTCAGTTTCTTGAGGTCGTTGGTATCGGCCGTATTGATGTCGAACACCTGCGGGGGGGCGGGCTTCTCAAAACGCGGCCGGGTCGGCTCGTTGGCGGCTATGGCCTCGGTGGGCCGGTTGAGGTTGCCGGGTAGGGTGTTTGGCCCGGCCGGGGCACTGCGTTCGGGCAACTGCACGTAGGGTTCAAGCTGCTCGTAGAGGTCGGGCGGGAAATCGTAAATTTTAAGGAGGTCTTCTTTTCGGCGAAACTGCCCGCCTTTGCGCCGGTACTTGTCGATGCGCTCGGCCATGTATTTGGGTAGCCCCAGTTGTTGCCAGCCCGCAATACTCACCGTGTTGGGGTCGAAGCGGAAGAGTTTGGGCTCATGAAACTGCTCGGCCGTGGTTCGTTCGTTATCGGGTTTACCGTAGCGGTTTCCGTACCGGCTACGGCGTTCGGCTTCGTCGGCCAATTCCTGGGTGCGCATTATCGAAACCAGACTGTCGAGCTTGCGGGCGTCAGCGGCTGAGGTGTCGCGCTGAGGTTCGGGTATGAGCCATCGGTACAGAAACGGCGTCAGCAAGGCCAGCAAACCAATGAGCAGCACAACCATAAAGCCGTTGGCTTCACGCTGTGAGAAACCAAAATGATCGCGCACGCGGGCAATAAGGCGTTTGAACATAGCTTAGTTACGGTTCGGTTACTTACGCGCAACTTAGGCTATAATCGGGGTATAGTCAATGGGTAGTGTGTGTTCGGTGACACGTAAGGTTGGACTCGTTTCGATAAACCACTGACAGCAACCTCCGTTGTGGGGTCTTTGACCACTGTCAGGGTTTTACCAAACGGCCGCGACCGTTTAAGCGGAAGGAGGCTGTTTTGGGGCGTCGAATAGGGGTAAACTGAAATTAACCGGCTTGTAAAATAGCTGCTTATCGACAATCACTTATTTTTGCGGCCACTATGAATGCAACGACTGCTTCGGCGACCGGCGCTCCGGCGACCTCCCTTCAGGATATTATCGCACATGCGAAAGAATACGGATTCGTTTTCCCCTCTTCCGAAATCTACGACGGCCTTCAGGCGGTATACGACTACGGGCAGAACGGGGTCGAACTGAAAAACAACCTTAAAACGGTGTGGTGGAAGGCCATGACCCAACTTCATGATGAAGTAGTAGGTATCGACGCGGCCATTTTCATGCACCCGCTCACGTGGAAGGCTTCTGGCCACGTTGACTCGTTCAACGACCCGATGATCGACAACCGCGATTCCAAGAAACGCTACCGCGCCGATCAGCTGCTCGAAGGCAAGGCCGAAGCGTATGCCAACGCGGGCGATGAAGCCCGGGCGCAGGCACTGCTCAACGAAATGGGTCGGTTGCTGGGCGAAAACGACCTCGATGGGGTGCGCAACCTGATTATTGCCGAGGGGATCAAGTGCCCTATTTCGGGTACCGACAACTGGACCGAAGTGCGTCAGTTTAACCTGATGTTTTCGACGCAGGTGGGCTCGGTGGCCGAAGATGCCAGCACCATCTACCTCCGCCCCGAAACCGCGCAGGGTATTTTCGTGAACTTCCTGAATGTGCAGAAAACCGGCCGGATGAAGGTTCCGTTTGGTATTGCGCAGATAGGTAAGGCATTCCGCAATGAGATTGTAGCCCGTCAGTTCACGTTCCGGATGCGGGAGTTTGAGCAGATGGAGATGCAGTACTTTGTGCGCCCTGGCACCGAAATGGAGTGGTACAATAGCTGGAAACAAACCCGGTTGGCGTTCCACAAGGCGGTGGGCTTACCGGCCGAAAAACTCAAATACCACGATCACGAGAAGCTGGCACACTACGCCAACGCGGCTGTGGATATTGAGTACCAATTCCCGTTTGGCTTCCGCGAAATCGAGGGTATCCACTCCCGCACCGACTTCGATCTGAAAGCCCATCAGGAGCTGAGCAAGAAGAAACAACAGTATTTCGACAACGACATTGACCCGGCTACGGGCAAGCCATACGGCAACTACATTCCGTACGTGGTGGAAACCTCCGTTGGGGCCGACCGGCTGTTCCTGGCCGTGTTCTGCAACGCCTTCACCAAAGAAGTGGTTGGCGAGGGCGAGCAACAGAAAGAGCGGACGTACCTGAAACTGCATCCGGCGCTCGCGCCCGTGAAAGCGGCCGTGTTCCCACTTGTGCGGAAAGATGGCCTGCCCGAAAAAGCGGAGCAGATTGTGAAGGCCCTGCGGTCGGAGTTCCGGGTGATCATGGAAGAGCGCGACGCCATCGGCAAGCGTTATACCCGTCAGGACCTGATTGGCACGCCGTTCTGTATTGCCGTCGACTACCAGACGCTCGAAGACGACACCGTTACGATTCGTCACCGCGACACTATGGAGCAGGAGCGTGTCCCCATCAGCGAACTGAAAGCCAAAATCGGCTACGAGGTTTCGATGGAGCGGATTCTGGAGCAGTTATAGATTTTTTAGCGATGTCATTTCGTTTGGAGAGATGACATCGCTTCTCGAGCATTAGGAGCTGACATCTCGTTCAAAGAGATGTCAGTTCTGGTTTTTGGGGTATTAAGACATGATATCTCGTTTGGAGAGACGTCATGTCTTATCTTTAGGTTCAGCAATCGACTCAGCGATGCCATCTCTCCGAACGAGGTGGCATCGCTTTTTTTGGCTAATTGCCCGGGGAAAACAATCCAATTTTTAGCCAGTTAAACGAGGGTAACTTGTCGACGTATGCACCTACTTCTTTCTACCCCCGTTCGTCAATCAGTCACTCAGGTCTGGGCTGGTTTCGACCGACAACTGTTCAACCGACTGGCGCCACCTTTCCCGCCCGTTGAGGTGGTCCGTTTCGATGGTTGTCTGAAAGGCGATGTGGTACACCTGCGGCTCAATTTTATTCTGTTCAAACAAGACTGGATCAGCGACATTGTGGATCAGCAGACCGTGCATAACCACGGAATGTCGGAGGGGCCCGATGAGATTTTCTTTGTCGATCAGGGTACACGGTTGCCCTTTTTTCTGCGTTACTGGCGACACCGGCACCGGCTCGTGCACGACTCCCAAACGGGCGGCACCGTAATTATCGATGACATAACCTTCCGGACGCCCTCGCGCCTGACCGACCTGCTTTTTTATCCCCTCATGTGGCTTCAGTTTGCCTACCGCAAGCCCATTTACCGGCGGGTGTTTGGGGAGAGGAACACGGATAAAAAGGAGTGAACAGATTTACACGGATTTTTTATTGCGAAGGGAAAAGATCTGTGCCGATCCGTTCTATCCATTCAATCCGCGTTCCCGTCAAATCCGTGTTCCTGTCAAAATTCTGCTATTTTTGCAGATACCCCTTTCGACAGACAAACCGAATGAAACTAAACATTACGACCAAAATCGTCATTGGCTTTGTGCTGGGTGTCGTGATTGGTCAGATACTGCACAGTACCACCGATCCCGAAACGGCCAAAGCTGTTTCCGACAAATTCCAGTTGCTTAGCCGCATTTTTCTGAAGCTTATCAAGATGATTGTGGGGCCGCTGGTGTTCTCGACGCTGGTGGTAGGCATTGCCAAATTGGGCGATTTCAAGGCTGTAGGGCGCATTGGTATCAAGACCCTCGGCTATTTTTATTTCGCCACTATTCTGTCGCTGATCATCGGTTTGGTGGTTGTTAACGTGACGCGCCCCGGCGAAATTCAGAGCTGGCCCCGTCCATCGGCCGGAACTGCCACCGGCATTGAAGGCAAAAAGCTAAACAGCCTCGAAGACTTTATCCTGCATATTTTCCCCGACAGTGCGTTCCGGGCTCTGGCCGAGAACGAAATTCTCCAGATTGTGGTCTTTGCCTTGTTTTTTGGGGTCGCGCTGGGCGCTATTGGCGAGAAAGGCAAAGGGCTGCTGAAAGCACTCGACGCCCTGAGCGAAGTGGTGTTCAAAATGGTGGGTTATGTGATGCAAATGGCCCCGTTTGCGGTGCTGGGCGCCATGACCGCCGTTGTGGCGGCCAAAGGGCTCGGTATTCTGGTTTCGTACGCGTACCTGCTTATCTGCTTCTTCGGCGGGTTGCTGTTCTTCATTTTTGTGGTGCTGTTTGCCGTTTGTACGGTAGTAGGTATTCCGTTCTTCAAATTGATGGCACAGGTCAAAGACGCCTTGCTGCTGTCGTTTAGTACGGCGAGTTCGGAGGCTTCGCTGCCGCAGCAGATCAAAGCTCTTGAGAGCTTCGGTATCTCGTCGCGGATTATTGGATTTGTGTTGCCGCTGGGATACTCGTTCAACCTCGACGGTTCCATGATGTACATGACCTTTGCCACGGGTTTTCTGGCACAGGCTTACGGCGTGCCCCTCACGCTTGAGCAACAGGTGCTGATGTTGCTGACCCTGATGGTGACGTCAAAAGGCATTGCGGGCGTTCCCCGGGCCTCGCTCGTAGTGATTGCCGGCACCATGGCCATGTTCGACCTGCCCCCCGAAGGGCTGGCCCTTATTCTCGGCATCGACCCCTTCCTCGACATGGGCCGCTCGGCTACGAGTGTAGCGGGTAATGCGGTGGCTACAGCCGTGGTTGCGAAGTGGGAAGGGGAGTATCACCCCGGCCGCGAAGTGCCAGTGGATGAAGAGCTGTAAGGAAACGATTCAACATAAAACGTTATGCCAAGAAGGCCGGGTCATACGATCCGGCCTTCTTTAGGTTGTGTAGTTTGCCTCGATTTAGTCGGAACAGGTACCGTTTTTACCGGTAACCAAACCAATGCAATACTACAGATTTCACGTTTTTATGGGTTAGATAATTCGATTAACAGAATAAACCTGTTTTGCCTGTCGACGGATTAACTATCCAAACCTATCAATTTTGTGTAGGCTTTTGCTTGTCCTAACGGGTAGTTTGACGGCCATTTTACACAGACTACCCCATCGGGTAGTCTGCAAATTGTTATCTATGGTTATTTGGTTACTTCTTAATATTCACCAGAAACTCTTTTCGGTCTTTAATGTCGAGTAACTGATAGATGTTTTTGATGTGGTATTTGACTGTATTTTCCGAGATAAAGAGTTTATCGGCGATCTCGCGGTTCGATAATCCTTCGGCCATGTAGTTGAGCACCTCGCGTTGCCGTTCCGACAGAGTGTTGAGGTACGATTGCTCGGTCAGGATCGCTTCGTGTTGGGCAGTTTTGCTTAGTGTGAGGTAATGCTCCAGTTCTGCCTTCATCTGCCTTAGCTCAGTCTCAATGCGAGCCTGTTTACGTCGGTAGGTAACCAGCCAGGTAAGTAGCCCAATACTGGCCAGCAAAAGCCCGATTGCCAATGCCGTCACCAGTTGGCGGTTGGTCCGTTCGGTATTCAACTGGTCTTCTTTATCGCGCAGCAGAATGGTCTCTTTCTGATTGTGCAGGGCTGAGAGCTTTTCCTGCTGAGCGTACAGTTTTCGAAGCGAGTCGAGGGTTTGGGTGGTCGTGGTAATGCCCCGGGTATCGTTTCGTTTGCGGTATATATTCAGGAGTTCTTCGTAGGCATAGAGGTGGTATTTGATGATACCGCACGAGTCGGCCTGTGCCGATGACTGGCGCAGCGCACCCCGAAGCCTATCCATCTGGTTAGTGGCCGCGTAAAGCTGCATTTTTTTGACCAGAATCATCGGGAGGTCACAGGGCGACGACGTTCGGAGCCAGCCAAGGGCGCGGTCGTAAGCGGCTTCGGCCTCGGCATACTGCTTGTTCAAAAACAACAGGTAACCCTGTTGCATCACCAGCTTGGCTTTATTCTCCTGATCGATATGCCGGAAATACGTGGTCTCCAGCCGTTTCATGAGGCTGTCGGCTTTAGCGTACTCCTGAATATCGAAGTAGACAAAGGCTTCCTGGCTTGCGATGGTGGCCAGATACTTATCCCGGTTGGGGGTTTGATCGGCAAAGCGACGGGCCGTTGCCAGAAACCGCAACGTTGACTGGTAGTCGTACACCCGCTTGTACGTGTACGAAAGCAAGAGCGCGGCCTGATATTTCTCAGGGGCACTGTACAGGTCGCTCTCCAAAACGGGCAACAACAAGGCCTGCGACTCTGTGTACTTTAATTGATTGTTAAGACGGTAGATTTTCTGCTCAAGTTCTCGAAAAGGCACTTTTTGTGCCCATATAGGGGTCAATGTTAGTGAAAGGGCTACAACTAGAAGAAAATGAGCACGAATACTGTACATAATATAGAGACTAAACCGCAAACATAGGGATTCGTACATAATATCAAAACGGCCTACATGAACCTCGGTGGCTAATCACGTACGAAAAAAAAGAGCCTCCCGATTTGTTCAGGAGGCTCAACGTAGACAGGTGTTAACCTCATCAGGCTTTGTAGAAAATCCACTTTGAGAGTTCGGCAAACGTAGGCTTTTTCCCATACATCAGAATACCCACCCGGTAAATACGGGCGGCTACCCACGCAACCCCGATAAAGCCCCCAATCAGCAGCGCTACCGACAAGGCAATTTCCCAGAGTGGAACGCCAAACGGTACCCGAACCATCATAATTACGGGCGAGGTAAACGGAATCATCGAAAACCAGAAGGCAATGGGGCCGTCGGGCTCCCGAATCACAAATTGGGCCATGATAAAGGCCAGAATAAGCGGAATCGTGATGGGAAACATAAACTGCTGTACGTCGGTCTCGTTGTCGACGGCGGCCCCAACGGCGGCAAACAGGGCGCTGTAGAGCAGGTATCCCCCCACGAAGTAAATGCCGAAACAAACGAGCAGCATGGTCCAGTCGAGGGTGCTAACGGCGGCTTTGGCCTTGCTAAATACGTTGGCCGTAGCGGGGCTGGCTGTAGGTACGGCCGGTGCATTGGCGTCGGTTACGGCTGTGCCGTTGGCTGTTTGGCCCGGTTGGCTGTAGGCGCTGCTGCCCCCCATTTTGGCCACGGTGTCGGGGCCAAAAGCAGCCGACAAGGCCGACGATAGCCCGAACGTGAGCAAAATCCAGAGCAGAAACTGGGTAAGCCCTACCAGAGCAACCCCGATAATCTTACCCGCCATGAGCTGAAACGGCTTCACCGACGAGATGATAACCTCGACAATCCGGTTGGTTTTTTCTTCCAGCACGCCCCGCATCACCTGCGCGCCGTACAGGAAAATGGTGAAGTAAATGGCAAAGGCAAACAGATACCCAAGGGCCGTAGCCGCGCCCGAACTACTGTCTTTTTCGCCTTCATCGCTCAGGTTGTACGTATCGGCCGAAACCTTCACCTTGGTACTCTCGAGTACTTTACGGTCAATACCCGCCTGCAACAGTTTCTGGTTTTCGATTTCCTGCTCAACGGCGTCTTCAATGCCGTTTTGCACCCCCAGACTCACGTTTTTCTCCGCGTACAGCTTCAACGATTTGGGGTTCTCCATAATATCGGCCGGAATGTACACCAGTACATCGTAGCCGCTTTTGGTAAATTCTTTCTTGGCTATTTCAAGTGGCTTGGTGCCGGCTTCAAACTTCAGCTCGTTGGTCGATTTAAAGACCGAGGCAAACCGCTTGCTGTCGTCAATGACCTGTACTTTTTTGAGGTCGGTGTTGCGCATGGCCAGGTACACCGGCAGCAACCAGATAGCCGACATCAGTATGGGCGTCAGGAGGGTCATCACAATAAATGACTTTTTCTTGACGCGGACCAGATACTCGCGTTGAAGGATTAGGAAGATGGTTTTCATAAGAGTGAAAGAGCGAAAGAGTGAGAGAACGAAAGAGTGATCAGAGGCTTGAGCTTTTGCTCTTTCACTCGTTCGATCTTTCACCATTCACTGACCGAATAAAGATGTCGTTCATGCTGGGGATGTTCTCGCCAAAGCTGCGGACGGCTACCCGCTCCAGCAGGGTCCGAATAAGATCGTTGACCGACGCATCGGGCGGAATACGGATGTCGGCACGCGTGAAGTTATCGTCGGTAGGCTTGCTGCCAACCACCTGAAAAGCCGGCGGTAAATCCGTTAAATTTCCCTGGTATTCAACGTGGTAGGTATGCGTCTTGAATTGCTCCTTAATGGCACGCTTGGGGCCGTCGAGGATCTTGTGCGAGCGGTTGATGAGGGCAATGTGGTCGCACAGCTCCTCCACCGACTCCATGCGGTGGGTTGAGAAGATAATGGTAGCTCCGTTCTTTTTCAGCTCCAGAATCTCGTCTTTTATCAGATTGGCGTTGATTGGGTCAAAGCCCGAGAATGGTTCGTCCAGAATGATCAGGTCGGGCTCGTGCAAAACCGTAGCCACAAACTGAATTTTCTGCTGCATCCCCTTCGAGAGGTCTTCTACGTTTTTCTCCCACCAGGTTTTGATATCAAACTTGGTGAACCAGATTTTGAGCTTGTCCATCGCCTGCCGCTCGGTCAGGCCCTTGAGCTGGGCCAGATACAGCAGTTGCTCACCCACCTTCATTTTTTTGTAGAGTCCCCGCTCTTCGGGCAGGTAGCCAATGCGCCGGATGTGGTCGGGCCGGAGGGTTTCGCCCCCCAGAAACACCTCGCCCGCGTCGGGGGCGGTGATCTGGTTAATGATGCGGATGAGGGAGGTTTTACCCGCCCCGTTGGGTCCCAGCAAACCAAAAATACTACCGCTGGGTACGGTCAGGCTAACATCGTCGAGGGCCCGGTGCTGGGCGTACTGTTTGACAATATTGCGCGTTTCGAGAATAGATTTTGGGATCACAGGCTAAAGTCCGTTTGCCAGGTAGTTAAGAGTACAGACCAAATATACGGCCTAAACAAGGGTTGTGGCATAGAATCGGACAAACGACGTCCGGCGTGTGACAAACCCCTTTTTTTAGGGGATGAACGCCATCGGAGGGGGAGGGGGCTTACTGCCGCCGGGCCCGGATCGTAGTGGTGTAGAGCCGATCGACGATGGTAATGTCGAGAGCGCCGTCGGTAATGGAGCCGATGGGCTTACTGTCGTACGTTTGCAGCAGTACCGATTTGTTGCCGTTTTTCACGATGCGCATGGACGTTGGAAACGGGCTAAAGATCGTTGTGTTCTGGAGGCTCAACACCTGGTTGACCTCCACAAATTCGCGGCCGCTGCTCACCACCGAGATTGTCCCGATAGCGCCAACTTTTGCCTTGTCGTATTCGGTACCGTTGGCGTTGTAGTAATCGATGGTATAGCTACCCACTACTGCGGCTCCGGGGTTCTCGGGGTCGATGGGGTCGTCTTCTTTCCGGCTACAGGCCGCAAGGCTCACAAAAAAAAGACTGACAAACAGCAGGGCGAGGCTCGGGCGTAGCCGAAGGGGGAGAGTTTTCATGAAGGAATAGAGACGTTGAGCAAAACGAAATTCGCCCCGGCTACTCAGAAGCAGAGCTGCCGGGGCGAGTACAAGGTATATACGTCGGAAGTGGGTGAATAGTTTAAGTTACTTACTCCCTAACGGATCTGTAAAGTACAGTCTCAGTAAAAACGGCAATAGGCCCCTGCTTCGACACAAAGGCCAGGTCGGGGCTAGCGTATCTATTAAGGCTGGAGAATCCCGGCAAGATCGGCTGGTGAATAATTGATGCTTTTGAGCGTTTTTTTGTCTTCATCCCGGAAGACCAGATACCGCCCGTCGGACTCGACATAGTGGCAGGCTACCCCCTTGGCCTGGTAAAATGCCACGGTGGCTTCGGCTTCGTCGGTGGTGAGGCAGGCCTTACTCATGTTGGAGCGCTGCACCTCATCAAACAGCGCCTTAAACTGATGGCCCAGTCCAAATTCCAGTACCGCCCCGGAGAGTACATACTGCAAGTCGCAAAGGGCATCGGCTACGGCCACAATATCGCCCGCGGCAATGGCCTCCCGAAATTCATCGAGCTCTTCGGCCAACAGCGATACGCGCAGGCGGCACCGCCCCTCGGCCGGAATTTGGGGCGTATCGAGTACAGGGGCATGAAAGGTATGGTGGAACTCGGCCACCGCAAGTAAAGAATCTGGTGATTGCATCGCGCAAATTTAGGGGAAAGCCGGGTATCTGCGCGAGCCGCGTTAAAACTGGGGCAGCAGATTCGTTTTGAACAATTTGATGGCAATGGCCAGCAGGATAATGCCGAATACCTTCCGAAGAACGGCCAATCCGCCCGGCCCAAGCCGGTTTTCGAGCCATTCCGACGATTTAAGAACTATGTACACCAGCACCAGATTGATCACAATGCCCACAATAATGTTGGCTGTCTGGTACTCAGTACGTAGCGAGATGAGGGTGGTCATGGTGCCCGCGCCCGCAATGAGCGGAAACGCAATGGGAACGATATGCGCAGCCCCGTCGGCTTCCACTTCGGATTTGAAAATGGTTCGGCCCAGAATCATTTCCAGCCCTAGCAGGAAAATAATGAGGGCACCGGCCACCGCAAACGATGACACATCGACGCCGAATAGCTTCAGGATTTTTTCGCCTACAAACAGAAAGCTAACCATCAGCGCCCCCGACACAAATGTGGCCTTTTCGGACTCAATAGCCCCAAATTTCCGGCGTAGGTCGATGATAATGGGCAACGAGCCGATAATGTCGATGACCGAAAACAGAATGAGCGTGACCGAGATGATTTCTTTGAAACTGAACATGGCGGTGAGTGGGCGGCCTGCACCAATGCGTGGGCAAGATTAGTGTAAACAGACGGTATGGGCAAATGAACCGGGTAGTAAGCCCGCGAGTTTGCCCTCGATTCGCTACCGATCCAGGCCTTAGTTGCCTATGCCGGCCAGCAACGTGAACAGTAAGGCGAGCAAGGCCGGCAGGGCCTGGGTGTAAAAGATTTTTTTGCTCGCGGTGAAGGCACCATAGATACCCGCGATAGCCACGCAGCTGAGAAAAAAGACCGCTACCTTTTCGGACCACTGGGGATCGGTAATGGTAAAGCTCCAGATCAGGCCCGCGGCCAGAAACCCGTTGTACAGCCCCTGATTGGCGGCCATCACCCTCGTTGGTTTGAACAGCTCGTCGGGTAGGGAGCCTTTAAACGTCTTTTTGCCGAGTGTTTCCCAGGCAAACATCTCCAGGTAGAGAATGTACAGGTGCTCAAGGGCAACAAGGCCCGTCATGATTTTGGCCGCTAATTCCATGTACGTGAATGGTTTAGGAATAGAAGAAATAAGGATACTCAGGGGCGATATTGACGTAAAAATGTCTTCAGTTGGGCGATTTCATCGTCATCGATAGCTGGGAAGTTAGCAATCCGAAACGTGGTGTTTTTCCACGCGCCGTAGCCATTGCCTAAGGTAATTCCAGCCGTGCTCGCGGCCGTTTTTACCGCCTTGATTGCTTCGGGTGGGCCTTCTACCGCAATCACCGTGTCCGAACGTCGGGTTGGTTCGTCGATCAGGAGGGTAAACGGTAAGTGATTTGTGTCCTGCTCAAAAAAGCGATACCACTCGGTGGCCCGGTTTCGGGTGCGGGCGTCGACCTCGGCAATGGGGGGGAGCTGTTCGAGTACCCGCAACAGGCAGTAAATGCCCAGGCCATTAGGGGTGTACGGGGTCTGAAACCGGCTAAAATTCTCGTGAATAAACAACAGACTGTTGTAGTGTGCCCGCTCACCGATGGCCTCGGCCCGCGCGAGTGCCGCCGGTGAATATACCAGCACGGCGAGCCCGGCGGGTAGGCCAAAGCATTTCTGCACCGACGCAAACCAGACATCGGCGCGTGTCCAGTCGAGGGCAATACCCGCCATACTCGATACGGCATCTACCGCGATGAGGCCCGTAAAATCTTGCCGGAACTGAGTCAGCGTTTCCCGGTTCAATTGAGTGCCGTTAGACGTTTCGTTCTGGACCAGACAAAGCGTATCGGCCAGGTCGGGCCGGACCATCGGGCGAATCCGGTGGGCGTACTCCATCCATTTCTGCCCGAATGCCCCACTGTGCGGGTGCAGACTCGTGCTCCCCGTAAGCGACTGAGCCACAATCTCCCAGCATTCGGTAGCCGACGATACGAAGGCAATGTGGTAATCAGACGGGATGGCCAGCTTTTGGTGCAGTTGTTCAATGGCCTGCCGCACAATGTCCATGAAGCCCGCACTCCGGTGGTTCAGGCTCACAATGCCCGACCGGACAGCCTCGGCGGCATAGTTGGCAACCTGGGGGTACACTTTTGAGGGGCCGGGGTAGAAGGTTGGCATAAAAGGAGGGGCTTCGGCAGAATGTCAGCCCAGTAAGGCTTTGGCTAAGGCTACCAGTTTGTCTTTATGGATGGTACTTTCTTCTGACTTGTCGTAAATCGTCAGGAGGTAGATATCTGTTGAATCCTCTGTCTGGACAACAAGGTACGTGATGATCCGAAACCCGCCGGATTTTCCTTTGTTCTTACTTTTACTTGCGAGCCGAACTTTGTGTAAACCTGCCCCTAACGACTCGCCGAGTGTTGGTTTTTCTACCAACCCATCTGTCAGCTCCTTCAGGTCGTTTTCGAGTGTTCGGAACTTCTTTTTTAGCCGTTTGAATTTTGCCTCAAACAGATCGGTCGGAATAATCTGATTAGCCATTGAACAAGCTATTCAGCGATTTCTTTGGCCGTTTACCCTCCCGCATCTCTTTTACCTGTTTCAGGCTTTCTTCGAGTTCATCCATGAGCGAACTTTGCGTCCCTTCTGTCTCTTCGCTCAGAATAAGCTGTTTCAGTTCATTACGAACCCGCTTCGGAAGGACTTTATATTGCTCGTAAATTATCTGGGCCGTTGTCATATTCATAAAGTTAATCGGTCTGCACTAAATATCGCACGGCCAGCTCATACCCCATGAGCCCCAGCCCCACAATCACACCCTTGCACTTGGCCGAGAGGTAGCTGTGGTGCCGGAAAGCCTCGCGGGCGTGTACGTTCGAGATGTGTACCTCCACGGTGGGGGCGGTCACGGCCGAAAGGGCATCCGCAATGGCAATCGACGTGTGGGTGTAAGCCCCGGCATTAATCACAATACCGTCGATGGTAAAACCGTGTTCGTGAATTTTATCGATCAGCTCGCCTTCGTGATTCGACTGGAAATAGTGAATTTGCACCTCCGGAAACTGCGCTTCGATTGTTTTGAGGTAATCAACAAACGTGCGGCTGCCGTAAATGTGCGGCTCGCGCTTACCCAGCAGGTTGAGGTTCGGGCCGTTCAGGATCAGAATCTTTTTCATGAGCGATGAACGATGAGCGATGAATTATGAGTGAATCTACCGGTACAAACCGCTACGGCGGAACGTTCATCACTCATAGCTTATCACTCATCACTAAAATTTTATGTGGCAAAGGTATAGTAACAGCTTCATTAGTTATCTCAAACTGGAGCGGTCGTTGGCCGAAAACTCGGTGGAAGCCTACGAGCACGATGTGCAGAAACTGTGGCAATACCTTTCGTTGCATGGGGAACCCATACCGCCCGATGCCGTCACCGAGGGGCATTTACTGGGGTTTCTGGCTTACCTGAGCGAGTTGGGGCTGTCGGCTCAGAGTCAGGCCCGGATGCTGTCGGGGCTGAAAGCATTTTATAAATACCTGTTGCTCGACAACCTGATCGACCACGACCCGACGCAGCTGATCGAAGGCCCCAAGACTGTCAGAAAGCTGCCCGATACGCTCAGTTTCCCTGAAATCGAGGCCATGCTCGACACCATCGACCTCTCTACCCCGGCAGGCCCGCGCGATCGGGCCATGCTTGAGGTGCTCTACAGTTCGGGGCTGCGCGTGTCCGAACTGCTCGACCTGCGCATTACCAACTGCTACTTCGATATGGGTTTTTTGCGGGTGCTGGGCAAGGGGAGTAAAGTACGGCTGGTGCCTATCGGTCAGGATGCCATGCACTATACCCAACTCTACATCGACTCGGTGCGGGTGCATCTGGACGTGAAGAAAGAAGCGCAGGATCGGGTGTTTCTGAACGCGCGGGGCGGGTCGCTCTCGCGGGTGTCGGTGTTTACTATGATCAAGCGGGTAGCCGACGAGGCCGGCATTCGCAAAACCATTAGCCCGCACACGTTCCGGCATTCGTTTGCCACGCATCTGATCGAGGGCGGGGCCGACCTGCGGGCAGTGCAGCAGATGCTCGGGCACGAGTCGATCACAACCACCGAAATTTATACCCACCTCGATCGCGAGTACCTCACCCAGACCATGATCGACTATCACCCCCGCGGGCGTAAGCGAAGTTTTCGCTGAGGTGCTTTGGTTCAGTAGCTCTTTTTGACAGGGGCCTGTTAGCAAAGAAAAACACCCCGCGGCCATCAACCACGGGGTGTCCCGAACACCTGTTAACCCTAACCTAAACCACTATGAATGGCTCATCGATGAAAAATGTATAGTTGGTTCCTGGTTGTCAGTACAGATGGCGATCGACAGAGTTAATGGCCTCGCAGAGAGGCCCTAACTCAACCATCTTGACAACTAAAACAACAGACTCAAAATCTATTCTCACTCCCTTTGGAACACAAATCATGCCATTACGTCGGCCGATGATTTTTCGCCAACAAACTGGTGATCAGCGTGTTTGAATAAGACGTTGAATGAGGTCAGGCTTCCGTATATCCGCGTGATATACTGCTGAATATTTACCTTCGACTCATCATCTAACCCACTGGCGTTGACCCGTTGCTCAAGTGTCCGAAGCCGGTCGCGCACCATCACAATTTTGTGAAAAAAGGTGTCGATCGGTATCTCTTTGGAGGCCAAATCGGCCCGGCCGGGTTTCAGGATCAGCTTACCACCTTTCCACTTATCGCCCAGCGGCACGAGTTCGGTCACGTCGGCCCACTTTTGCAATACCCGCGATAGGGCCTGCTCCACATCGAGCAAACTAACCAGATCGCCATCCGGCTCTACCGCTTCAATCACCGTCAGGGGCGCGTCGAAACGCATCACCCGCACGCCGTGGTTAATATACGTGATTGTGTAGCCGTTGGATTTCAGATTGATAATAACGCCCGGCCCAAATTCCGGATGCTCCACCCGGGAGCCAACACCCAACAACGTCTGCATAGCTTGTAAAATCGTTCGTGGTTTCTGGTTTATCGTTTTTAGCAGATCGGTACGGCGATTTATGCAGCATGAACAGCCTTATTATCAGGCTATTCACGCTGAATAGAAACACCGGAGGTCCCGAGCTCAAAACGATAAACTACGTAAGCAGAACGGATGGCAACATTTGTGCCAAACAGAGGCAAAGCACCACGCGGGGCGCAGACATGGGTGCGAGTAGAGAGAAAGGACTTTAGTTGCCCCGCAGCACTTTACAAACGCAGGTGCCTTTGGTGGTGAGCGTAGTGGTTTCGTCGAGCAGCGGGAAACCGTCTTTAATATCGGCCCATAGTTTGGCGCTGTGCTTATGGTCGTTGATGGTCACGATCAGCAGCCCGTCGGGTTTGAGGTAAGTAGCCAGCCGTTGTAGGGTTTTGAGCGGGTGTTTGCTGTAGTAGATCACCTCGTTGAAAATGATCAGATCAAACTGCCCCTCCGGCTTGTAAGTGTCCATATCGGCCACCAGATAG
Organism: Rudanella lutea DSM 19387; assembly: GCF_000383955.1. Classification (NCBI taxonomy): domain Bacteria; kingdom Pseudomonadati; phylum Bacteroidota; class Cytophagia; order Cytophagales; family Cytophagaceae; genus Rudanella; species Rudanella lutea. Next base: position 1,880,782 of record NZ_KB913013.1, on the reverse strand, counting down.
GTGCATTTGGTGTCCCCGGCATCGTCGGCGGCTTTCTGAATAGCCAGGTCCGAAATGTCGGTGCCAACGTACCGGCCGTAGTTTTGCGACTGAAGCCGTTGTTGCAGCAGGCCCTCTCCGCAGCCAATTTCCAGAATATCGGGTTGGCCGGGTTTCAGAAACTTCACGTACCCCACAATCACGCTAAACCGAGCCAGTTCGTCCAGCGCCTTCAGGCCATCCCAGAGGCCTTTACCGTACTGGTAGTTCCAGCGGTCGCGGTTGATACGGAAAACTTTACGCTTAATAAACGAGATCAGGGTATTCATACAGGCAACTTGTAGGTTTAACGGCCTTACAAGGCTACGACTTTTTACGGTAACTTCCCGACGAAAACATCCTGAATGTATGATAACCCAAAATCATCAACTTACGGGCCAGAAAGAAAAATTTTCGCTGCCTGCTCATTTGCACTATATCAATTGTGCTACCCGCGGGCCATTCAGCCGCGCTGCCGAGCAGGCTGGTATTGAAGCGATCCGGCGGCAAACGAACCCCTTTGGACTCACGGCTGCCCACTTCTTCGAGCAACCGACACCGGTGCGTCAGCTGTTTTCCCGGCTCATCAACAACCCCGACCCCGACCGTATCGCCATTATTCCGTCGGTATCGTATGGCATGGGGGTTGTAGCCCGCAACCTGCACCGCAAGCCGGGCATAGCGCGGGGGCAGGAGATTATATTGCTCGATGCCGAATTTCCGAGCGATGTGTACGCCTGGGACCGCGTCTGCGCCGAACTCGGGCTCACGGTGCGTACCGTGCCCATGCCTACCAAACTACCGCGCGGGGCTGTCTGGAACGACCGGTTGCTCGAAGCCATCGGTCCCCAAACGGCCCTGGTGGTAGCTCCGCCTACGCATTGGATGTACGGTATTCGGGTCGACCTCGAAGCGGTGGCCCGCCGTGCGCGCGAGGTTGGGGCCTGGCTCGCCATCGACGGGACACAGGCTGTGGGTGCCATGCCGTTTGATCTGGAAACCATCCAACCCGACGCCCTCATTTGTGCGGGGTACAAGTGGCTCATGGGGCCGTACTCCACCGGATTGGCCTATTACGGCGAGGCTTTCGACGACGGGGTGCCGCTCGAAGAAAGCTGGATGGCCCGGCTCGAAAGCGATCAGTTCCATAAACTGTCGGAGTACCAGCCGGCCTACCGGCCCAAAGCCTACCGCTACAACGTAGGGGAGCAGAGCCACTTTATCCATATGCCTATGCTCGAAGCTGCCCTGACGCAACTGCTCGACTGGCAGCCCGCGCGCATTGAGCAGTACGGCCGTGACCTCATGGCTGAGGCCATTCCGCAGTTACAGGCTGTTGGCTGTGGGGTTGAGGAAACCAACTGGCGGACGCACCATCTGCTGGGTATCTGGTTGCCCGACTCGGCCGACCCGATTGGGATTCAGCAGGCGCTGCTGGCCAACAATGTATCCATTTCGGTGCGGGGCCGGGCTATTCGGGTGGCCCCGCATGTGTACAACGATGCAAACGACGTGGCCGTTTTTGTCGATACGCTTGTCCGGCAGTTGTAGTCGCTACCGCAGAGTGTCGAGGCCGGTGGTATCAATCGTGATGCCATCGGCCGGGGGCGGTAGAGTTTGGCCGGGTAGGGCGCGTTCGAGTTGTTTGCGCCGATTCCAGGGGGCTGTGGTTCGCCGGGCCATGTCGATCGTGATCAGAACGACAATAAGCACGAAGGCGATAAAAATGATGATAAAGATGCGACGGTTACGGTTCATACAGGTGGTATGCGACTACAGGCAAGCGGTTGGCTTCTTAGTGACGAATCGTTATTCAACGTTTTGTCAACTATAAAACCAAAAACGATAAACCAAAAACTCTATTAATCATGGAGTTGTTTGGGTGCAATCTGAAAAGCGAGCGTTCCGGTGCGCCCCGAAACCTCGGCCCAGTTTAATTCCTCGAACGTAACGGCTACAACGGCCCCTTTGCTCATGGAGCCAACCGACTGATGGGTCAGGTACTCTGAGAAGTAGGAAACGTCGGGGTTGTGCCCGAAAATCATTACCGACTCACACGATTGGGGCAGGGCATTCACAACCGCCAGATAGGCTCGCGGGCCCCCGTCGAAAAGGTGTTCGTCGAGTTGAATGGTCTCGGGGTCGATGCCCAGTTGTTCGGCAAAAACCTTGGCTGTATCGCGGGCGCGGTTGGCCGTACTGCTTATCAGTACATCGGGCTTAATACCCTGTTGCCGTAGGTGCCGACCCATGCGGGCAGCCGCCATGATACCATCCGAAGTAAGGTCGCGGTCGTGGTCGCGCAGGTAAGGGCTGTGGTCTTCGGCTTTGGCGTGCCGAACAATATAAAGAGTACGCTGCATGGAGAAGAGGGGTGTCTCGGCAACTTAACCCGAAACGAGCCGTAAAGATAGCGGGTAAACCGGTCAGAATAGCCTAAACATTAGGGTTTAGGCGCGTTCTGAAGCCGCATTCCGGTGATATTCCAGCAGGTTTGGGTGGGCGTGTCTTTGCATTCAAACATAGCAAACTGTTCCACCGCGTCGGGGAGCCGTTCGAAGTAAAGCACAAAATCGACCCGCTCATGACCGCGTACCGTTTGGGTATTGGGTGATAGCGGTATCCCGGTTGCTTTCACTAGCTTATAGGTGTCGCGGCTGTTGAACGGCATGAGTACGGCCCCCGACTGAATCGAAATTTCGGACGTAGCCGAGCTGTAGGTGTAATCGCGGCCGCGTGGATCGCCGAGCGAAAACGTCAGGTACAGTACCGTGTAGCTGCTGGTTTGGCGGATGTCGGTGAGCCGGATGTTCGGGTCGTTGGTTTGGCCCAGCCCGTTGATAGGGTCGGGCAGGAGTTTCCGGCGGCCCACCTCCGCGGCCGAAACCCCCGGCGAGTAGTACTCAGCCTCATCGACGGGTGCGGGCGGGCCGGGCAGCGCCCGGTTGCGGGCGCAGGCACCCATCAAAAGACCGAACAGGATACAGCACAGGAGCTTCATGGCAGGGGTTGCGTACAACGGCACAACGGTTTGTTTCACCTAATTTACAACGGAGGTACGGATAGTAAACGGTAGCTGTTCGTCTTTTTTTTGTGTGGCCCGGTATGCCCCGTATTGGATGTCCGGCAACGAGAATTTTGGCCAAAAAGACGGTGTTCTCCTGTTTATCGTTGTACTTTGTAAAAACCTCATAGATTCCCAACCATGCAGATTGGATTCGTTGGCCTTGGCAAGATGGGCTATAATCTTGTCGTAAACCTGTTGCGGCATAAGCACGAAGTCGTTGGTTTTGATATTAATCCCGAGTTAGTTACAGCAATCAAGGGCGAAGGAGCCACAGGCGTAAACTCGTACGAAGAGTTGTTTAGCACGCTGCCCAGCCCCCGGGTTATCTGGCTGATGATCCCGGCTGGCCCCCTTATTGATAAAGTACTCGATCAGTTGTTGACCGCTGGTCTGTCGGCGGGCGATATCGTGATTGATGGTGGCAATTCGCATTATCAGGATACGCTCCGGCGGTACGAACTGCTCAAAGCCAGCGGGGTTTCGTACGTCGATTGCGGCACAAGTGGCGGGGTAAGCGGTGCCCTCAACGGAGCCTGTACCATGGTCGGTGGAGATCCCGAGGCTGTTGGTAAACTCGACGATGTATTTCGGGAAATTTCGGTGGAGAACGGGTACCTGTACACGGGCCCGGCCGGTAGCGGTCACTTCACCAAAATGGTACACAACGGTATCGAGTACGGTATGATGCAATCCATTGCCGAGGGGTTTGAGGTGTTGGAGAAGAGCCCTTTCCCGTTCGATTACGAAGCCGTAGCCCGGCTCTGGAACAACGGGTCGGTGATTCGGAGCTGGCTCATGGAGCTGACCGAGAACGCCTTTAAGAAAGACGCCAAACTGGAAGGTATCAAAGGGCGTATGTTCTCATCCGGCGAAGGCAAATGGACCCTCGAAACGGCGCTCAACCTCGGTGTACCCACCCCGGTAATTGCCCTGTCGCTGATGATGCGGTACCGCTCACTGCAGGACGATACCTTCACGGGGAAAGTAGTAGCTGCTCTGCGCAATGAATTTGGCGGGCACGCGGTAGTGAAAGCGGAATAAACGCCCGTTTTAATATAATACTGTGAAAAAGGTTACCAGCTCCATCGAATGATGTACGCTGGTAACCTTTTTGTTTACGTATATATACGGTACAGTTTGTGCTTATATTGACCCATGCTAATTCTATTTTTACCAAATAGTAAAAAACATAGTTGTTTTAAGATTTAAGATAGTAGGGTAGCTCATCAGACTACTTTAACAGGTGTTTAATATTAAGCATTTTGCATGTATGGAAACACCCTTTACTCCTAATGTGGCGCCCCCGACTCGGAGGGACAAACCACCCTTTATGAGGTTACGTACTATCTTTTCGAACGTAACGCTCCTACTTTTGATGCTCTGCTCTGTGGGTGCTATGGCCCAGTCGAAAGTTACCGGAAAGGTAATTGACGATGAGGGACAAGCTCTACCCGGTGTGAGTGTGGTACTGAAAGGTACAACAACCGGCTCGGTGACCGATGCCAACGGCGGTTACTCGCTAAACGTGTCGGACCGGAACAGCACGCTGGTGTTCTCGTACATTGGCTACGTTAGCCAGGAGGTACCTATCAACGGTCAAACGACTGTAAACATCACAATGGCGACGGATACCAAGTCGCTCAACGAAGTGGTAGTGGTAGGTTACGGTACGCAGCGCAAAGAAACCGTAACCGGTTCGGTAGTGTCGGTGAAAGGGTCTGATCTGGTTAAGTCGCCAACCGTGAACCTTTCCAACTCTATAGCGGGGCGGCTGCCGGGTGTTGTTGCGGTGAACCGAAGTGGTGAACCTGGCTACGACGGGTCAGCTATTCGTATCCGGGGCACCAACACCATCGGTAACAATAATGCCCTGGTTGTGGTGGATGGTATTCCGGCGCGGGCAGGTGGTCTGGACCGTATCAACCCCAACGACATTGAGAACATCTCCGTTCTGAAAGATGCCTCGGCCGCTATTTATGGGTCGCGGGCTGCTAACGGGGTTATTCTGATTACCACCAAGCGCGGCAAAACGGGTAAGCCCCAACTGTCGTACTCGTTCAACCAGGGTTTCTCGCAGCCAACGGTTATTCCTAAGCTGGCTAATGCCGCTCAATACGCCGAAATGCTCAATGACCTGAACATTTATGAGCTGCCAGTTTCAGAGTGGGCGGCTGCCAACCAGGCCTATAAATCAACGGGTTCGTTCACCCGGCCTAACGGGTCGGTACGGACGGCTCCTTACTCCCCTGCCGACATCACTAAATACCGAGACGGTTCGGACCCCTGGCGTTATCCAGATACCGACTGGTATGCGGCAACCCTCAAAAACTGGTCGCCCCAGCAGCAGCATAATTTGCAGGTGACAGGTGGCACCGAAGATTTCAAATACCTGGCTTCGCTGGGTTATCAGAATCAGGATGCCTACTACAAACAATCGGCTACGGGCTACAAGCAATATGATATGCGGGTTAACCTGGACGCCAATATCAACAAGTACATCCACGTAGCCGTTGGGTTACTGGGTCGTCGGGAGTTCCGTTTCTACCCAACTCGTGGGGCTGGGGCTATTTTCCGGATGCAGATGCGTGGTAAGCCTAATCAGCCCGCTTTCTGGCCCGATGGTCGGCCCGGCCCGGATATTGAAAACGGCGAAAACCCGGTTGTGATCACTACCAATGCTACTGGCTATGACCGTGATAAGCAGGATTATTTCCAGTCGAATGGGCAGGTGGATTTTAAAGTTCCTGGTATTGAGGGCCTGAAGTTCAGCGGTACAGCGGCTATCGACAATCGGCAGCGGAACCGGCGGCTCTGGCAAACTCCCTGGACACTTTATCAACTCGGTTCCGGCAACGACGCCAATGGTAACCCAAATCTGGTACCCAGCCTACGTGGCCCTGCTGAGCCAAACTTAAACGTTTATGGTGAAACACAGTTGAACATACTGCTCGGTGGTATTGGTACGTACGAACGGAAGTTTGGCGATCATGGCATGACCGTTCTGGCGGGGGTGAACCGCGAAACTGTTCAGGGTGATAACGTGCAGGCTTTCCGGCGGTACTTTATCTCGCCAGCCATTGATCAGTTGTTTGCTGGGGGCGACCTGGAGCGCAACGGAACCGGTGGAGCCTACAACCGGGCGCGGATCAACTACTTCGGACGGGTGGCCTATAACTACAAAGAAAAATACCTGGCCGAGTTTCTGTGGCGGTATGATGGCTCCGACATCTTCCCCGAAGCTACCCGCTACGGTTTCTTCCCTGGCTTTATGGCGGGTTGGGTGATTTCTGAAGAAGGTTTCTGGAAAAATGCCGTGCCATCGGTCAACTACCTGAAGTTGCGGGGATCGTGGGGGCAGTTAGGAAACGATCAGATCTACCTGCCTAATACCGAAACGCTGGCTACCTACCAGTATCTGGCCACCTACGGCTTCAATACGTATATTATCAACAATGCCCCCCAAACTACCTTGTCGGAAGCTCGTATTCCGAACCCAACCATTACGTGGGAGGTGGCCAACAACATGAATATTGGTCTGGAAGGGCAGTTCCTGAACGGGAAATTCAGCTTTGAGTTCGACTACTTCAATAACTTGCGGACCTCAATTCTGTTTCCGCGTAATGCGTCTATTCCTCGCTCCACTGGCCTCACTCTGCCGCCCGAAAACATCGGAAAGCTTCGTAACCGGGGCTTTGATGCGCAGATTACCTACAACGGCCAACAGGGTGGCCTGAAGTATTCGGTAGCTCTGAACGGCGGTTACGCTCAGAACAAAATCCTGTTCTGGGACGAAGCCCCCGGTGCGCCCGAGTGGCAGCGGACCACGGGTCGGGCCTTGAACTCCTACCTGGTGTACGAATACGACGGCGTGTTTAAAGATCAGGCCGAAATTGATGCCAATAAGATCGATTATACCGCCATTGTGAAAACGCTCCGCCCCGGCGATATGAAATATAAAGACTATAACGGCGACGGTAAAATCACACCCGACGATCAGTATCGGCTCGAGCGCACTAACCTGCCTTTGTTCCAGGGCGGTATGAACATTACAGCCTCTTACCGGAACTTCGACCTGACCATTCTGTTCCAGGGTTCGGCAGGCGCACGTCAGTACATCAGCCTGGGCGAGTCGGGTAATATTGGTAACTACCTCCGGGAGTTCTACACGAATCGCTGGACCATCGACAACCCCAGCAGCGTACACCCGCGCATTGCCAACCGGAGTGATCAGTACTTCTCCAACGGGAATACGTACTGGCTGCGTTCGGCTGATTATATCCGGTTGAAAAACCTTGAGCTGGGCTACACCATCCCCGAAGCCCTGGGTCGCCGGGTAGGCCTGAACAACCTGCGGGTCTATGCCAACGCACTGAACTTAGCTAATATAATCAACAAATTGGGCTCGTTCGATCCAGAATCGTCCAACGCGACAGGGCAGTACTACCCACAGGCTCGTGTGATCAATTTTGGTGCCTCGCTACGATTCTAATTCCTCATTCAAGATGATACGTAACGTTAAAACGATAGCTCTCACCCTGTTAATTGGTGGTTTGACCATAACGGGCTGTAACGATAGTTTTGTAAATACCCAACCCCTCGATCAGGTGTCGGGGACGGCTGTCTGGTCCGATGCGGCCCTGGCCGAAGCCTTTATCACCGGTATTTATGCGGGTCTGGGACAGGGAGGCTTTGATGAGCAGCAGCTGGCTTCGCTCACCGACGAAACACAGTTTACGCACCCCGGTCGCAACATTACCACGATTACCGAGTCGCGCTCGAACCCGGCTGATCAGGGATGGATCAACAACACCATCGAGTGGAATCAGATGTATCTGCGAATTCGGGCCTGTAACCTGGCGCTGGAGAATCTGGCTAAACCCGGCTTTGCCAATACCAACAATATTGTAGAGCGGCTCACCGGCGAAGCCAAGTTTATGCGGGCTTATTATTACCACCAACTGGTACGGTATTATGGTGGTGTACCCATTGTGGATGAGACGTATAAGCTCGGGGAAGCCGACTATACGGCGCCCCGTAACACGATGGAGGAGTGTATTAACTTCATTGTGAAGGATTGCGACGATGCCGCTGCTCTGCTTAAGGGTCGGACAATGGCACTGGGCCGGGCCAACGAAGGGGCCGCCCTGGCTCTGAAGGCCCGTATCCTGACCTATGCCGCCAGTGATCTCTACGATGTGGCTACGGCAAAGGCCAAGTCGAGTGCACACGCTGCCTTTTCTAAACCCGAATTACTGGGATATGTGAGTGGTAGCCGCACTGAGCGCTGGACTAAAGCCCGCAATGCTGCCAAAGCTGTGCTGGACCTGCCGAATTTTGGCTCCCAGATGAACCTGGCGGCTCCGGTAACGCCTGCCGTGGGTACGGAAAACTACATGAACATCGCCCTGGCCCGCAACGGGGGCGAGAGAGATATCATCTTCTCTCGCTTGTTTACGAACATCAAGCAGGAAAATGGTGGTCGTCAGGGGCTTTTCAACGGACCCAATGGCTACAACAACTGGGCCGGTAACACGCCTATTCAGCAGCTGGTGGATGACTACGAAATGATGGATGGAACCCGGTTTAGCTGGACCAATTCGACCCACGCCAGTGCTCCCTATGCCAACCGCGACCCCCGTTTCTACGGATCTATTCTGTACGATGGAGCGCAGTGGAAACCCCGTTCGGCGGCCAATGCTGCGCGTGACCCACTCGGACAAATTCAGACCGGCCGGTACGAAGTCGTGAACGCGTCGGGCGCCAAGGTTACGCACTTCGGATTGGATACGCGCAATAGCCCCATTGAGGACTGGAACGGTAGCTACACCGGCTACTACATGCGTAAGTTCATCGACCCCAACCCGGCTATTGTCGATCAAAACACCTGGCAGCAAATTCCGTGGCCATTTTTGCGCTACACCGAGGCAGTCTTCAACTATGCCGAAGCCTGTATCGAGTTAGGGCAGGATGCTGAAGCCCGCACCTGGCTGAACAAAATCCGGTTCCGGGCCGGTATGCCTGCCCTGACGGAGTCGGGCGATGCCCTTCGGCAGCGTATGCGCAACGAAAAACGCATCGAAATGGCGTTTGAAGAACAACGCTACCACGATGCCCGGCGCTGGATGATTGCCCCCACTACGCTCGGCCGGAAAGTGCAGTGGATTGCTATTACGGGTACACTCAAACCTGGTAAAACCGTTTCGCTCTACCGGTATGATCCAACCAGCTACGATTACACATATCGGGTTGCAGAAGGAGACCCTGGTAAAGAAAACCGTGCCTGGTCTGATAAGATGTACTTCCTGCCCATTAACCGCGACGAAATGAACCGGAACAACAAGCTGGTTCAGAACCCCGGATACTAGCGTTGGTTTAATGTAATTCACAATCAAGGTTGGAATAGTGCTTATCCCCGTTGGTCGACGCCGAACCGACGGGGATTTTTTGTAAATTTCTGGTTCATTTACCTGTTCTAATGGCCTTACGTACCCGTTTCCTTTTTCCGTATTCGCTCATGGCGCTCCTGCTGTCGGCCTGTGGGCAATCGAGTGAATCGACCGAATCAAAACCCGACGCTCAGCCCGCCGGACCTCCGCTCTTTACGGCCCTCTCACCCGATCAGACGGGCGTTACCTTTGCCAATAACCTGAGCGAAGGCCTCAACACCAACGTGCTCATGTACGAGTACTTCTACAACGGGGGCGGGGTGGCCGTGGGCGACCTCAACGGCGATGGCCTGCAGGATATTTATTTCAGCGGCAACATGGTGCCCAACCAGTTGTACCTCAACCGGGGCGGCATGAAATTTACCGACGTGACCTCGGCCGCGGGGGTGGCCGGGCGCGAAGGGCCCTGGCGCACGGGTGTCTCGATGGCCGATGTGAACGGGGATGGTCGTCTCGATATTTTTGTGTGTTACTCCGGTAGTCTGCGCCCTGAAAAACGGACGCCCCAGCTGTTTATCAACGAGGGCCCCGATGCGCAGGGCGTTCCCCGGTTTACGGACCAAACGGCCCAGTTTGGTCTCGATAAACCCGCTCAGTCGACGCAGGGTACTTTTTTTGATTACGACCGTGATGGCGACCTCGATCTGTTGCTGCTCAACCATAACCCCAAGTCGCTGCCGGTACTCGACAAAGCAACTACATCGGTGTTGCTGAGCGAATCGAACCCCGAAATCGGCCTGCGGCTCTTCGAAAACCGACGCCAGAAATTTGTTGATATAACCCCCGGTTCGGGCCTGAGCAGTTCAGTGCTGAGCTACGGCCTGGGTGCCGGTGTGTCGGACATCAACGGCGATGGCTGGCCCGATATTTACGTTTCCAACGACTATGCTGTGCCGGATTACCTTTACCTGAACACGGCCGGAAAAGGTGGGGCCGCGTTTCGGGATGTGCTGGGCAAAAGCCTCGGTCATACCTCCAATTTCTCGATGGGTAATGACGTCGCTGACATAAACAACGATGCCCGCCCCGACCTGATGACGCTCGATATGCTTCCCGAAGACAATCGGCGGCAGAAGTTGCTCATGGCACCCGACAATTACGAAAAATTTGCCTTTGGCGTAGAGTCGGGGTTTCATCATCAGTACATGCGCAACATGCTGCACATTAACGAAGGCGGGGCGACGCCCGTCTTCCGGGAGGTGGGCCAACTGGCTGGCGTGTCGAACACCGACTGGAGCTGGGCTCCGCTTTTTGCCGATTACGACAACGATGGCTGGAAAGACCTGTTTGTTTCCAACGGGTACGTGCGCGATTACACCAATCTCGATTTTCTGAAGTACATGGCCGATTTTATGCAAAACCGGCCAACTGATGTGCAGCGTAACGATGTACTTGAGCTGGTGCACCAGATGCCCTCGTCGAACGTAACGAACTATCTGTTTCGAAACCAGATGGGCGACGGGCGCGAGTCTGAACCTGCTTTTGCGAGTATGGGTGCCGCTGGGGGCATGAATCAGCCTTCCAACAGTACCGGCGCGGCCTACGCCGACCTCGACAATGATGGTGACCTGGATCTGGTGGTCAATAACACCAACCAGCCAGCCTTCATTTTTCAAAACGACGCCAACCGGCTCCACAAACGTCATTATCTGGCGTTTGCGTTGCAGGGAAGTGGGGCCAACACCCAGGGTGTAGGGGCTAAAGTGACGGTGTATCAGGGCGGTCGGCCGCAATTGGTCGAGCAAATGCCCACGCGCGGCTTCCAGTCGAGTGTGTCGCCCCGGTTGCATGTGGGGCTGGGTGCTACCGCTACCGTCGACTCGGTGCGGGTGGTGTGGCCTACGGGCAAAACCCAGCTCCTGACGAGTGTCAAAGCCGACCAAATCCTTACCCTCCGTGAAGCTGATGCAAAGGCCACATTCCGGCCCACGGCCGCACCGGCTTCGTTGTATCGGGAGCTGCCTGCGGCTGTCAACCACGCGTACCCGGCTGTTACGGTCAATGATTTTAAGCGGCAACCGTTGCTCGTCAACGCGCAATCGTATGCGGGACCGTGCCTGGCCAAAGCCGACGTGGATGGCGATGGGCGCGAGGATGTGTATGCGGGCGGTAGTGCCGGGCAGCCAGGAGTGTTGCTCATGCAGCAGGCCAACGGCTCGTTCACGAAAAAGGCTCAGCCCGCTTTTGCTACCGATAAAGCCTGTGAAGACACCGACGCCCTGTTTTTTGATGCCAATGGCGACCGTTTTCCCGATCTGTACGTATGTAGCGGTGGCTATGGCGACTTGCAACCCGGCACCGACCCGCGCCTGGACGACCGGCTGTACCTGAACGATGGCAAAGGCAATTTTACCAAACAACCTGCGGCTTTGCCCAATCTGCGCACCAGCACGAGCTGTGTGCGGGTGGCCGATGTGAACAACGACGGTCGGCCCGACCTCTTTGTGGGTGGGCGTGTAGTACCGGGCCGTTATCCCGAAACACCCCGGTCGTTTTTGCTCATCAATGCCGGGGACGGAGCCAGCCCGCGCTTTGTGGACCAGACGAAGCAAATGGCTCCTTTGCTCGAAAAAATCGGGATGGTTACCGACGCGGCCTGGGCCGACCTCAACGGCGACCGTACCCCCGAACTGGTACTCGTGGGCGAGTGGATGCCCGTAACCGTGCTGACCTGGTCGGGCGGGAAGCTGGTGGATCAGACCACTACGTTTCTGGGTAAACAATACCGGGGCTGGTGGAACAAACTCACTGTCGACGACCTGAACGGCGATGGGCGCCCTGATCTGGCGGTGGGCAATCTGGGCCTGAACACGCAATGCCGGGCCACCGACCGCGAACCGGCTGAGCTGGTCTACAAAGATTTTGATGATAATGGTACCCTCGATCCGGTGCTGTGTTTGTTCGTACAAGGCAAAGCGTACCCCCACGCCACACGCGACGAGCTACTTGATCAGATGGCGATGCTCCGTAAGCGGTTTACAACCTACGATAGCTACGCCAACGCGACACTTACTGACGTGTTTTCGGCCGAGGAGCTGCAAAACGCGCAGAAACTGACCGCCAATGAGTTTCGGTCGATGCTGTTTGTGAGTGCGGGGGCGGGCAAACTAACGGCCACGCCGTTACCCATGGCCGCTCAGGCGTCGCCGGTGTTTACGCTGACCCCGGTCGATTTTGACAAGGACGGCCGCAAAGATTTGTTCGTAGCGGGCAATACCTACCAGACCCGGTTGCGGTTCGGGCGGGCCGATGCCAACCGGGGGCTGTTGCTCCGGGGCGATGGCAAAGGCAATTTTACGGCGGTGCCGCAACAGCAGGCCGGGTTCGATCTGCGGGGCGATGTGCGTGCTGTGGTACCCATGGGTGATCGTTTGCTGATTGGAGTCAACAGTCAGCCGTTACGGATGTATGGGCTGAGTACGCGTTGATAAAACCGGGCTTACTTCTTCCGAAAGGTCATGGCATACTGACCATTGACGAGCAGCGTGAGCCGATCTTTACCAATCCGAAAGAGCGATGATTGATCGAGGGCGGTCAGAAAATCGGTTTCAAACGTACCGGGGGCTGTTCGGCGGGTAGTTGTTTTAGGGATAAGATCCAGGTGGTCGCCCTCGGCATCAATAGCCCCTTTGATTTTGTTCCAGCCAGTGGAGCCCACCAATTTGTGCCCCGCCAGGTCGATTTCCAGATAGGGCAGTTGCTTGTCGCCAAACTGATCGGGGCGCAGGCGCTGCCCTTTAAACGTTTCGAGCACCCAAGCGCCATTGAGCCGGTCGCTACCCTTGATAAACGCCCCGCAGCCGGTAAACCGTTTACCGTTGGCATCAATCCGAACCGTGTACGCGTAGTCGCGTTTGCTGACCGGGTCGCGGCAGGCAATGGGCTCAATGTACACCTTTAGCCGCGACACTTTAGGAGCAACATTGCGGCTCGCGGCTGTTCGGCGCGTGTTGGATGCGTACACGGGCGTCGCTTTCGCGTCGAGCACTACACCCATGGTTTTACCCATAGGTTGCGGTTTGGGGATGGGCGTGAGCAACTGAGGCCCGTCGAACGACTGGAACAGCATCTGTTTCGAGAAGTCGATGTCGAGCCGCCAGCCAATAGTGGTGGCGGCCGGGGCGGTGCCCATAGCTACGAAATCGATGCCCTGCCGCCGTTTATCGGCCCAGTCGATGGCTTCGGAGAGGGTGGCTCGCGTAGCTTTTTCGGCCGATTCGCCCGTAGACGTTGGCCGCCGACAGCCGGAGGAAGTCAGCAACACGATCCAGAATAAAAAGAAAACGAGCGAAAGGGGTAAGCGAGTTAATCGGTTACTCATGCCGACATGCGTTGGTTTTGTGGTAATAAAACAACGTATGTCGGCTTAGAATAGTATTTCTGTAGGATAGTGTTGAGGTAAGCATTAATAGTTAGGAGGTAAGAGTTTGGAGTTGCCTATTCGCTTACCCCAAACCTTACCTCCTAAATGGTAATCTTCTTTCTACAGGTTATTTTTCTTCATTTCCCGAACGGCGTAGTCGACGGCGCGGGCGGTCAGGGCCATGTAGGTGAGCGAGGGATTCACGCACGACGATGAGGTCATGCAGGCTCCGTCGGTCACAAACACGTTTTTGACGGCGTGCATCTGATTCCATCCGTTCAGAATAGACGTTTTGGGGTCGCGTCCCATCCGGGCGGTGCCCATTTCGTGAATGGCCATTCCCGGCGCACTTTGGTTGTTGTACGCCCGAATGTTTTTGAGCCCGGCGGCTTCGAGCATTTCTGCAGCATCGTTCATCATGTCGATCTGCATTTTCTTCTCGTTCTCGCGGAATTCAGCGTTGAAAACCATCGTGGGCAAGCCCCATTTGTCGGTTTTGTTGCGGTCGAGCGTGACCTGGTTGCTGGCGTAGGGCAGGCACTCGCCAAAGCCACCAAGGCCCATGGTCCACTCGCCCGGCTGGGTCATTTTCTCTTTCATATCGGCCCCAAACCCTTCGGCCCCTTCGTTGCGGGTCCGGGCCGCCCGGCCCTGATACCCAAAGCCGCGCAGATAATCCCGTTTGTCGTTGCCGATGTTGCGGTAACGCGGCACATAGATGCCATTGGCCCGCCGACCGTAGTAGTAGCTGTCCTGGAAGCCGTCGTACGTACCCGACGCGCCCACCCGGAAGTGGTGGTCCATCAGGTTCTGGCCCAACACTCCGCTATCGTTGCCGAGCCCGTTGGGGAACCGCTTCGAGATCGAGTTGAGCAAAACAAAGGTAGTTCCCAGCGTAGAGCCGTTGACAAACACCAGTTTAGCGTAAAACTCCATGCTTTCGCCCGTTTGCGAGTCAATCACACGCACGCCTTTGGCCCGGCCCTTCTGCTCATCGTACAGTACTTCGGCCACAATAGAGTGGGGGCGTAGCGTCAGTCGGCCTGTTTTCTGGGCTGCGGGCAGCGTAGCCGCCTGGGTGCTGAAATAGCCGCCAAAGGGACAGCCCCGGCTACACAGGTTTCGGAACTGGCAGCTGGCACGGCCCAGGCCGGTATGCAGTTTTTGGGCATTGGTCAGATTAGCTACCCGCCCGATGGTCATCACCCGCTCACCTTTGTAGGTGGACTTTATGGCCGAGGCCACGTGTTTTTCGAGGCAGTTCATCTGCATCGCGGGCATAAAATCGCTGTCGGGCAGTTGGGGCAGGTTCAGTTTTTCACCACTGATCCCCACAAATTTCTCCACGTAGCTGTACCAGGGGGCAATGTCTTTGTAGCGAATGGGCCAATCGACGGCGATGCCTTCTTTGGCGTTGGCCTCAAAGTCGAGGTCGCTCCAGCGGTATGTTTGCCGCCCCCACATAATCGACTTGCCCCCCACAATGTCGGGCCGGAACCAATCGAACCGTTTGGTTTCGGTATAGGGTGAGTCAGTATCGTTGATCCAGTATTGAGCGTTGGCTTCCTGAAAAATGGTGTCGCGGCTCAGGTAGGGGTGTGCCTTAATCTGCTCGTTGGTCAGTTTACCCCGGTGCGGCATTTCCCAGGGGTCTTTCATGGCCGACTCGTAGCCGGTGACGTGTTCGAGGGGTTTGCCCCGGTCGAGCATCAGCACGCGCAGGCCTTTTTCGGTGAGTTCTTTGGCGGCATAGCCCCCACTGACGCCAGAGCCAACCACGATGGCGTCGAAAGTTTGGGGAGGAGCGATAATGTGCATGTATGAGGGGGAGAAAAACTTGAATCAGCTTGTATTACACCAAGAAACACGAAAATACTCGGTATCTAATCGGATTCCATGAACAGAGTCACGAATTAAACAGACCTTTTGCGGGCGAGGGGGCCGGGCGGAAATCGGGCGTACGGCTGAAAGGCGTAGACAGGGCTTTTTTTGCCCCAATCGCGCCGGTTTCTTTGTAACTTGCGGCTTCGTTCAAAATCACTTCACTATGACCAAATCACTATGGACACTGGCTCTGGTAGCCAGTCTTGCCGGTAGCGTACAGGCTCAAATTCGGACTCCACAAGCCAGCCCAATGGCTACGGTTTCGCAGGGTATCGGCCTCACTAAAGCCACAGTTGAATACAGCCGCCCGGCCCTGAAAGGCCGCAAAATGTTTGGCGATCAGGTACCCTACGGCAAAGTATGGCGCACCGGGGCCAACATGGCCACCAAGCTTACCCTCGACGACGAAATGAGCGTGAACGGAAAAGCGGTACCGGCGGGTAGCTATGCCCTCTTTACCATTCCCGGCCAAAACGAGTGGACCATCATTCTGAATAAGAACACCAAGGCGTTTGGCGCGTTCGATTACAAAGAAGCTGAGGATGTGCTGCGCTTTACCGTGAAGCCCGAAAAACTGAGCACACCGGCCGAATATTTTACGGTTGAATTTACCGACTTTACACCGACTACCGCCAACCTGGCCATGCGCTGGGAAAACGTGCAGGTGAAATTCCAGCTGAAGCAGGACCCCGATGCTCAGATCATGGCCCAGATCGACGCAGAAGTAAGCAAGCCGGATGCCAAACCGGGGGTATTTTCGGCCGCGGCCAACTACTACTACGATACCAACCGTGACCTGAACAAGGCCCGCGCCTGGGCCGATAAGGTGGTTGAGGCCGACAAAAAATACTGGACATACTTCCTGCGGGGTAAGATTGCCGCCAAGCAGGGCGACTGCAAAACCGCCCGGGCCGATGCCGAGGCTGGCCTGAAAATGGCGCAGGAGGCTGGCGACGATGCGTACATTAAAAACCACAAGGGGATTTTGGCTACGTGCAAGTAAGCAGCCGATAGCCAAACGTACCCGCTATTGACTAACTGAATTAAAACTATATCTTTGGTAGACGGCAATGGGCTAAGTCCTGTTGCCGTTCTTTATTTATAAGTATTCCCTTAGCCTTCAAGCATATGCGTACACTCGGCCCCATCAGCGATCCTGGATTTGTGCAGCCTGCCTACACTCGTTTCGACCGATTCTGGCTCCAATTCATCAAAGACGAGCGCGATTTACCATTTATCTATCTAACGCTCCGGATCGTGGCGGTGCTGATGCCGATGGCGGTACTCCTGTACATGCCGTTTCTGACCGGATGGGCCTGGGGCGTGGTGGCGGTGCTGTATTTTTATCTGAATAATCTGGTGTTTAAGGGCCCGTTTGGACTCATGCTGCATTGCACGAGCCACCGGCCGCTCTTCAAGCCTGAGTACAAAAACGCGTACTACTTCTGGACCTGGGTTATGGCCCCGCTCTTTGGCAATACCCCCGAAACGTATTACAGCCACCACCTGGGGATGCACCATGCCGAAAACAACGTGGCCCCCGACGAGAGTACAACGATGCCGTATCAGCGCGATAGTGTGCGGAGTTTTCTGGCTTATTTTTTGGACTTCTTCTTCTTCGGTGTGCTTGAGCTACTGGCGTACCTGCGCCGGAAAAACCGCATGAAACTGCTGTATCGGGCCTTGCTGGGCGAATTGAGTTTTTATGCCCTCTGTATCGGGTTGTCGTTTGTCAATTTCCCGGCTACGGTGGTGGTGTTTATCCTGCCTTTTTTCATGTTCCGGCTTATTACCATGCTCGGCAACTGGACCCAACACGCCTTTGTGTGCCCCACCGAACCGCTGAACCCGTACAAGAACAGCATTACCTGTATCAACGTCAAATACAACCACAAGTGCTGGAATGATGGCTACCACATCAGCCACCACTACCGGCCCGGCCTACACTGGACCGAACACCCCGCCTTTTTTCTGAAAACGGTCGATAAGTATGCTCAGAACAAAGCTATTGTGTTCGATCGGCTCGATTTTCTGGGCGTGTTTTATAACCTGATGCGCAAGCGGTACGATGTTCTGGCCAGCCACGTAGTCAACATCAACGGGGCCTTTTCGAGCCAGGAAGAAATTGAAGCGCTACTCCGCCACCGGACACAACGTATTAAAGATGAGCCCACTATCGTGATGCAGCCCGCAGCCGCGGTGTCGTAAGCCCGTTGCCTTTCTTTCCCGAACATTCGCCCGAAAGGGCCGGTTAAGCGTCATGTACACAATCACTCGTGTCATGGCGCTCAACGTTTTATCCTACCTCACTGAACAATTTTCGCCCTCGGTTGTCGACCAACTGAGCCAACATCTGAACGAGACCCCCGCCCACGTGCAGAAAGCAGTTGGCGGTACGTTGCCTGCCCTGTTGGGTGGTCTGGCAAGCCGGGTCGGGCAGGGCGGAGCCGATGATATAATCGATCTGCTCAAAAAGGGAACCTACAGCAAAGAAACTACGCCTATTGATGCTTCACAGGTAGTGGATACCCGCGAAGAAACGGGGCAGGCCGTAGCCAACGGCCGCACCTTCATTAATGGCATTCTGGGTGATAATGCTCCCCGTATTGCCGAACATATTGCGCAGTATAGCGGAGTACAACCGGCGTCGGCTCTGTCTATCATGAGTCTGGCGGGCTCGGTACTCATGGGTGTGCTGGGTCGGCAACAGCACGAGCAGGGGCTATCAGACCTGAACCTGAAATCGCTCCTGCTGGGCCAAACCGACATCGTCAGGGGGGCTTTGCCCGTGGGGCTGTCGGGCGTGGCCGGGTTGCTGGGGCTCGATGCCTTGCGTACACCCACCGGGGGGCCAACCGAGGTACAGGGCGCTGACCATTTTAGTGGAACCCCGCTCAATCCGAACATTCCGAAAAGTACCGATGGTGAACGCCAACGCGAAAACGTGCGGTGGCTGCGTTGGGCCATGTTTGCTCTGGCCGCTCTGGTCATCGCGTTGATTGTGCAAAAGTGCCGTGAGCCGCAAAACGGTGTCGATGGTGTGTACACCGATACCACGCGCCGGGCCGAACCCGACGCTGTAGAAGACACGACAGCCTCGACTCTGCAGAATATTGAAGATGCTAACGGGCAGACAAGCGACTCCACGGTACCCGGTGCGCTGGGTATCCGAACGCCTGTGCAACTACCGGGTGGTCGGCAAATTAACGTGGCCGAGAGGTCGTTCAACGCGAACCTGGCCGCGTTTATGGCGAGTAAAGATCGCTCAACTCCGCGGACGTTCCGGTTTGACAATCTGACGTTCGAGACCGGTTCTGCCCGAATTACAACGGACTCGCGCTCGAACCTCAACGATCTGATTCAGATCATGCAAGCCTACCCGACATTGTCGATCCGGGTAGAGGGACATACCGATAATACCGGCAACGGACAGACCAATCAAAAGCTGTCGCTCGACCGGGCCAATGCTGTTCGGGCGGCCTTGACCGAGGCTGGTATTGAGGCCACCCGAATTGTGACGCAGGGGTTTGGGTCAAGCAAGCCCGTTGCCAGTAACAACACCGAAGAGGGGCGCGGGCAAAACCGCCGAATCGACGTGATTGTAACAAAAGTGTAATGGAGTGCCGAGTTGAAATAAAATGGATAGTGAACAATGTAAAATGTATAATGAACGGGCTGATTGGCAACAGGTAATCTAATTATTCATTGTGCATTTTACATTGTTCATTCACTTTAAACAACCTGATTATGAAGAAGAGAAATGGATCGGTTTGGGCCCTGACGCTGATGACCGTAGTTGTGATGGCGAGTTGTGGAGAACGGAAAACGGAAAGTGGCAGCACAACGGCCAATTCGGATTCCATGTCGGCGGTTGAGCAGGGTAATACGCCCGTCATGGGCATGCAGGGCGATACCGCCAACAGCAGCACAACGGGACCTACGCAGGCTCCACCCGACAGCGCCGATGGCGGGGCTATTGTGCCAGCTAACGTCAATGTAAGAAAAGAGTAAATGGAATTCTTAAACAATAAAAAGCCCTGTACGCCAGTTCTCGTACAGGGCTTTTTAGGTTTGAAGCCGTTTCGGATTGAAATAGGCTAACTAAAGGGACAAAGGTGTTTACGTTTTAATGTTCCTTAATGGGGTATTAATGTACATTTGAATTTGTTTTTCTGTTCATACTCTTACTCAACACATATGCGTAAACTGTACTTAAGTTGCTTTATTTTAATTTTCCGAGGTTGGGCGCTGTTCCGGCTGGCTTGTTTCATGAGCCTCGTGTGCGTTTTGGGCACACAGCCCGGTCTGGCGCAGTCGGGGGGAGACCCACCTAAAAAACGTCCCCGAGCCGATTCCGTGCCGTTTTGCGGGACGCCCTCGCTCCCCGACGACCAACGGCAGGCTCTTGAACGACAGGTTCAGTTTGCACTGGCGATCAAAAAAGCCTCCGGGCAAGCCAATACAGGCATTACATACGTGCCTATTAGACCCCACATACTTCAACAGACCAACGGGGCAGGGGGGATGAGTCTGAGTAGCCTGAACAATGTGTTGGCCCGTACAAACCGGTTTTACCTGAACAACGGTAGTGGCATCCAGTTTTATTTCTGCGGAATCACGCCCGATTATATTCAGAATACAACCCTGTACAATGGCTTTCCACGGGCCAACGAGTCGAGCGTGAATGGCCGCGATGCGAACAATGCCCTCAACGTGTATTTCATCAATCTCTTCGACGAATCACGTTTGCTGGGTTACGCTTATTTTCCGGAAAATACCCTGCAATCGACCCGTGCTTTTATTCGGACCGGGGGCCTTGCCGACCGATACATCAGCGATTATATTCTGAACCATGAGCTGGGGCACACGTTCAACCTCTACCATACCTTTGAGCGCACGTACGGCACCGAACTCGTTACCCGGAGCACAGGGGCTAACTGTAGTACAGCGGGTGATTTTTTGTGCGATACCCCCGCCGATCCGCTCAACCTGCCCGGCTCGGCGAGTGATTTTGTGAACGGCTGCGAGGTGTACACGGGGACCGCAACCGACGCGAACGGAGAAACCTATTCGCCCCAGACAAGCAACATCATGTCGTACTACGAAGGGTGTAATGTGTTTTTCACGGGCGATCAGTACGCGCGGATTCAGGGAGGGCTGGCAACCCGGCAAACGGCCACAACATACAGCCTCAACTGCGCCCCGACGGTAGTGGCTGCCCCATCGGGCGTGAGTGCCAGCCCGCTTGCTACGGGTGGTATTCTGCTGGGTTGGCAAGACAATGGCACCAACGAGCTGGGCTACATCATTGAGCGCTCACCAACTGCAGATGGCCTGTTTGTGCCCATTGGCGGAGTTGCCCCCAACAGTACCTCGTACCGCGACATGTCCGTCAGCACAAACTCGGCCTATTGGTACCGGATTCGCCCATCCAACAGCACCACTGGGGGCATTTCGGCGGTGGTGTCGGCAACAGCGGGGGCTACATACTGCCAGCCAACGTTTAGTGTCGGCTGTACCGACGAGGACGGTCTCAATAGCTTTACACTTAATGGCGTAACCATGAGCAGCAACTCGGGTTGTTCGCCCACGGGGGTAACGTCATTTCCGGGGCCCGCTCCGGCCGTGACGGCGGGTCAGGCGGTGAGTGTGGCGGGTGGGTTTTTGGGAAGTACGTTTTTTGAAGGAGTGAAGATATGGGCGGACCTCAACCGCAACGCCGTTTTCGACTCCACCGAAGTTGTCTACTCCACTCCGCAGACAGTAACCTCGGGTTTTTCGGGTAGTCTAACCATTCCGGCGAGTACATCGGCTGGCTCGCTGATGCTACGTGTGATGGTTACATACGCTGATATTCCGACCGATCCCTGTGGAACCTATCAATACGGCGAGGCCGAAGATTACGTGATCAGCGTGACAGCTCCGGTTTGTACAACGCTCATATCCATCAAAGCCGGAAACTGGAATGACCCAACGGTTTGGTCGTGCAACCGGGTGCCGGTGGCGGGCGATGCGGTTGATATTCGTCATACCGTAACTGTACCGGCCAACGCCCTGGTACTGGGTCAGAAAATACAGTATTCGGCAGGGGGGAAGCTCGTTATGACTGCTGGTAGCCGACTCCAACTGGCACCCCGCCCCCCCGAAAGCTGACACGGTGCCCGCCGGGGCCGTGTCTTTGCCCCTCGCGTGCTATCTTTGTCGCTTACTTTTTTAACCTGGTTGCTATGTTTGTTGACGCCATTGAGCGTGTCGAACCGTTTACCCGCCCGTTACAATCCATCATTCGGCTGTATGGACACAGCGAAGTGGTGCCCGGTAGCGCAACCCTTTTCTTTGTGAACGAAGATGGGTGTGCCATTACTTGTAAGCACGTTGCTGAGCTGATTGTGCGCGCCGACGATATCTACAAACACTACCTCAATTTCCAGTCGGACCGGCGCAAGTTGCCGCGCGACCGGCACTACTCCGAACACCTGCGCTTGCTGGAAGACCGCTACAAGCTACAGGCCGAGAGTATTGTTCGGCTGCGCAACAACTTTCACGGCTGTGTCGACCGAATGCAGAAGATTCATATCGATATGCACCCGGTGTACGACCTGGCCCTGATTCGGTTTGAGGGATACACCCAAACCCTGTACCAGTCGCACGCGGTATTTGCCAGAGACACGTCGTACATAAAACCCGGCCGAAGTTTGTGCCGGTTGGGCTTCCCGTTTCCCGACTTTACCAATTTCCGCTACAACGCCCAGCTCGACGATATTGAGTGGACCGAGAGCGGCCGGGCCGAATCGGTACGGTTTCCGATCGACGGGATTGTGACGCGCCTGATTGCCGACCCCGACGGCACCATTTCGGGGGTCGAAATGAGTACGCCCGGCCTGCGCGGACAAAGTGGAGGTCCACTTTTCGATGTGCGCGGGCTTATCTGCGGCATGCAGTCGGCAACCCGTCACCTGCACCTCGGTTTCGACATCGAAGACCGTGAGGTACTGGTTAATAACCGCAAAACGAAAGTCTCAAACTACCCTTTTCTGAACGTGGGACTGTGTGTCCATGCGGATGTCATCAAGCGGTTTTTGCGCGATAAGGGCGTACGATTTTATGAGGCTTAACGTATCTTTGACTAACCGTACTATTGAACCAACTGCATGATTAGCCAAACAACCTCCCGACAGCAAGCCCTGACCGAGTCAGCCATCTCGCTGCTCAAACAGCTGATTGCTACTCCTTCGTTTAGCCGGGAGGAAGACAAAACGGCCCTCCTGATCGAGCAGTTTCTGACTGATCAGTCAATTCCGTTTCGTCGGAAGAAAAATAACCTTTGGGCCTACAATCAGTATTTTGATCCGGCCAAACCAACGCTGCTGCTCAACTCCCATCACGATACCGTAAAGCCCAATCCGTCGTGGACACTCGACCCGTTTGAGCCGCTGGTACAGGATGAAAAACTGTACGGTCTGGGCTCCAATGATGCGGGTGGCTGTCTGGTGTCGTTGCTGGCTACCTTCTGCTATTTCTACGACCGCTCCGACCTGCAATACAACATGGTAATGGCTGCTACGGCCGAAGAAGAAATTTCGGGCCGAGAGGGGCTGGAAATGATTGTCGACGATCTGCCACCCATCAGCTTTGCCATTGTGGGTGAGCCTACCGAAATGCAATTGGCCGTTGCCGAAAAGGGGTTGCTTGTGATCGACTGCACGGCCCACGGCCGGTCGGGGCATGCCGCCCGTAACGAAGGCGAAAATGCCATTTACAAGGCCATTCAGGACATTAACTGGCTCACCACGTACCAGTTTCCGAAAGTGTCGCCCACGCTCGGCCCGATCAAGATGTCGGTAACGATTATCAATGCCGGTACGCAGCACAACGTAGTGCCCGATGCCTGTACGTTTACCGTCGACATCCGCGTGACGGAACAGTACACCCTCGAAGAAATCATTGAAACGATTCGGCAGCATATCAGCTCCGAGGTGAAACCCCGCTCAATCCGGCTGAAACCGTCGAGTATTCCGGTTGAGCACCCGATTGTACAGGCCGGGCTGGCTATGGGCCGAACCACCTACGGTTCACCCACCACTTCTGACCAGGCGCTGCTTAACTGCCCCTCGCTCAAGTGTGGCCCCGGTCATTCGGGACGGTCACACACGGCCAACGAGTTTATCTACCTGCGCGAAATTGAACAGGGCGTGAAGGGATACATCGCTATGTTGGAGCAGGTGGTGAGCAATGGCTAAGGCGTAGAGAACAATGGATAATGAATAGTGAATTGTGAATAATAGGCTGAGGCATGTATGTACCCGGCAGGCCATTATCCATTATTCATTGCTCATTATTCATTGAAAACTTACTCTTCCCGCACTTCCACCCGTACCGTGTCGATTCGGGTGCCGTCCATTGACTCGACGGTGAATATGAAAGGGGACATTTCGATGCGCTCGCCTACTGAGGGGAGGTCTTCGTTAAGCGCCAGAATCAGGCCACCGAGGGTATCGTACCGGGCCGATGGCTGATCGCCTTCCGGAATATCCCAGCCGTACTGCTCATTGAGGTACGCAATCTCATGGCGGGCACTCAGCAGGTAGGTATTTTCGTCGATTTGGCGTTCGGTCCAGTCCTCGTTGGTATCAAACTCATCCTGAATTTCGCCGAAGATCTGCTCAACAATATCTTCGATGGTGATCAGACCGGCCGTTCCGCCAAACTCATCCACCACCAGGGCAAGACTTTTACGTTCGCTCGTAAACCGCAGGAGCAGATCCTGAGCGGGCATGGTTTCGGGGACGGTGACAATGGGCGTCAGTATGCTCTCGATAGTGGCAGGCTTGCCAAACAGGGCAAGCGCGTGGCAATACCCAATCACATCGTCGATACTCTCGCGGTACACCAGAATTTTGGAGTGGCCGCTGTCCTGAAACGCCCGGCGCAGATCGTCGATACTATCGTCGACTTCAACGGCCGTTATTTCCCGACGTGGGATGAGGCAATCCCGTACCCGCACATCCCGAAACTCAATCGCATTATTGAAAATCCGGGTATCTACGTCGACCTCATCTTCGGTGGGAGTACGCTCCGAGGTTCGGTGATGAGCCTGTTGCAGATATTGGTTCAGGTCGGTAAGACCGAAAACCGGGCGAATTTCGTCTTGTTTTTGCCGAAGCACGTACCGGTTAAACAAGCGGGCCGTACTCACCAGTATGCGCACAATGGGGGCAATGGCCTGATAAATGACCCAAAGCGGCACAGCCAGGCGTTCGAGAAAGGCATCCGGGTGAATCAGGGCGAGGCTCTTGGGCAGGTAGTCGGCAACGGGCATGAAAACCACCGTCAGAATTACCGTTTCGAGGGCAATGACCACAAACGGGTTGTCGTACTGATCGGGGAGCGCCTGAAGGAGTAGGGGATGCAGAGCCGTGACACCCAGCACGGCATATAAAACCAGAAATAACGTATTGCCGACCAGCGTAGTCCCCACAAACAGAATTGGCTTTTTGAGAAACTGAGACACCAGTTTTTCGGCCAGAGGCCCCTGCTTGCTGTGCAACTCAAAATAAACCCGGTTGACGGATAGGTACGCCGTTTCGACGGCCGAGAAGAAGCCGGCCAAAACTAATGCCAGAAAAGCACCAAGGAGAAGGAGCATCGTTTACAACGAACAGTGAACAATGATCAACGAACAATGAGCAACGGTCAACGGGTTAGTGTTGGTTGATCGTTGCTCATTGTTCACTGCTCACTACTTTTTTTTCTTTTTCTTCTGATCGGCGGCCATCTGCTTAATCGTAGGCGACACCTCTTTTTCGCGCTGAATCCGCCTGTTTCTGACGAACTGGAGCGAGAACAAAAGCGCCAGGCAGAGCATCAGATAAATGTAGCTCTCGGCAAAACTGGTTCGTTGCAGTTCCAGCAGCCAGATGAGCAAAGCACCGGCGGCTCCGGCCAGCAGAAGGGTTTCGTTTAGTTTCATGCCAGTCCTTTATCCCGCATTTTACTGAACTCCCGATACCGCCGTACGGTCGACATACCAAAGCCAAGGGCCACAATCAGTGTTCCGATCCACAATACGTTGATGAGTGGCTTCTCGTAGGCTTTCATGACGATGTAGTCACGCTGCGTGGTGTTGACCCCGAAGGTGAAATTACCCGTGCGGGGGTCGATTTCCATCAGCTGAATCCGAACACCCAGTTCGTCGCTCACAAAGGCCGGGCGGGCCACCATCTTGTCGCGGATGATAAACGAAGGCGTCAGCATGTACTCCCCATTTTTGTCGAGTACCCGAACCTGCGCCTGCACGGCGGCATCGCCAGGGCCGAGTGTAACGCCATCGACTTTCTCGACCCGCGTCACATTGTCCAGGATGGCCACATAGTCGTTCACAAAGAACGTGTCGCGCACGGCTACACTGAATGTTTCGGTGCGGCTCCACTCGTTGTCGGCATTCGGGTCGGGTACTGAGGATACGTGCGTGTACAAATCCCGACCGGCGTTACGCTTAATATCGGGCGACACCAGCAGACCCATACGGGGGTTGGCCTGTGCACGTGGGTAAAGCGTAAAGATTTTGCCGTCGGGTTCGCGGTACTCTACCTCGTAGTACACGTTTTCGGGGTAAAGCGCCAGTGTATCGCCTTTCTTGTGGTAAACCTTCCCGTTTTGCTCAATATCGCGCTGGGCAATGCCGTGGAAGTCGCCTTCGATAACCGTCACCCAGGAGCGGGGTACGTAGCCCGGCACATCCCGAATTTCGATGCGCTGACCCCGGTAGGTCATCTGGAATTTGTCCATACGCTCCGGCTGATTGATCCAGAGCAGTACATTCTCTTTATTTTCCTGATTGTTGTTCTTCGTAAACTCGTCGCGCTTCGAGATCGGAATGCCGCTGTTGTTAATCGAAATAACTTTCGAGTAGCCCGCCGAGAATAAAATTCCGATGAGCATAAGTGCCATACCGATGTGCGCCACCGCCCCGCCCGACAGGCGGTAATTGCCCCGGAT
Source organism: Rudanella lutea DSM 19387 (assembly GCF_000383955.1). Taxonomy (NCBI): domain Bacteria; kingdom Pseudomonadati; phylum Bacteroidota; class Cytophagia; order Cytophagales; family Cytophagaceae; genus Rudanella; species Rudanella lutea. The sequence continues at coordinate 1,854,006 of NZ_KB913013.1, read as the reverse complement.
AATGCCCCAGAGTACAGTGCCGTTGGTGACCAGCGCAAACACCGAGGCCACCGTCAGAACAATGTAAATCGGGTTCGACATCTTGGCGACCACAATGATACCGGCGCTCAGCAACAACGTGATGATACCGGGCGTAGTCAGGGCTGTCCAGTTGCGGCCTTCTACTTTACGCCACCATAGGTACTGCCCCACACCGGTGAGCACAGCAATGATGATGAAGAACCAGACCTGAAACTTGTTGTAGTGGGCGATTTGATCGGCGGGGAGGGCCAGGTTCGAGATGATCCCAAACCCTTCCATGATCTTATTGTACACCGGAATCGACGTGGTGGCAATTACCTGGAAAGCCGCCAGTGTAAGCGTGGTAGCACCAATAAACAGCCAGAATTCCTTGGTGTAAATAGAGGCTTCTTCGGCGTCGGTTGGCATTACCTTCCATTTCCGGGCCATAATCAGCACAGCACCCACCACAAATACCAGCATGTACACCAGCAACTGCCCCGACAGGCCGAGGTCGGTAAACGAGTGCACCGAGGCATTGCCCAGAATACCGCTACGGGTGAGGAAGGTTGAATACAGAATGAGCAGGAACGTCGAGATGGTCAGAATGACGGTTGTTTTCAGGCCAATCGAGCTTTTCCGGGCAATAAGCATAGTGTGCAGACTGGCCACGAGCACGAGCCACGGTACGTACACCGAGTTTTCGACGGGGTCCCAGTTCCAGTAGCCTCCAAAGTTGAGGGTTTCGTAGGCCCAGTAGCCACCCATCATGATACCAACGCCCAGAATCAGGCCGCCAACAAGCGTCCAGGGCAAAGCCGGGCGAATCCATTCAAGAGGTTGGTTGCGCCACAAACCGGCAATACAGTAAGCGAAGGGGACGAGTGTCAGCGCATAGCCCAGAAACAGGGTTGGCGGGTGAATCACCATCCAGTAGTTCTGGAGCAGGGGGTTCAGGCCGTTGCCATCTTTCGGAACAAAGTTAGGATCGGTAGCGAAGATGGGGGTATCGGGCATAGCTTCGCGCAGGAGCAGAAACGGCGAGCTGCCAATCTTGAATGCACCGCCGAATACAACGCCCAGAATCATAGACGCCAAAAACGCCTGTACTAACGCAAACACGGTCATCATGGGGGCTTCCCACTGCTTGTTGGTGTTGATCAGGATAACGCCCAGAAACGCATTCCAGAACAGCCACAGCAAAAAGCTACCTTCCTGACCTTCCCAAAAACACGAGATCATGTACTGCACCGGCAACGCCAGCGACGAGTGACTCCAGGCGTAGTGGTACTCAAAATAGTGGTTGTACACAATGTAGTACAGGCACACAATGACCCCCACAATGGCCGCACCGTGTATATAGAAAGCCCAGCGGGCGAGCGAGCGCCAATCGTCGCGGGCGGGTAGGGTAGCTTTGCCCGCATTCGCCTGTTTAGGCCGTTTGGTAGCCACGCTACTCCGGCTTGTTTCGCCTGCGTAGGCCAGTTCGGGTTCGGATACGGCTTCGGCCTGAAGCGCCTGTCCTTTGCCAAGTGCCGAGAGCAGGTAGGCGACCGTAGCCACCAACGCCGTCACAAACGACAGAATTACAAAAAAGTGGCCAACCTGGCCGATGGTTTCGTGAATCATAACCGCTTAATGAGGTTGTTATACGTTGAGTGATGACCAATCCAGAACCAATACATATCATCACCCTCTAAAAGCCCAAGTGCCCGGTAGTGATCGCCCACCCGGGCTGACCATAAACCATCACGGCCTTTTATTTCTTTAAAGTGCAAAGAAGGGTGCTCCGGGTCAGCTTTTAATAACGCAAAGTTCTTATCTGCTAACTCTTGAATAGCTTCTGGCAAATCGAAATAGCATTTCCAGAATTTACCCGTCGCTCTGTAGTTCATAAAGGCTTAAAATCACCTTTACGAATATCTTCCTTAGCGCCACGGATTAAATCATCCAGGCGACCCGTTATGGCGTCTTCTTCAAGCTGCTTATCCCACTGCTGATTCATGTATTCAGTGAACCAATCAGATAGCTGCCACTTTTCCTGATCGCTTAGTTGGCTAATCGCGGTCTCAATTTCCTGAACGCTCATAGCTTTGCCGTTTTTGCTTCGTGTTCCGTTGTTTCCAACTTGCCATCCTGATACTTCGAGGGGCACTTCAGCAGGATTTTGTTGCACTGAAAATGGTTGCCTTCTACAGCGCCGATCACCACAATCTGCTCCGAACGGTCAAAGTCCTGCGGCTTAGGGCTATTGTACACCACCCGGCGGGCATTGTTCTCGTTATCCACGAGGGTAAACTCAAAATGATTCGGGTCGATCTGGGGGTTGTACAGCATATCCGTGATGCGGCCGCTACCATCTTTGGGCAGCTTACCAACCACGTGTACCATGTCGCCATTACCTTCTTTGGCCATGGCTTCGGCCTTGGTGAAGGTGGTATAAACACTGGCGTCACCGGCCGTTGAAACGATGATGCCAATGGCAATGGCAATCACAATGATTCCGAGAATATGTGTCAGTTTCATGTTTGCAATTCAGTGTGTTACGGAGATAAAATTAAGCATCAAGCGGCTTCTTGTCCAGCCTTTTGCGTTGTACTTCTTTTTCTACACGACCCAGTTGCCGATCCAGCCGGACCAGATACGTAATCAGACCGGCAAAAACCACGGCGATAACGAGCACAACCACCCAGATTTTGCCGTCGGCCCGGAGCCCATCGGCCATTTCAACCGAATCGGGCTGTTGAAACCAACCATTCAACGCCAGCGAAAGAGAAAGAAGTACATTCATGAAAGTATGTTTTGGAAGCCCCGGCCGAGCCGGAACATTGACTTAACTAAGCAATAATTGAGATAAGTGAATGAACAATGTAAAATGTATAATTGAATTACCTGCTGATAATCAGCCATCTCATTGTACATCTTACACTATTCATTTTACATTTAATTCTGTCCGAGTACTTAAACGTGGGTCGGCTTTATAACAGCAAAACCGGCTGAATCATTCCTCCAGATAGGCCTCAATTCGCCGGGTGCGAACCCGGATTTCGGTAATCCAGACGCCGAGCAGTGTAAACCCAATCACGGCCGGATAAAACACCATACGCATCTGATTGTCCATATCGTACTGCCCAAAAGCGGGGTTGCCGCCATTGCCGGGGTGCAGCGAATCGGTCAGGCGGGGCACAATGAAAATAAGCGGAATGAACACGGCAAAGGCAAAGATGTTGTACACCGACGAGATGCGGGCCCGGCGCTGCTCATCATCGAACGAGCCGCGCAGAATCACGTAAGCCAGATAGAGCAGCATACCCACGGCCACACTGTTGAGTTTAGGGTCGTTGGGCCAGGGCTCGCCCCAAGTAAAGTTGGCCCAGATAGAGCCTGTCAGGCAGCCCAACAGGCCAAACACCAGTGCGGTATTGGTAAACTCGACGGCTACGCGGTCGTGCTCAGGGTTGCCCGAGCGCAGGTAACGCCCGGAGAAAATGGCCGCTGTCAGCAGCAGAATGACCATGCCAAACCAGAGGGGAACGTGGAAATACACATTTCGGATGCTTTCGTTCAGAATCGGCTGACGCGGAGTCGGGCCGAGTAATCCCCAGAATACTACGTACGTTAGAAGCAGGACAGCAACGCCCTTCCACCAGTTTTTTCTCATAAGTTTACAGTTTACGGTCTTCAGTTTTCAGTTGGGCTAGCAGACGCGCAAGCGAACTGTAAACCGCAAACTGTACACTGAAAACTATGTTTAGCTCCGCCATATAAACGGAAACAACAAGCCCGAAAGCACCAGCACAATGGCGTCGATGGCCAGCAGGGTAATAATCTCGTCGCTGCTTAGACTTCGGTCGAGCCCATCAAGGGCGCTTTTCGAAATCCGCAGTAGCATAAGCAACAGGGGCAGAATAACCGGAAAGCTCAGTATGGCCATTAGGGTGGCCGAGTTCTCGGCTTTCGAAGCAATACCCGCTACGAGCGTGAGCGAACCGGCAAACCCTACGGCCCCCAGCAGCAGACTCAGCAGGTACAGCGGAATATCCTGCACTGGATTACCAAGCACAAAGGCGTAGGTTACAAACCCCAGCCCGGCCAGCACCAGCATCAGTACGGTGTTGTACAGAATCTTGGAAACAATGATCTGGAGCGGACTGGCCACTGTGTAGTAGTACAGCAGCCGACCGGCGCGTTCCTGCACAAAGCTTTTGGCTACCGCATTGATCGCCGAAAACAGCAGGATAATCCAGAAAACGGTGTTCCAGACAATGGGCGTCAGCTGCCCCCGGCGGGCGTTGAAGCTGAGGTAGCACACAAACACGGCCCCCACAATGTACAGAAGCATACCATTGAGGGCGTAGCGTTGCCGCCACTCCAGCACAAACTCTTTACGCATCAGGGCACCTATCTGCCGCATCGATTCTGACATACCTAAACAATCGGGTTGCAAAGTTACGGCTTAGACGGTGAAGTTGCAGGGTAAAGTAGACAATGTTTCGGGGGCCGATGAGGACCGTAACAAAGCCCCTCCCGGTAATGCAGAGCCAACTGCCAACCCGCCTGCCCGGCGCATCAGACCTAAACTTTGAGTTGTGGCTTGCACAGACAAACTTTCCGTTGTAAACTTGCGTTAATTAAACTGAATCTAAATAGTTTTGGCCGTTTCGACGCGGCACCACTCTTATGAGCAAGCGCAGTGTTGCTGATCTGAAAATTGGCGAGCGGGCCACCATCCAGTCGTTCAATGACCAGTTGATGTCGCTCAAACTCCTCGAAATGGGTTGCCTGCCCGGTGCCGAGGTGTGTCTGCACTGCAAGGCTCCACTCGGCGACCCGATCTGCCTCAACGTAGCCGGGTACTGCCTGTCCATGCGTCGGTCCGAGGCTGCTACTATCCTCGTTGAGTAGTTTTCAGTTTGCTGTTTTCAGTTTACAGTTGTAGAGACCCAATGGCATAGTCAGAACTGCAAACTGTGAACTGCAAACTGTAAACTGTAAACTGTAACTACTTTGCGTCCCCCCGTAATAGCCCTTGTGGGCAACCCTAATGCCGGTAAGTCGTCGCTGTTTAATCAGTTGACCGGCCTACGCCAGAAAACCGGAAACTTCCCCGGTGTTACCGTCGATAAGAAATCCGGTACCTGGCCCCTCGATGCCCAAACTACGGCCACCATCGTCGATCTTCCGGGTGTTTACTCTATCTACCCCAAGTCATTAGACGAGCAACTCGTAACCGATATCCTGGCCAATCCGGCGCATCCCGACTACCCGGATGTCGCTATTGTGGTGGTCGATGCGTCTAACCTGCACCGAAATCTGCTCCTGTTTACCCAGATTGCCGATTTGGGTGTACCGACCATTCTGGCCCTGAACATGCTCGATGTGGCCCGTGACGAGGGCAAAGAGGTTAATGGAGCCCGGCTCGCTATGCGGTTGGGCGTACCCGTGATTCGGATCAACGCCCGCACCGGCGAGGGTCTCGATCAGGTGCGCAAGGCGGTTCAGGTGCAATTGCAGCAGCCAACGCTGCCGGCCAAACTCTTCTATGATCCGGCTGAAGAAATCCCGGATCTGATCGGCGAAACGCGTGAACAGTACAAGCTCGATAACAACTATCTGGCCTTACAATATCTGATTCAGCACGACGGGTTTTCGTTTCTCGGTACCGAACAGCGGCAGGGTCTCGATGCACTTATCGCCCGGCACGACTTTAGTGAGATTAAGTTTCAGGCCAACGAAACCATCACGCGCTACAAACGCATTGCGGCTCTGCTGACAGAAGCCGTTACCCAACAGAAAACCGATGGTCAACTCACCTGGAGCCAGAAGCTCGACCGGGTGTTGCTGCATCCGGTTTGGGGGTATGCGCTGTTTGGGCTGATTATGCTTCTTATTTTCCAGGCCATTTTTGCCTGGGCCACTCCCTTGCAGGACTTCATCGACGAAGGCGTTGCCTGGCTCAATGGTACGCTTAAAGAAACACTGCCGCCGGGCCCTCTAACTGACCTGCTCACCGACGGGATTCTGGCGGGTATTGGCGGCATTCTGGTATTTATCCCGCAAATCGGGTTTTTGTTCCTGCTGGTGGCCCTGCTCGAAGAATCGGGCTATATGGCGCGGGTTATGGTTATCATGGACCGGATCATGCGCAAGTTTGGGCTCAACGGCCGGAGTGTAGTGCCCCTTATCTCGGGGGTGGCCTGCGCGGTACCCGCCATTATGGCCACGCGCAGTATTGGCACCCGGCGCGATCGGCTTATTACTATTCTGGTAACGCCCCTTATGAGTTGCTCGGCGCGTTTGCCTATTTATACGATTCTCATTGCCCTCGTAGTGCCCAATGAGCGGGTGCTGGGTCTGTTTAACCTGCAAGGGCTGGCACTGATGGGCCTGTACCTGCTGGGCCTGTTGAGTGCCCTCATAGCGGCTTATGTACTCAAGCTGATCCTGAAAACGAAAGAGCGTAGCTTTTTTATCATGGAGCTACCTACGTTCAAGCTGCCCCGCTGGAACCACGTGGGTCTGACGGTTTGGGAGAGCGTCCGCTCATTTGTATGGGAGGCCGGGCGCGTCATTCTGGCTATCTCGATTGTACTCTGGGTGCTGGCTAATTATGGTCCCGGCGACTCCATGCAGCAGGCCGAAGATCGGGTACGGGCGCAGTCGGTGGGTGTAGAAGCCGCTGAACTCGACAATCGGGTGGCCTCTGAGCGGCTCGAAGCCTCGTATGCGGGTCGGTTTGGGCACTTTATCGAACCCGCCATCCGGCCGTTAGGCTACGATTGGAAAATCGGGATTGCCCTGCTCAGTTCGTTTGCTGCCCGTGAGGTGTTTGTGGGTACCATGGCAACTATCTACAGCATTGGGGATGGGGGCGATGAAGAAGGAGTCACGATTCGGGAGCGGCTCAAAGCCGAGCGGAACCCGACCACCGGCGGACCAATGTACACCGAAGCGCTGGCGTGGTCGCTGCTCATTTTTTACGTATTCGCCATGATGTGTATGAGTACGCTGGCCGCAACCCTGCACGAGACCAAAAGCTGGAAGTGGCCTGCCGTGCAACTGGTGTACATGATGCTACTGGCCTATGGGGCCGCCTATCTGACGTATCAAGCTCTTTCGTAAAGTCTGATGGTACCTCCCAAATCAAAAAAGCCCGCAAAAGCGGGCTTTTTCATGGGTGTATAGATAGAAGGGAGTTATTACCAGAGCAACCCCTTCGAAATCAAGGGATAAACAAAGTGATAAACGATGTAGGTAAATAAAGCGAAGGTTAGGCCTCCCAGCGCCATAGTCTGGTCCATACCCGTTTGCATTTTACGCGTCGAACGATTGGTACGTAGTGGTTTAGTGGTGAGGTTTGCCATATGCACTGTCTATTTTGAGATGAGTATGTTATGGATGTCGCAAATTTCATACCATCTCGGCGAGACTTTTAGCGCATTAGTACGGGTTTTACGGAATACGTATTACTACGTATCCTGCGGTTAAATTTCACGGTTTTGTTCAGCAATGAGCAACTTAGATTGGGTATAAAAATCCACACTTTTGTGCAGTTTTTGCCCACGGTTTTCTACATATTCCACCGCAGATGTTCAATGACATCGGTAGCGGTGAGGCCAATTTGTCCGCGGTGAGCTGCTGCGGTATCGCCCGCTAAACCATGACTATACACGCCTAATACGGAAGCTTCAACCGGGTCGTACCCTTGCGCCAGCAGGGCCGTAATCACGCCCGTTAGTACGTCGCCTGTACCACCAGTACTCAGCCCCGGATTGCCGGTCGAGTTGAAATGTACTTCACCCTCGGGGGTGGCAATGGCCGTATGGGCTCCTTTTAGCACCACTACCACGTCGTACCGGCGGGCAAAGTCCTGCAAAATTTCGAGCTTATCGTAGTCGTTTTCCCAACGTTGGGTGAGCCGCTCAAACTCTTTGGGGTGTGGGGTCAGAATACTACGTTCGGGCAGTAGACCGAGCAAATCCCGGTTTTTGGCCAGAATGTTCAGAGCGTCGGCATCAAAAACGGCCGGTTTGCGGAGCGATTGTAACAGCCCCCGAAGCATCGAAACGGTTTCGGGGCTTTGTCCAATACCAGGTCCCACGCCCACGGCTGAGTACTCGCTAAAATCGGGGCCCGAAATGTCGCTCATACCCGTCAGAACGTGCTCATGCTGATCGGGTCGGCACATGGCCTCAGGCACGTTCGTTTGCAGAATATCGTATCCGCAGCGGGGTGTCTGAACCGTGAGTAGGCCCACCCCCGACCGCAAACAGGCCCGGCTTGCCAGCAGGGCGGCTCCAATTTTACCGTAACTGCCGGCCAGAAGCAGTGCGTGCCCAAACGTTCCCTTGTGCGAAAACCGGTCGCGGGTGCGCAGGAGCAGGCGGGCTTCTTCGGGGTTGGTATAGTAGTATAGTGTGCGCGTCTGATCAATGTAGCGTCGGCTCAGCCGAATGTCGAGCACCTGCCAATCGCCCACGTAACGGCTGTTTTTGGGGAGCATAAACGCCAGCTTGGGTAGCTGAAACGTAAGCGTATGGTCGGGTTCGATAATGACATCGCCGGGCTGATTGGGCCGGTCGGGGTACAAACCACTGGCAATGTCGATGGAGATCACCATTGCCGGCGACCGGTTGATGGCCTCGATCACGGTCCTGACGATACCTTCGGTAGGCCGCGATAACCCCGAACCCAAAATGGCGTCGATCACAATCTCGTTATGCCGCAGTGCCGGTATGTCCTGTGGTTTCTCGATGTAGTTCGGATTGGTGAGCAGCTTAAGTCGGCGGTGATTGTGGGCGCAGTCGTCAGATTCGCGGGGCGCGTACCGAACTACGTTTACCTCCACATTATAGTCGAGCTGAAGCAGCATACGGGCCACGGCCATGCCATCGCCCCCGTTGTTACCCAAACCGCAGAAAATCTTGACGGGGCGCGTGGCCGGAAACTTCGCCACAAACCAGTCGGCAAACGCTTCAGAAGCGCGTTCCATCAGATTGATGGGGGCAATGGGCTCGTGCTGAATGGTGTACTGGTCGAGTTCGCGGATTTGGTTAACGTTCAGGATTTTCATAGTTGGCTTTGGATAGAAACACGGGTGAAACGGGTTGAACAGATTAAAATGGATAATCAGGGTAAAATCTGTTTCAGGGCGTTGAATCTCATTAATCCGTGTTCCTATTTATTCTTGCAACGCGAATTAGGTAAAAACTCTGTAATCGCCCAATCATTCCGACTCAATGGCGACTTATGCAGCAGTTGCTCAATAAATTAGCAGAGGAAGCTTTTACCGTGCTTAATTTATCCTTATCTTTGCGGCTCATTTTACAACATCAAGGCGCTGCAAGCGTGGTGCTCGCAACCTTGTGTTCGCATTAACTTAGCTGACGATACACTACAGTCATGAATGACCTGATTAAATTAGTGGAAGCCGACAACGCACAGCGTCGGGCTGATATGCCTACCTTCCGGGCAGGCGACACGGTCAATGTGCACGTTAAAATCCGCGAAGGCAATAAAGAGCGTATTCAGGTGTTCCAGGGTACGGTCATTCAACGCCGTAACCCAAACACCAACGGCGAAACGTTCACCGTTCGTAAAATCTCAAACGGTATCGGTGTGGAGCGTATCTTCCCCGTACTGTCGCCAAACATCGACAAAGTAGAAGTACTGCGTCTGGGTAAAGTACGGCGCGCCCGTCTGTTCTACCTCCGTGGTCGCCAGGGTAAGGCTGCCCGTGTGAAAGAGCGGAAAGCAAAAGCGTAATTACACCCCTGTATTTGAGCAAAGGTCTCAGCGTGCTTCCGCCCCCATTTTCTGGCGTAGGTAGGCTGAGACTTTTGTTGTTTTCTCTCTTTCCGGTTGCTCTTGCAGCGTCCGGCTGCTAACCCCGTTCAGAAGCCATGCATTTCTTTAAATATCAGGGTACCGGCAATGATTTTGTCTTGATCGACGACCGGGCCGAAACCTTTCCTCAGCACGATCAGGCTTTGGTAGCCCGCTTGTGCGACCGCCGGTTTGGTATCGGGGGCGATGGCTTGATTCTGCTCCAAAATCATCCTGAACTGGATTTTAGAATGGTTTATTTCAATGCCGACGGGGCCGAGGGGAGCATGTGTGGCAATGGTGGGCGTTGTATTGTTCGGTTTGCGCACGACCTGGGTCTGTTTACAGAGCATACCCGCTTTATGGCCGTGGATGGCGAACACGAAGCCACCGTAACCGAGGGACTGGTGTCGTTGCGGATGACCAACGTGGCCGGTATTGATCTGGGGACCGAATACAGCTTTACCAACACTGGCTCTCCGCATGTA